>NZ_JBYVJX010000004.1:0-317550 GCF_058147125.1 Polaribacter sp. 2405UD43-2 | reverse complement strand
TAGGTCGCCGCCTTTCTTTTTTCTGAAACATCTTCAGAAACTTAAACCTCATATCAATCGATATGAGGTTTTTTTATACTTTTTATTGAAGGTTTTGAAATATATTGGAGTATTTTCGTTATTGAATTATAATTGATTGTTTATTTATAATGTATCATAAAAAATTTCTAATAATTTTTTGTTTATTTTCTTTTTTCACTATTAAAGGACAAATTGGTGGTGAAGATGTATATCAATTTTTGAACTTATCTACTTCTGCTAGGCAGATAGCTTTAGGAGGAGAAGTTTTGACTTTCATTGATGATGTTAATCAACCTATATGGAATCCTGCTGTAATTAGTGGAGAAATTGATAATAAACTCTCTGCAAACTATACAAGTTATTTAGCGGGTATCAATATTGGTTCTTTGTCGTATGCAAAAACAATTTCAAGAAGATTTGGAACAATTCATGGAAGTATAAAATATCTTAATTATGGAACTTTAATTGGTGCTGATGAAAAAGGAAATGAAACAGGAAAGTTTAATGCAAGTGACATAGCATTGTCTACAGGTTATGCTTTTAAACTTCCTTGGAGAAACTTACATTTTGGAGCAAATATTAGACTCATTAATTCTAATATTTCAAATTATAGTTCAATTGGTGTTTCTACAGATTTTGCAATTTTATATAACAATCCTTATAAACCTTTTACAATTACTTTGGTTGCTAGAAATTTAGGAACTCAAGTAAAATCATTTAACGGAAAAAGAGAAAGACTGCCTTTTAAATTGGCTTTGGGAGGATCATATCAGTTAGAACACGTGCCTTTAAAGTGGTATGCAACTATAGATAATTTACAAAAATGGAATATTTCTGTAGCGAATCCATCAGAAAGAACTACTGATTTAGAAGGCAATATTACAGAAGAAAATGTTGGGTTTTTAGCAAATACTTTGCGTCATTTTGTAATTGGAGCAGAACTGTTTCCTAAAAGTGCAATTAATATTAGATTAGGATATAATTTTAGAAGAGCCGCCGAATTAAAATTGCAAAATGCTAGAACATTTAGCGGAATTTCTTTTGGATTTGGAATTAAAATGAATAAATTTAAATTAAATTATGCGTATTCTAAATTTCACTCTGCAACAAATGCGAGTACTTTTAGTTTACTAATAGATTTAGATAGAAGAAGATAGAATGAATAAAAATATTATTATTGCCATAGATGGATTTTCATCAACAGGAAAAAGTACCATCGCAAAATTACTAGCAAAAAAATATAATTATATTTATGTAGATACAGGAGCTATGTACAGGGCAGTTACTTTATTTGCTAAGCAAAATAATTTTGTAGGAAAAGACTTTTTAAATAAAAAAGAACTTATTTCTAATTTGAAAAAAATAGCGCTTTCTTTTCAGTTTAATAATAAACTTGGTTTTGCTGAAATGTTTTTAAATGGAAATAATGTAGAAAAAGAAATAAGAACTTTAGAAGTTTCTCAATTAGTTAGTAAAGTTTCTACAATTTCAGAAGTAAGAAAGAAACTAGTTGCAGAACAACAAAAAATGGGTAAAAATAGCGGAATTGTTATGGATGGTAGAGATATTGGCACTGTTGTTTTTCCTGATGCAGAATTAAAATTATTTATGACAGCTTCTGCTGATAAAAGAGCAAAAAGGCGTTATAAAGAATTAATTGATAGAGGTGATGATGTAAATTTTGATGACATCCTTTTTAATGTTCAAGAACGTGATAGAATAGATTCTACAAGAAAAGATTCTCCTTTAATAAAGGCTGATGATGCCATTCTTTTTGACAATTCTGATATGGGAATTAAAGAACAGTTTGAGCGAATTTGCTCTTTAGTTGACAGTAAATTAAAGGATTAACTAAAAATTATTAAATAGTCTTAGCCCTGATTGGAGCATTTGTTTGAGCTCTTTTTGAGGAACGAAAAAAAGCGAGTGCGGAAAGCAGGAAATAGCTTCTAAAAAAATTAAGGAATATTCAAATATTTATGTGTTTGTAAAGATATTTTCCATTTCGGATTTTTCATTACATACGCTACAATTTGTTCGGTCATTTTTTCTTTTTTACTCCATTCTGGTTGTAAAAAAAGTTGACATTTCTTACCAACTTTTGCAGCTTCTTGTTCAGCAAAAATAAAGTCACTTTGATTGTGAATAATCATTTTTAACTCATCTGCTTCTCTATAATTTTCTTTTAAAGGTAATTTTGTTTTCTTGGGTGATAAACAAAACCAATCCCATTTTCCAGAAAAAGAATACGCTCCAGAAGTTTCTATATGTGTTTTAATATGATTTTCTTGAAGGTTTTTAGTAATATAATCCATAGACCACATTAAAGGTTCGCCACCAGTAATAACAACAGTATTGGCATATTTTTTTACATTTTTTACAATGGTATCTGCCAAAGTTGGCGGATGCAAATTTGCGTCCCAACTTTCTTTAACATCGCACCAATGGCACCCCACATCGCAACCACCAACTCTTATAAAATAAGCTGCGGTTCCTGTATGAGAACCTTCGCCTTGTATCGTATAAAATTCTTCCATTAACGGAAGCATAATCCCTTTATCAACTAAATCTTTTGTTTTTTTATCCATCGTCATTAAAATCAACCCAAAAGGGGTTTTAAAAATGCAAAGGTAGTTTTTTGAGTATCAAGAATAAAAAGAATAATTAATTTAATTCTAATTGGCTAAAAATCAAATGATTTTTGTAAATTTGCACTCCTTTTTACGATAACAGATTTAGAAAAGGAATTAAAGATAGAAATTTATAAAAACAACTCTTTGCGTTTAACTCGTTAAAAATCTGTAAAACAATAAGATACAAAATTATTTTAGACAAATGTCTGAAGAAACAAAAAAAACTGAAGAGCAAGTAGTTGCTACTGAAGTACAAGAAACTGCAACTGCAGAAGTTACAGAAACTGTTGAAGAAACAGTAAATCCAGAACAATTTTTAGCTGATTTTAACTGGCACAGATACGAAGAAGGTATTGATGAAGTTGATGAACAAAAACTAGTTGAATTCGAAAAAGCGTTAGAAGGAACTGTAGGTTTTGTAAACGAGCGTGATGTAATTGAAGGAACTGTAATCAGAATTACGGATAGAGATGCAATTATCGATATTAACTCTAAATCTGAAGGAGTTATTTCTTTAAACGAATTCCGTTACAATCCAGGTTTAGCTGTTGGAGATAAAGTAGAAGTATTAGTTGATAAAAGAGAAGATTCTTCTGGTCAGTTAGTATTATCGCATAAAAAAGCAAGAGTAATTAAAGCTTGGGAACGTGTAAATAATGCTCACGAAACTGGCGAAGTTGTTAACGGTTTTGTTAAATGTAGAACTAGAGGTGGTATGATTGTAGATGTTTTCGGAATCGAAGCATTTTTACCAGGTTCTCAAATTGATGTAAAACCAATTAGAGATTACGATCAATATGTTGAGAAAACAATGGAATTTAAAGTGGTGAAAATCAACCACGAATTTAAAAATGTTGTGGTTTCTCACAAAGCACTTATTGAAGCTGATATTGAATTACAGAAAAAAGAAATTATTGGTCAACTAGAAAAAGGACAAGTATTAGAAGGTGTTGTAAAAAACATTACTTCTTATGGTGTATTTGTTGATTTAGGTGGCGTTGATGGTTTAGTACATATCACAGATTTATCTTGGTCTAGAATTAATCATCCAAACGAAGTGGTAGAATTAGATCAAAAATTAAATGTTGTAATTTTAGACTTTGATGATAACAAATCTAGAATTCAATTAGGATTAAAGCAATTATCTGCGCATCCATGGGAAGCTTTAAGTGCTGACTTAAAAGTGGGTGATAAAGTAACTGGTGAAGTAGTTGTTTTAGCAGATTATGGAGCATTCGTAGAAGTAGAACAAGGAGTAGAAGGATTAATTCACGTTTCTGAAATGTCTTGGTCAACACACTTACGTTCTGCACAAGACTTTGTAAAAGTTGGAGATAAAGTAGAAGCTCAAATTTTAACTTTAGATAGAGAAGACCGTAAAATGTCTTTAGGTATCAAACAATTACACCCAGATCCTTGGACAGATATTACCACTAAATATCCAGTAGGCTCAACTCATACAGGTACTGTAAGAAATTATACAAACTTTGGTGTGTTTGTAGAGTTAGAAGAAGGTATAGATGGTTTAGTGTATATCTCAGATTTATCTTGGACTAAGAAAGTAAAACATCCATCAGATTTTGTAACTGTTGGTCAAAAATTAGAAGTTCAGGTATTAGAATTAGATGTAGAGAATAGAAAGTTAAACTTAGGTCACAAGCAAACTCAAGAAAATCCTTGGGATGAGCACGAAACTACGTTTGCAATCGGTTCTAAACACCAAGGAACAATTAAAGAAAAGAACGATAAAGGCGCAACTGTAACTTTACCTGGTGGAGTAGAAGGTTTTGCACCAACAAGATTCTTAGACAAAGAAGATGGTTCTAAATTAGGTAAAGGAGACACCGCAGAATTTGTAGTTTTAGAATTTTCTAAAGAATACAGAAGAGTAGTTGTTTCTCATACATCTATCTTTAGAGAGCAAGAAAAAAGAAATGTAAAAGCTGCTGTTAAAAAGGCTGCTGAAGCAGAAAAAACTACCTTAGGAGACATTGGTGGTCTTGCAGATTTAAAAAAGAAAATGGAAGCTGGTAACAAAAAGAAATAATAATTTTCTACCAGAAATCTAAATATCTTAAAGCCGTTGCAATTTGTAACGGCTTTTTCTTGTTCTAAATTTATTTTAGAATTTCTTATATTTATTTTTTTAATTCTCTAAAAAACCAATCTTTAGTTATCAACACTAAACACTAAACACTAAACACTAAATGCTGAGTACTCTTTTTTTTTGCGTTCCCTAAAGGTCGGGCTTTACGTTGCAATCTTTTTTATCATTCTTCAAAAAAAGGATTTCCACTACAATCCCTAACGCACTTTTTTAATAACAGATTTCTAAACCAAAAAATAATATTTGTTTATTAATTTTACGCTTCAATAAATTATATTTGCACTTTAATAAAACTACAATGACATTAATAAAATCAATATCAGGAATTAGAGGAACCATTGGCGGTAAAACTTCCGATAATTTAACCCCAATAGATGCTGTAAAATTTGCATCCGCTTACGGAGCTTTTATCAAAGAAAGAAATAACAACAAAAAAGAAATTAAGGTTGTAATAGGTAGAGATGCCCGTATTTCTGGTAAAATGATTTCTAGTTTAGTAGCCAATACTTTGGTGGGTTTAGGAATAGATGTTGTAGATTTAGGCTTGTCAACTACACCAACAGTAGAAGTTGCAGTTCCTTTAGAAAATGCAGATGGAGGTATCATTTTAACAGCTTCTCACAATCCAAAACAATGGAATGCTTTAAAGTTATTAAACGAAAAAGGAGAGTTTTTAAATGGAGCTGAAGGTGTAAAAATTTTAGAATTAGCAGAAAGTGAAGATTTCGAATTTTCTGAAGTAGATGATTTAGGAACCTATTCTAAAGATAAATCGTATGTAGAAAAACACATCAACGAAGTTTTAAATTTAGAATTGGTAGATACAGAAGCAATTAAAAAAGCAAACTTTAAAGTGGTTGTAGATGGTGTAAATTCTACTGGAGGGATTTTTATTCCAGCTTTATTAAAAGAATTAGGTGTAGAGTGTGTTGAATTGTATTGCACTCCAAATGGGCAATTTCCTCACAATCCAGAACCTTTAAAAGAACACTTAACAGATATATCAGAATTAGTAGTAAAAGAAAAAGCAGATTTTGGTATTGTTGTAGACCCAGATGTAGATAGATTGGCAATTGTTTCTGAAGACGGTTCTATGTTCGGTGAAGAATATACTTTAGTGGCTTGTGCAGATTATGTTTTAGGTAGATTAGGTGGTGGAAATACTGTTTCTAACTTATCATCTTCTAGAGCATTAAGAGACATCACCCAAAAACACGGAGGCAACTATACAGCATCAGCAGTAGGAGAAGTAAATGTGGTAATTAAAATGAAAGAAACCAATACTGTAATTGGCGGTGAAGGAAATGGCGGAATCATTTATCCTGCTTCTCATTATGGACGTGATTCTTTGGTGGGTGTTGCCTTATTTTTATCGCATTTAGCACATAAAAAAATGTCTTGTAAAGAACTAAGAGATTCTTATCCAAGTTATTTTATGAGTAAAAATAAGATTCAATTAACACCAGAAATTGATGTTGATAAGATTTTAGAAACAATGGCATCAACCTATAAAAACGAAGATGTAAATACGATTGATGGCGTAAAAATTGATTTTGCAGAACAGTGGATTCACTTAAGAAAATCGAATACAGAACCAATTATCAGAATTTATACAGAGGCAAAATCGCAACAAGCTGCAGACGCTTTAGCGATTAGATTTATTGATGAAATTAAGGAGATTATTAAGTAGTCTTTACTAATATATAATTAAGAAAAAGACCTAAATTGTATTAACACAATTTAGCTCTTTTTCTTTTGTTGTTTAGCATTATTCATTTTTTGCCATTCTTCAAAACGATCTTTGTGTTTAAATCTTTTATGAGACCACAAATAAAGCTCTGGTTGTTTTTTTATATTATCTTCTGTAATTGTTAAATATTTTTCAGTGATTTCGTAATTCTCAAAATCTTTAGGTGATTCTGTAATGAGTTCAAATTCAGTTTCATAATAACCTCTTTTAATTTTTTTTGTACTATAATTAATCATCACTAAATTAAATTTTTTGGATATCATTTCTGCACCAGTATGAACAGGAACTTTTACACCAAAAAAGTTCGTCCAATAAAAAGTTTTTTCAACTAATGGAGATTGATCACTTAAAAGAATATATGCTCCTTGCACCTTATTTTTAAAGTTACTTAACATTTTTGTTATGGTATCAGAAGTTCTCATTCCTACAACACCAAACTTCTCTCTATTATCTTTTAAGGCTTTTTCATAAGTTTCATTTCTTAATTTATTATAAGCCCCAAAAACGGTTATATTTAAAACAAGAGGTAAACTAATAGACCATTCCCAATTTGCCAAATGTGCACCAACTAAAGCAATACTTCTGCCTTCTTTTGCGTATTTATTTACCAATTCTGGGTTTTTATATTGATAACGTTTTAACACCTCTTTTTTAGAAATAGAAAGCGATTTTAAACTTTCAATAAAAATATCTGTTAAATGATTATAGAATTTTTTTGCAATAATTTTACGTTCTTTTTCTGTTTTTTCAGGAAAAGCATACAATAAGTTTTGGTTGATGACTTCTTTTCTATATCCAAAAATATAATACAAAAGAAAGAAGAAAAAATCTGATAGAACATACAAAATTCGCATTGGTAATAAAGATAAAAACCAAAGTATTGGATAGGTAATATAAAAAACAAAGCGTTGCATATTGTTATGTATTTTTAATTTAAAATTACTTTTTTATTTTCGATTTAGAAATTTTTAGTTGTTTCCAATCATCAAATTTATCTTTATGTTTAAATCTTTTGTGAGACCACAAGTAGTATTCAGGCTGATTTCTAATACCCTCTTGTGTAAATTCAATATATCTATCTGTAATTTCAAAATCGTTAAGTTTTTTTGGGTTTTCAGTGATAGTTTTAAATTCAGTTTCGTAATAACCTCTTTTTATTTTTTTTGTTTCCCAATAAACAACAGCTAAATCAAATCTTTTAGAAAGTGCTTCAGCACCTGTGTAAATTGGTACATTAATGTCAAAAAAGTTTGTCCAGTAAGTAGCCTTGTGCCATTGTGGAGATTGATCACTCAGTAATAAGTAGGCACCTTGAGTTTTTTTAGAATAATCTTGATAAATTGCTTTTACTGTTTTAGACGATTCATAACAGTCAAAACCAAAACGTTCTCTAGAATCTTTTACAACTTTGTCAAAATATTTGTTTCCTAAACTTTTATATGCGCCATTTATTTTGCAATGTAAAACCAAAGGAAAAGAAGCTAACCACTCCCAATTTGCCTGATGAGAACCTACTAAAGCAATACTTTTTCCTTTCTTTATAATATCATTTACCAACTCAGGGTTTTTGTATTTGTATCGCTTTAAGATTTCTTTTTTACTTATTGATAAACCTTTTACTGTTTCAATAAATGTATCTGTAAAATGTTTAAAAAATTGTTTAGAAATTTCCTTTTTTTCTTTTGCTGATTTTTCAGGAAAAGCTAAATTTAAATTATCTAAAACTACTTTTTTTCGATATCGAAAAACATAATAAATCAATAAATAAAGAAAATCAGATTTTATATATAAAATTCTCATCGGAAGTCTAGAGAGCAACCAAATAAAAGGATAAGTAATTGCAAAAATTACAAAGTTCATAAACTACTTATTGTAAGTTGCAAATATCTGTATTTAATTTCAAAAATAAATAGTAAAGACAAAGAGATTTGTTATGTTTGTTAAATGATGAATACTATAAATGAAGCAGTTTTATTAATTATAATAGCCAATGTTTTGGTTTCTATGAAAGGGTTTAAAGATTATTCTTTTTTAGATAAATATAAGTTTCAAGTAAGTAGAATTTTAGGTGGCGAAAAAATAAGAACACTTACTTCTGGTTTTTTACACGTAGATTGGATGCATCTTGGGTTTAATATGTATGCGTTGTATTTATTTGGAGATATTGTGGCAAGAATTTTAGGGACACCAGATTTTTTAATCATCTATTTTGCTAGCTTACTTTTTGGAAGTTTATATTCATTACAATACCATAAAAACGAACCTTATTATAGTGCTGTTGGTGCTTCTGGTGCAGTTTCTGGCATTGTGTATTCTTCAATACTTTTATATCCAGGAATGGAATTATATTTGTTTTTTATTCCAATTCCTATTCCAGGTTATATTTTTGGAGTTGGCTATTTATTATATTCTATTTATGGGATGAAAAAGCAATTGGGCAACATTGGTCATTCTGCGCATTTAGGTGGAGCAATTGGTGGTTTTGCAACGACCTTATTATTACATCCTTCTCTATTTTCTACAAATAAAATCTTGGTTATTTCGCTTGGAATTCCAATTGTACTTTTGCTGTTTTTTGGTGATAAATTAAAGAAATTATAAAATAAAAAAAACCGAAATTTTTAAGTTTCGGTTTTTTTGAGCGAAAGACCAGGTTCGAACTGGCGACATTCAGCTTGGAAGGCTGACGCTCTACCAACTGAGCTACTTTCGCGTGGTAAAGAGCTACAAATATAAAATGATTTTTGAGTTCTACAACAATTTTATCAGTAAAAATTAATAAAATTTTTTGTCATCACGCAATACTTTTAAGAAATGAAAACCGTAAATAGTATACCCTTTATTATAGTAGAATTTATGCGATTTTGGGTTGTTTACATAAGCATTTAATTCAATGGCTTCACAACCTTTATTTTTAACGTGATTATCAATCCAGTTAAAGAATTGTTTACCAAGGTTTTTACCTCTTAAAGTTTCATCAATAATTACATGGTCTGGCTCTACAGTTTTGCCAATATAATGTCTGGTAGAATACCAAAGTCCAGAAATTCCTGCTAGTTTATCATCAACATACAAACCTACACACTCATAATTAGCAATTTTAGAAATTTCTATAACTCTTTCTTTTAATAATTCTAAAGGTGTTTTAGCGTTTAATTTGGTTAATAACGGAATGATTGTTAGTATTTTTTCTGTTTCAATAATTTGTATGTGTACTTTCATAAAAAAGTTTTTATAAATATATTGTTTGTATATTTCATCAATAAATACAAATATCAAAATAATTAATCATGAAACATATAAAAATTTTTAGCATTCTCTTTTTTATTACGACTACTGTATTTAGTCAAAAAAAAGAGGTAAAAATAGTAACCACAAAACTTTCTGACCAAATTTATATGTTAGAAGGTAGGGGAGGAAATATTGCTTTATTTGTTGGTAAAGATGCTGTTTTTATGATTGATGATCAGTTTGCACCACTAACTCCAAAAATTTTAGAGGCTATTAAAAAAATTACTCCAAAACCAGTTAATTATTTATTAAATACGCATTGGCATGGAGATCATACAGGAGGAAATGAGAATATGCAAAAAGAAGGAGCTTTAATTTTAGCGCATAAAAATGTTAGAAAAAGAATGAGTGTAGATCAAATAATTAGAGGAAGAACCAAAAAAGCTTCACCAAAAGAAGCACTACCTGTAATTACTTTTACTAACGATATGATGATGCATATTAATAATGACGCTGTTTTTATTTCTCATATTCATAAAGCGCATACAGATGGAGATGCTTTGGTTTATTTTACAAATAATAATGTTTTACATACTGGCGATGCTTATTTTCAAGGAAAGTTTCCTTATATAGATTTAGATTCTGGTGGAAGTATTGATGGGTATATAGCAGGAATTCAAAAAATGATTTTATTAGCAAACGATACCACTAAAATTTTACCAGGTCATGGAAAAGTTTCTAATAAAAAAGAACTGATAGCTTATAAAAAATGCTAGTTGATTTAAAATCAAGAGTTCAGAGAGAAATTGATTTAAGTAAAACCTTAGAAGAAGTAAAAAATAATACAGAAATAACGAAAGATTATACAACTTTTAATGGCTGGATAACAGAAGAAAAAATAAGAATTGCTATTTATAAGAGTTTAAAAAAATAAAAAAATCTCAAACTTTTTTTGTTTGAGATTTTTAGTAGCGAGGAGCAGATTTGAACTGCCGACCTCAGGGTTATGAATCCTGCGCTCTAACCAACTGAGCTACCTCGCCATTAGGTTTTGAGGCTGCAAATATAATTGATTTTTTAAGATTACCAAGATGTGTTTTTAATTTTTTTTAAATAGAATTAATACCTATATTGTCAGTCCAAGTAAAAAAAAATGGATAAAGTAAAATACGAACTAGAAATACCTATTCACGCATCGCCAAATATGCTATATCAGTATATTTCCTCTCCTTCTAATTTGCAAGAATGGTTTGCAGATAAAGTAAATTCTAGAGGTAAAGTTTTTAGCTTTATTTGGGAAGGAGAAGAAGAAAAAGCAGAATTGCTTACTAAAAAACCAGATGAAAAAGTTCGTTTTAAATGGTTAGAAAGCAAAGATGATGATAGCTTTTTTGAAATAAGAATACAAGTTGATGCACTAACCAAAGATGTTTCTTTAATTGTTACCGATTTTGCTGATGATGAAGATGAAGTAGAAGAAGCAAAACAATTATGGGAAAATCAAATAGAAGAATTAAAACATACAATAGGTGCTTAATTTTAGTTTTCATAAAAATATAAACTCAACATTTTGTTGAGTTTTTTTATACCCAAATCTTTTTAATTATAGTAATTTTGCAACTCTAAAATTTTAAAGTATGATTAATTTTAATGGCAATTTATTACAACCAGAAAACATAAAAATTTCTTTAGAAAACAGAGCTTTTAAATATGGTGATGGTATTTTTGAAACCATTAAAATCATCAATAATAAAGTTGTTTTTTGGGAAGACCATTATTTTAGATTAATGGCTTCTATGAGAATGTTGCGTATGAAAATTCCGATGAAATTTACCTTAGAATTTTTAGAAAAAGAAATCCTTAAAACAGCAGCAGTTCAAGAAAAATTTACTTCTTATAGAGTTCGTTTAAATATTTTTAGAAAAGAAGGTGGTTTATACATTCCAAAAACAAACGAAATAGATTATACTATAGAAGTAAAAGAAAACACATACCAAACAAAAGAAATCTACAGATTAGATTTGTATAAAGATTTTTATAATTATTCCGGGCTTTTATCAACCTTAAAAACCAACAACAGAATGTTGAATACATTAGCAAGTATTTTTGCTGATGAAAATGATATAGATAATTGTGTGCTATTAAATGAAAGAAAAGGTGTTGTAGAAGTTACTAATGGTAATATTTTTATTGTAAAAGGCAATGTTGTAAAAACACCTGCTTTAACTGAAGGGTGTATAAAAGGAATCGTTAGAAAAAAAATAATTGAAATCTTAACAAGAAATAAAGAGTTTATTCTTCAAGAAACTTCTATTTCTCCTTTCGAAATTCAAAAGGCGGATGAAGTTTTTATTACAAATGCAATAGTTGGCGTGCAACCAGTTACAAATTATAAAAAGAAAGCTTTTAAAGTAGATTTTAGCAAGAAGTTAGCCAGTAACTTAAATATATTACAAATTGCAGGTATTTAATTTAGATTAAAATCACTTGGTGCATTTGCCCAAAGTTTATAATCTCCACCTTTTTGTAGTAATTTGTTTTTCCATAGATTTTCTTCATCCATAGATAAAATATTTTCAAAATCATTTTCTCCTACAAACCAAGAATTCTGATTCATTTCATCATCTAACTGATCTTTGCTCCAACCAGAATAACCTAAAAAAAAGCGAATTTCTGTGGTAGATATTTCATTTTTGTTGAGCAAATCTCTTAAAGAATCAAAATTACCGCCCCAATAAATCCCTTTTTCGACTTCAATACTGTCAGGAATTAATTCCGGAACTCTATGCACAAAATATAAATTATCTTGTTCTACAGGACCTCCTTGATAAATTGGAAAAGCACAATCTAATTCAGGTAATAAATCATTAACCGTATAATTTAAAGGTCTATTTAAAATAAAACCAACAGAATTATTAGCAGTATGCTCAGTTAATAAAATAATAGTTCTGTTAAAAGAGCTGTCATTTAAAATAGTGGGTTCTGCAATTAATAATTTTCCTTTATGCGGTTTCAATGTTAGGGTTTTAATGTTTCTTAAATATAGAAAAAATTAACTAAATAAAAAAAAACTCTCTAAAAAGAGAGTTTTTAATATACTTTAAAACTAAAAAAGTCTTAGTTTACAGCGTTGCTTAATCCAGCACCAGCTTTAAATTTTGCAACATTTTTAGCAGCAATTTGGATAGTCTTACCAGTTTGAGGATTTCTACCAGTTCTTGCAGCTCTGTTAGAAACAGAGAAAGTACCAAATCCTACTAAAGCAACTTTACCACCACCTTTTAAAGCTGAAGTTACGTTACCTGTAAAAGATTCTAATGCTTTCTTAGCAGCAGCTTTAGAAATTCCTGCATCTGCAGCCATTGCATCGATTAAATCTGACTTGTTCATAATAAATAGATTTTAAAATTTAAATTGATAATTATTTTTTTTGCTTAAAAGCTTAACAAATATAGACGGAATAAGGGTTTGTGCAAATTTGAAGGCTAAAAAAGCACCTTTTTGTTAATAAATGATAGTAAATTGTTAATAAAGGTGACTGAAAAAATAAAAAACTTATAAAATCCTTGCTATTAAAGGCTTTGCAAGACTTTGGCTTTTAAAGAAAAACGATAACCATTTAATAAACTTTTGACATCCATTTTTTTCTTACCAGATAACTTAATTTCATCTATAATTATATAACCTTTTGGTACAGCAACTTTTAATTCTTTTTTGGTTGCTAGTATTTTTCCAATAGTAAAAGAATGTTTTTCTTCTTGCTTTCTTACGGCATAAATTTTTGCAGAAATTTCTTCATCATCATTTTTAATAATAGTCCAAGCTGCAGGAAAAGGATTTAATCCGCGAATTTTATTATAGATATTATTTAAAGAATCAGACCAATCTATTCTGCAATTTTCTGGATTTAATTTTGGCGCCAATTTTTCTTCTAAATCTGGTTGTTTGGTTGTGGCTACTTTTTCTAAAGAAATTAAATCTACCGTTTTTGCTACCAATTCTGCTCCAATAAACATCAATTTATCGTGTAAACTACCCACAGTTTCTGTTTTTGTAATGTTAATTTTTTCTTGTAGAATAATTTCTCCAGTATCAATTTTATCATCAATAAAAAAAGTAGTGACGCCTGTTTTTGTTTCTCCATTAATAATTGCCCAATGAATAGGAGCTGCACCTCTATATGCTGGCAGTAAAGAAGCGTGTAAATTAAAAGTACCATATTTTGGCATTTGCCAAACTGTTTTTGGTAACATTCTAAAAGCAACCACAATTTGTAAATCTGCTTTAAGTTCTTTTAATTCTTTATGAAAATCTCGATTTTTTAAATTTTTAGGCTGAAGGATTGGTAAATTTATGGATGCTGCATATTTTTTAACTGCAGATTCATTTAGTGTTCTTCCTCTGCCTGCAGGTTTGTCTGTTGCTGTAATTACACCAACAATAGTATAATTATGCGCTACTAAATGTTTTAAAATAGTAACAGCAAAGTCTGGAGTTCCCATAAAAACAATGCGTAAGTCTTTCATAATTATATGTTTATTTGATATTTGTTTTGATAATTTATTGTGATTGTATTATCTGATAATAATTGGCGCAAATGTATTAAAATGACGTTCTCATTAACAGAAATAAGATTACTAATTTCTGATGATGTTAAACTTTTCTTTTCTTTTAAAAGTTGAATTATTTCTGATGATAAATTTTTAATATCAATTTTTTTCTTAGAAATACAAACATCACAAACACCACATTTTTCTGTTTTTATTTCATCGAAATAATGTAAAATTTGAATACTTCTACAAATCTTGTTGTTATTTACAAAACCCACTAAATCTTCTGCTTTTTTCTTTTTCTGAACTATAAATGCTTTCATTGCTTTTGCAGCTCTATTAATAGTAATATCATCTTCTCTGGGTTGTAAAAAATGCAATTCTACATTACTTTTTACAGGATTAAATTTTATGATATTGTCATCTTGCAAACGATTAAAATTTGCAAAAACTTGTTGGGTGGTAATTCCTGTTTTTTTGGCAATAAAAAATTCGTTAATTTTAGTTTCTTGTTCAAATATACCTGTGTAAGATCTTAAAATTGATTGGACAAACTTTTTTAAATGCGAATTATTATCTAAATAGTTTAAAACAGTTTTACTATTTACAATAAATTGTAGAGTCGATTTTTTATTGAAATGATTGTTGATTTCTAGGATACCATTGTTAGATAAAATTTTAAGAGCTACATCTACTTTTAAAACCGAAAAATTATATTTTTTGCAAAATTCTAAAAGATTAAATTGAAAAGAATTCGTGTTTAATTCGCCTAAAGAAATTCTAAAATTTTGATATAACTTTTTATGGATTTCTTTAATTTCTTTGATACTTAATAATGTTTTTTCTAGCCTTTCTTTAAATAGTAATAAATCATTTGTATTAAATAATAAAACGGCAAAAGATTTTTTATTATTTCTGCCAGCTCTTCCTGTTTCTTGAACGTAATTTTCTATACTTGCTGGTAAATCTAAATGAATTACTAAACCAACATTTGCTTTGTCAATTCCCATACCAAAAGCATTTGTAGCAACAATTATAGGTGTTTTTTCGGTCATCCAATTATTAAAAGCTTGTTGCTTTTCATCTGAAGTTAATCCTCCGTGATAAAAAGAACTTTTAAATTCTTTATGATTTAAAAAGTTAGCAATTTCTTTGGTCTTTTTTCTTGAATTTACATAAACAATAGTTGGCGTTTTTGTTTTATTAAATATCTGAATTAAACGTTGTAATTTGTCATCAACTTTAAAAATTTGATACGCTAAATTTTTTCTAGAAAAAGAATTTTTAAAAATTTTAGGGCTTTGTAATTCTAAGTTTTTAGAAATATCTTCTAATACTTTTTTGTTTGCTGTGGCTGTTAACGCAATAAAATTAACATTAGGCTTTAGTTCTCTTAAAATTTTAATATTTCTGTAAGAAGGTCTAAAATCGTGTCCCCATTCTGAAATACAATGAGCTTCATCAATACTAATTAAATTGATGTTTAATTCTTTTATTTTTTGCTGAATAAAAGTAGCTTGTAATCTTTCTGGAGAAATATAAAGGAATTTATAGTTTCCAAATTTTATAGTATCAAAAAGGGTTATTATTTCATCTTGAGAAGAACCAGAAGGTATAGAGGTTGCTTTAATTTCTTTGTTTTTTAAATTCTCTATTTGGTCTTGCATTAAAGCAATTAGCGGAGAAATAACTAAGCAAATTCCGTCTTTTGCCAATGCCGGAATTTGAAAACAAATAGATTTTCCGCCACCAGTTGGTAATAGTGCAATAACATCATTTTGTTCTAAAACATTAGAAATTATTTCTTCTTGGCTGGGTCTAAAATTAGAAAATCCCCAATATTTTTTTAAAATTTCTTTGGGTAAAATCATAACTCACATTTAAGTGAGTTTAAAATAAAATCAGTTCTGTTTTTAATTGAACCAAAAGGAACATTAATTATTGAATATCCTAATTCTGAATAAGCTTTAATTAAAAATTTATCGATAATTACAGCATCATCAAAACTTTCATAACGTTCGTTATCTGTAATATGAATTTCTTTCCATGGAGAAAAGTGAAAGATTTTATGGTATTTATAAGTCTTACTTTTTTCTATAAATGTGACTGGATATTGAGTGTTAAAATAATCCATATAAGCGTGTACATCTGGTATTCCTCTATCAAAAAAAACAATTTCAGCATCATTTTTACTGGCAGTTATATATTGTTCTATTCTTCCTTTTAGCAGCATTTGGCTAAATAAAAGAGGTTTAGTTAAAAATAATTGGTCTATTCCTTGTTTTTTAGCTTTTAAAATAACTTCTCTAGAAACCTCTGGCATACAGAAATAGTTTCTTTTTATGAGTTCATTTAAAACAGAACTTTTACCAGTTCCGGGGCCGCCAATTATTACATTTTTTTGCTGCATTTCACAAAAATAAATCATTCCCTTTATAAAACTAATTTTTAATGTAATTTTGTGGCTTATTATTTGTAAATATTTTGTAAAAAAAGGAAGAATATATGAGCGAAAAAAGTGATTTTTACAACAAATTAAAAAATCAGTTAGAAGACACAACAAAGTTTCCTGCAGATTATATGTATAAATTTATTGTACCAACGGATGCAAATCAAGTAGTAGAAGTTGAGAATTTATTTAATAATAAAGGAGCCATTATTAATACAAAAAAATCGAAAACAGGAAAATATATTAGTGTTTCTATCGTATTAAAAGTAGCAAATTCAGAAGAGGTAATCTCTTATTATAAAAAAGCAGAAAAAATTAAAGGAATCATTTCGTTATAATTAGTTAGTTTATGAAAAAAATAGTTTTATTATTTGTTTTAAGTATTTCAGTATCAGTCTTCTCTCAAAAAAAAGATAAAGTATTAGTTACCATAGATGGACAAAAAACAAAAGTCTCTGAATTTAAAAGAATTTATGAGAAAAATTTAGATGCCATAGATAACGCAGAAGCTAAAGATGTTATAAAAAATTTAGAACTTTATATAAATTATAAATTAAAAGTAAAAGAAGCTTACAAGCTAAAATTAGATACGTTACCCTCTTATAAAAGAGAAATGGAAACCTATAAAAATCAGTTATCTGCACCTTATTTACAAGATACCACTTTTATAGAAAAGTTAGTTAAAGATGCTTATTTTAGAACCATTAACGAAGTAAAAGCGAAGCATATTTTAATACGAATGCCAAGAGATGCATCACCAAAAGATACATTGTTGGCATTTCATAAAATTTCTAAAATTAGAAATAGAATTGTTAACGGAGAAGATTTTGAAAAAGTTGCTGTAGAAACATCAGAAGACCCTTCTGCAAAAGGAAACCCAGCAAAGAAAATTCCTTCTAACAAAGGTAATTTGGGTTATTTTTCTGCTTTTAGTATGGTGTATCCTTTTGAAGTTGCTGCATATTCTACCAAAGTAGGAGAAGTATCTAAACCTTTTAAAACGCAATTTGGGTATCATATTGTAAAGGTAGATGAATTTAGACCCTCTAAAGGAGAAATTGAAGCAGCTCATATTTTAATTAGAGATACAACAAACATAGGAAAAAATAAAATAGATAGTGTTTACAATAAACTATTAAATAAAGAAAAATTTGAAGATTTAGCTAAAAAATATTCTGAAGACCCAGGTTCTAAAAACAACGGAGGTAAATTAGGTAAGTTTACTGCTGGTAGAATGGTAAAACCTTTTTCTGATGCCGCTTTTAGCTTAGAAAAAGAAGGCGATTTTTCGAAACCTTTTAAAACAAGATTTGGCTGGCATATTGTAAAGTTACTAAAAAAACATCCTCCAAAATCTTTTAATGAAATGAAAGATGAGCTTAAAAAAAGAATTAAAAGAAGCGCTAGAATGCAGTTAAGTGATAAAGCTGTTATCAATAGATTAAAAAGCGAATATTCGATTTCTGAAAACGAAGAAGCAAAAAAGATTTTAAACAGAAAAAATTTAAGAGCAATTCCTGTAGATTCATTGCAATCTGCAATTTTTACCATTAATGATAAACCAATTACACAAGAAAAATTTATAAAGTTTATAAGAAATAGAAGACATAAACCAGTTTTTGTTTTGTATGATGAATTTCTAGACGATGAAATTTTAACGTATTATAAAGAAAATCTTATTCACACAGAACCAGAATACGCGTATACTTTAAAAGAATACGAAGATGGTTTATTGTTGTTTGAATTGATGCAACAAAAAATTTGGAACAAATCTTCTAAAGATACTTTAGGATTAAAAACTTTTTATCAAAAAAACATCAAAAAATATAATTTTAAAGAATTAAAATTGATAAAAGGTGAAGTAATGAACGATTATCAAAACTTTTTAGAAAAAAACTGGATTGCAGATTTAAGAAAGAAAAGCAAGATAAAAATTAGTAAAAGACAATTAAGAAAGTTAATTAAGTTTTATAAAAAATAATGAAATATTGTTCTCTTTTTCTTTGTGTAGCTCTTTTTATTTCTTGCGATTATTTTAATCTAAGAAATAAAGAAAAAAACACCTCAGAAATTGTAGCCATTGTTAATACAGAAAAGCTTTTTAGAGAAGATTTAAAAAATGTACTTCCTAAAGAAATAAACAAACAAGATAGTTTGGTTTTAATAAGAAGCTATATTCAAGATTGGGCAGTAAAACAGTTGTTACTTAAACAAGCAACTAACAATAGTTCTTTAGAAGATATAAATGAAATTAACAAATTAGTTAAAGATTATAAAGAAAGCTTGTTAATAAACAAGTATAAAGAACAGCTTGTAAAAGAACGATTAGACACAACAATTTCAGAAGAAAAAATAGAAGAGTATTACACATTAAATAAAGAGAATTTTAAATTAAATGAAGAGTTGGTAAAAATTAAATATCTTCATTTTGATAATACTATAAACAGTAAAGAAGAATTTAAAAAACTATTTAAATCTGATGCTATAGAAGATACAGAAGAACTAGAAAAACAACAATTAAGTTTTAAATTCCATCACTTTAACGATTCTATTTGGGTTCCTTTAGATAACATTTTGTTAAAACTTCCATTTTCTAGAGAAAAACTGTTAAAAAAAACTAAATTCATTCAAAAACAAGATTCTTTAGGTTTATATTTGGTGGCCGTAAAAGATGTTTTACAACGTAATTCAATAGCACCTTTAAGTTATATAAATTCAACCATAAAACAAATGATTTTACACAAACGTAAAATTCAATTAATTAGAGATATAGAAAAAACAATCGTAAAAGATGCCACACAAAATAACAATCTTAAAATTTATTAAAGTACAGTTTTTTATTGCTTTTTTAAGCTTAATAAGTATGACTACAAACGCACAACAAAAAATAGATGGTGTAGCTGTAGTTATCGGAAAAAATATTGTTTTAGATTCTGATATAGCTAAATTTAAGCAAGAAGTAGAATTAAGAAGCGAAGGAAAAGTAACAATATCTAACTGCGAAATGTTAGAAGAATTAATGCAACAGAAATTAATGGCTCATCACGCAGTAATAGACAGTGTTACTGTTTCTGATACAGAAATTAATGGTAGAGTAGACAGAAGTATTCAGTTTTTTACACAACAATATGGTACTATAAAAAAAGTTGTAAAAGCTTACGGTTTTAACGATTTAGATGATTTAAAAAAAGAACTTTACGCTGTTCAAAAAGAAAATCTTTTAATAGAAAAAGAGCAACAAAAAATTACCGAAAAGATTGATGTTACTCCAGAAGAAGTTCGTTTATATTTTAACGGATTAAAAGAAAAAGGAGAATTACCACAATTTCCTGCCGAAATAGAGCTTGCACAAATTGTTGTAAAAGTAAACCCTACTAAAGAAGAAAACGAGAGAGTAATTGCTAAGCTAAATGAAATAAAAAAGCAAATAGAAGAAGGAGCTAGTTTTAAAATGAAAGCAATTATTAATTCTAACGATCCTGGAGTTACCCAAAATGGAGGTAAATATACAGTAACCAAACAATCTAATTTTATAAAAGAGTTTAAAGAAATGGCTTTTACTTTAGATGTTGGGCAAGTTTCTAAACCTTTTAAATCAGATTTTGGATATCACATTATGCAATTACATAAAGTAAAAGGAAATACAAGAATTGCTTCTCATATTTTAATGCAACCAGAAATTCCTGAAGATAAATTAAACGAAGCTAAAGAAAAAGTAGAGCAGATAGTAAAAGATATAAAAGAAGGTAAAATTACATTTGCAGATGCTGTAAAAAAGTATTCTAATGATGATGATACAAAAAATAGTGGAGGCTTAATTACAAACCCATCTACGGGTGAGTCTAAATTCGATTTAACAAGAATGGATCCTGCATTTTATGCAAGAGTTAATGAGTTAAAAAAAGGAGAATTATCTAATGTTTTTTATGATGAAGATAGAGGTGGTAAAAAGATGTATAAAGTAATCTTAATGAAAGATAGAACAGATACACACACCGCAGACATTATTAAAGATTACGTTAAAATACAAGATTTAGCTTTAAGAAAAAAGAAAGAAGAAACTATAGAAAAATGGTCTAAAGAAAAAATAAAAGATACTTACATTAAATTAGGAAATGATTATGGTAAGTGTGTTTTTAAAAGAAATTGGAAAAAAGAAATAAATAAATAATGTCAGACGTTAAAGCTGTTAATGACTTAGTTCATAAATACAATGCGCTTAAAACTGAAATTGGTAAAATAATTATTGGGCAAAAAGAAGCCGTAAATTTTACTTTATTATCTGTTTTTTGCGGTGGTCATTCGCTTTTAATCGGTGTTCCAGGTTTAGCAAAAACATTATTAGTACATACCATTTCGGATGCTTTAGGATTAAATTTTAAAAGAATTCAGTTTACGCCAGATTTAATGCCTTCAGATATTTTAGGAAGCGAAATTTTAGATGAAACCCGTCATTTTAAATTTATAAAAGGCCCTATTTTTTCTAACATTATCCTTGCTGATGAAATTAATAGAACACCACCAAAAACACAAGCAGCTTTATTAGAAGCTATGCAAGAACGTTCTGTAACAGTTTCTGGAAATCATTATAAATTAGAGTTGCCATTTTTTGTGTTAGCAACCCAAAATCCTATTGAGCAAGAAGGAACGTATCCTTTGCCAGAAGCGCAATTAGATAGATTTATGTTTTCTATTTCTTTAGAATATCCTTCTTTTAAAGAAGAAGTAGAGGTAGTAAAAAATACAACCAGTAATATAACTCAGCAAGTTAAATCGTTATTTTCTGCCGATGAAATTATAGAAATTCAACAACTAATTCGTAAGATTCCTGTGGCAGATAATGTTATTGAATATGCAGTTGGTTTGGTGGGTAAAACAAGACCAAAGTCTAATGAAGCTTCAGCGTTAGTAAAAAAATATTTAGATTGGGGTGCAGGTCCAAGAGCATCCCAAAATTTAATTTTAGCAGCCAAAGCGTATGCTGCTGTTTCTGGAAAATATTCTCCAGACATAGAAGATGTAAAAGCAGTTGCTATACCAATTTTATCACATAGAATAGTAAAAAATTATAAGGCAGAAGCAGAAGGAATTACAATTTCAGACATTATTAAATCGTTACTTTAAATAATATTTAATCTATAACGTTATTTAGGCTTCAAAAAAACTAAACACATTACCTCCATAACGTTTGTCGTAACTATGTTTAGATCTGCTTGTTAAATCTGTGTGTTTAGAATGTTCTATAATTAAAACTCCTTCTTCTGTAAGGAGTTTTTTTTCGAATACTAAATCTACAATTTTTAAAAATTGCTCTTTCTCAAAATTATAAGGAGGATCTGCAAAAATTACATCTGCTTTTAGAGATGTTTTTTCTAAGAACTTGTAAACATCACTTTTGTAAGTATTAATATCTAAATCAAAATTTTTTGCAGTGTTGTTTATATGTTTTATGCAACCAAAATGAGCATCTATAGTGTAAATATTTTTTGTGCCTCTAGAAGCAAATTCTAAACTTATATTTCCTGTACCAGCAAATAAGTCTATAACAGTAATGTTGTCAAAAAAATATGAGTTATTTAAGATATTAAATAACGATTCTTTTGCCATATCTGTTGTTGGTCTTACAGGTAGATTTTTAGGTGCTGTAAAACGTCTTCCTTTTAATTTTCCAGAAATTATTCTCATAAACCTAAAAGTATAAAATTTGAATGTTTAGAACTGTTTAATTGATTAAAAATAGGATTATTATTTTCTAAAAAAGATATATTTCTAATATATTGATACGCAATTTTGTAGATTTCATCACCTTTTTCTATGGCTCCCATAAATTTAATTGGAAACTTTTCTGTGTCTAATTTTAACTGCTCTGCTGTAAATAAAATATAATAGATAAAATCTTCTTTTGTAAAATAGGAAAAGGAATTATAAAAAAGGAGTTTGTTATTTTGTAAAACTAAAATATCTAAAGTGCTTTTAGAAACATTAACATACATTACTTTTTTATTATCACTATTTTTAGAAATAAGTTTTTCTATAAGAATAGAACTATGATGTTTATACTCAAATTCGCCAAAATTTTGGAATAGATAATTGTTAATGTTTACATAAGGGATATAGACATTTTTACAGTTTAATTTCTCTAAACTATCAAAAGTAATAAAGTCTGTAGCAAGTGTTTTTATGTTATAAGGTAAATAAGAGGCTAATTTATTTTTAACGAAATATTTATCTGGTACCAAACAAGATAAAGAATTTTGATGAATGACTAAAACATTAGAAAAATCGTGTTGTAAATTTTTATCAGTTTTAAAAATTTCTTCAATTTTAGAAAGTAAATGTTTTGGTGTAGCTTGTGTTTCTAAAAAATTGTATTCAGAAAAATAAAGGTCTTTTTTATTGATATTGTCTGAAATACAAAAAGAAAATCCATCCAAATTAAATTGGATGGATAAATTTTTATTGGTGTTTTCTTTTAAAGATGTATTGCTAGTCTTTCTTTTCACTACTTTTTTTGTCATAAGAAGGAGGCCAATTACCACCAGTTGTTACTTCATCTAAAGAGCCAACAGAAACAAATTCTCCTTTAATTTGGTCTGTAGCAACGGCTTCTAATTCTTGTTTTACTAAAGATTCATCCATTCCTTTTAAAATATCTTTTTTAGAAGTTTTTGCCATAAAAGTAGGTACAATTAAACCTTGTACTTTTTCTACAGTACCAATTTCTAAATCGAACTCTTTTCCTTTAACACCAGGAACTTTAAACATATCTTTATAGTTTCTGTTTTTAAAGTATTTAAGAACAGGTTCATAACCAATAGTATCTTTTCTCTTTTTTGTTATTTCATCTATAATACCACCACCTTTGTTTACTTTAATAATGGTATCTCTAGTTTCTGTTAAAGCTAATTGAGCGGTATCTATAAATTTTATCAGGGCAGCTTTGTCTTTGGTGTATTTACCATTTACTTCGTAATATTTTACTTCTGCGTCTCTAATGATTTTTAGACTTTTAACAACTTTGGCATATTTTTTAACTTTATTTTTATTAAAGTTAATCGGTTGCATTATTCCGTTATATATTTTATACCCTAAGAATATTGTTAAAGCTAACAATAGTAAAGAAGCTACCCATCTTAATTTTAAAGGTAGATATTTTACTACAACAATAGCTAAAAGTATTGCAACTAACACAGCTGCCAAAATCATTCCTAATAATCCCATTTTAATTTAAATTTTTTAATAGTCTTATCGCAAATCTACAATTTTTTTTTTATGATAAAAACTTTTATTTGCAAATCAATGTATCTTTGATGTTTTAATTTATTTATGATAAAATTACCAGCCGATTTTTATGCAGAATTGTGTAATAAATTTCTATTTACTCCAACCCTAAAACAAAATCAATTATTTAAGCTTTTAAGCGATTTTGTTTTTAATGACCATAAAGATGTACTCTTTTTATTAAAAGGGTATGCAGGTACAGGAAAAACAACTACAATAAGCACTTTTGTAAATAGTCTTTGGGCAGCCAATAAAAAAACGGTTTTATTAGCACCAACAGGTAGAGCAGCAAAAGTAATTGCGGTGTATTCTAAAAGACCAGCTTTTACAATTCATAAAAAAATTTATTTTCCTAAAAAACAAAGCAATGGCTCTGTAGATTTTGTTTTGCAAAAGAATAAGCACAGAAATACCATTTTTATTGTAGATGAAGCTTCTATGATACCAGACAGTAGGCAAAATCAAAAATTATTTGATTCGGGTTCTTTGTTACAAGATTTAATTTCTTACGTGTATTCTGGGCACAATTGTAAGTTGATTTTTATTGGTGATACTGCACAATTACCACCCGTAAAGTTAACTATGAGTCCGGCTTTAGAAGCATCAACTTTACAATACGATTTTCATAAAAATGTTATCGAGATTGAGTTAGATGAAGTAATGCGTCAGCACAAAAACTCAGGGATTCTTGCAAATGCAACATCTTTAAGGTTATTATTACAAAATGAAGGAAATAGTTTTCAGTTTCAAATAGATTTTCCTGATATAAAAAGATTGGTAGATGGTTATGATATTGAAGATGCCATTGTTACTGCCTATGAAAATGATGGAGTAGAAGATACCGCTTTTATTGTAAGATCTAACAAAAGAGCCAATCAATACAACCAGCAAATACGATTTAATATTCGTGGACAAGAAAACGAAATTTCTGCCGGAGATTATATTATGGTGGTTAAGAATAATTATTTTTGGTTAAAAGAATCATCAACCGCAGGTTTTATTGCTAACGGAGATATTTGTGAAATTCTTAGAATTTATGCTATTAAAGAATTGTATGGTTTTAAATTTGCAGAAGTAGAGGTAAGAATGATAGATTATCCAGAAATGCAATCTTTTGAAACAGTTGTACTTTTAGACACTTTGGTTAGCGAAAGTCCGTCTTTAACGTATGAAGAATTTAACAAACTTTACCAAGCTGTTAAAGAAGATTATGCAGACGAAAAATCGAAATACAAACAATTTTTAGCCATAAAAAAGAACAAGTACTTTAATGCATTGCAAATAAAATTCTCTTATGCAATGACTTGCCATAAAGCGCAAGGAGGTCAGTGGAAAACCATTTTTATAGAACAACCTTATTTGCCAGAAGGAGTTTCTAAAGAGTATTACAGGTGGTTATATACTGCAATTACCAGAGCTCAAAAAAAATTATATTTAATAGGTTTTAAAGATGATTTTTTTGTTGATTAGCGCAGCAAATAATTAATTAAAATTACGCCATATTTATTTCCGTAAGTATATCTCAAGTTTTTAGATTTACTGGTGTTGTAATGAAAAGCGTAGCCAAAATTAAATCTATTTGCAGTAAAACGTAACCCAATTTCTACATCAAAAACAAAAGGAATTAATTCTTTAGTAACATCACTTTTGGTATTTAAAAAACTTCCTTGTAAAGTAGCATCATAAAGTGCATATCTTAAAGTTGGTTTAAAATAAATAAAAGATTCAGCTTCTCTAAAATAACGATTGCTATTGTTGTTTAAACTTGTGTTAAACCCAATAGAATTTACAATACTTTGTAAAGATTTAAAACCAACTCTACCATACAAACCTGAGCTTAAATTTGTATAAACTGTACCCACTTTTACAGCGTTTATCCAAGTTAAATCTAAATGATTGGTGTTGTTTTTTAATAAAAATTGATGATAATCAACATTAAAATTTAAGGCAAAAGCATTTTTAATTTGATGTTTCCAACCTTCTGCCTTTTTAAAACTATATATATTATGAATAAATTCTTGTAACTCTTCTCCGTAAGCATTAGAGCCAACAATTCCAGCCCTTAAAGTGGTGTTAAATATTCTTTGAGATTTAAAAATTCTTTTAATACTAAAACCTCCATATAAATAAGCTGCAAAAGGTCTGTCATGCAAATTTATATTTGAAACAATAGCTTTGTACGGAGTGTACATTTCATGACCAATTTCTAACTCAAAGATTTTTTTTTCTAACTTTTCTTTTTTCTTTTTTGATAAGAATCTATAGTTTAAAAATATGCCACTTGTATAATATCGATCTCTAACTGTAGATATATATAAATCGTTATCGGTTTTTAAACTAAATTCTTTTGAAAACTTTTTTTGACCAAAAGCAAAAAATGTAGAAAAAGAGAGTATAAAAATAAAATTTTGTTTCATAGCCAACAAATATAAAACAACTCAATTAAAATGACTTTTTTTATTCTTTTTATTAGAAATATTCGTTATTTTTAACAATCAAAAAGCATATATGGAAACAAAGAAAGGATTAACCGTCGAAGATTTTGAAAACCTAGAAAATAAAGAGGGTTTATTATCTGTAATAGAACAAAAAAGTGACTTGTTTAATAAGTTAAAAAGCACATTGTTATACGATGATGAGTTACGTTTGTTACAAATAGAATTGGTAAAATTACAGCGTTGGATTTCTAAAGAAAACAAACGTGTAGCCATTATTTTCGAAGGAAGAGATGCAGCAGGAAAAGGTGGTAATATTAGAAGGTTTATGGAGCATCTAAACCCAAGGTCTAGTAGACTTGTAGCTTTAAATAAACCAACAGAAATAGAAAAAGGACAATGGTATTTTCAGAGGTATATTAAAGAGTTACCAAACCCAGGAGAAATTGTGTTTTTTGATAGAAGCTGGTACAACAGAGCTGTTGTAGAACCTGTAATGGGTTTTTGTTCTGAACAACAATATAAAGAATTCTTGGTACAAGTGCCTGAATTTGAACATATGATGTATGAAGATGGAGTAATTATCATAAAATTTTGGTTATCAATAACTAAAGACGAGCAGTTAAGGCGTTTTGATGCAAGGATGGAAAATCCTCTTAAAAGATGGAAATTTAGCCCTGTAGATAAAAAAGGTCAAACTCTTTGGGATAGGTACACACACTACAAAGCCGAAATGTTTTCTAAAACCCATACTTCTTACAGCCCATGGATGCTTATAAAAACCAATGAGAAAAAAGAAGCAAGATTAGAAGCAATGAGGTATGTTTTATCTCAGTTCGATTACGAAGGGAAAGAAGAAGCAAAAACTATTTTAAATCCAGATCCTAACGTTGTTATGCGTTATTATCGTTCTAATATACAAGCAGATTAAGATTATGAAAAGGATATTATCAGACAGAGAAATTAGAAAATTAAATTCAAAAAAAGGCTTGTTAGCCTTGCTTTCTAAAGAGCCTTTAAATGTAGAAAAAGCGCTTAGATATATAGATTATCAAAGAAAACTAGAAAAATTACAAGTAGAACTTATTAGAATGCAAACTTGGGCAATAGATAATAATGAAAGAATTATTGTTGTTTTTCAAGGAAGAGATGCAGCTGGTAAAGGAGGTGCCATAAGAAGAGTTACAGAACGTATTAATCCACGTCATATGCGTATTGTAGCGCTACCAAAACCAACCAAAGACGAACAATCTCAATGGTATTTTCAAAGATATGTAGAGCAGTTCCCAAAAGCAGGAGAAATTGTGTTTTTTGATAGAAGTTGGTACAATAGAGCCGTTATAGAACCTGTAAATAATTTTTGTACTGAAGAAGAGTATACTATTTTTATGAATCAAGTAAACGATTTTGAAAGAATGATTTTAGAATCGGGCATTAGATTGGTAAAGATTTATATGTCTATTTCTAAAAAAGAACAAGCCAATCGTTTTTTAGAAATTAAGAACGATCCATTAAAACAATGGAAAATGACAAAGTTAGATGAAAAGGCTCAAGATTTATGGGATCAATATACAGAGTATAAAAAAGCAATGTTTGCAAAAACAAATACAAAAATTTCTCCTTGGAAAATTATTAGAGCCAACAGAAAAACCGAAGCTAGGGTTAATGTGATAAATCACATTTTAAAAAGTATTCCTTACGATAGAGAATTAGAAATTTAAGAAACTAACTTTTTTACATCAGAAAAAATATAATAAATTTCTGCAGCAATTTGGGCATTGGTTTTTAAGTAAGTTTCATCTTGCGTTTCTGTACCATCAGAAAATTTTGGATCTACAAAAGGCAAATGAAACCTACTAGAAGCTTCTGGTATAAATGGGCAATTTGTATCTGCGTTGTTACAAGTTGTTATGGCTATAAATGGCAACTTGTTTTCTGGATTGTCATATCTTTTAGAAAAACCTAAAATAAATTTCTGAGAACCATTAAAAGTGATGATATATTTAGGATTTTGATGCGAAAAATCGGATAACTGAAAACTAAAACCTACTTTTTGTAACGTTTTTACAGTGTTTCTAAAAAAAGCTGTTACTTCTGTTCCGCCAGAAAAAGACCGAATGTTTAAATCGAAATAATTGGCAGCAAAAAAGCCCCAAACTTGCCCTAACTGACTTCTTCTAGAATTATGAGTACAAATAAAATTAAGGTTTACAATTCCGTTTTTTTGATAATCTTTAGCTATTTCATTTGCAATTGTAGATAACAATTCTGCTCTTTTTGTATCTATTTTTATAGATTTAAAAGCATTTTTAAAGAAGTTTTTAGTAGAAACTGCAGAAGTTTTAATCATCTTGTTATTTTTGTGGTAAATATACTGCCTTTAGAATTAAAATTAAATTAAGACAAAGTTAAGAATGTGTTTAGAAATTGGTAATAAAGTAGCTGTTTTAGATGATGTTTTAAAAGGCAAAATCATCCATATTTTTGGTGATGAAATTTCTGTACAAACTACAGACGGAATGGTTTTTAAATTTGCAGCATCAGAATTAGTGAAAATTGATGTAGCGCAACATACATTAAGTAAATTTTCTGATATTAATAACAAAATGTTAAAAGAGAAAATTGAGCAAAAAAACTCAAAAAAAAGCCTGTTTAAAAAAGAAAAAAACGAAGTTATTTTAGAGGTTGATTTACATATAAATCAATTAACAAACTCTACTAGAAATATGGATAATTACGATATTTTAAATTTGCAAATAGATACTGCAAAAAGAAAAATTGAATTTGCAATTGCTAAAAGAATTTCTAAAATTGTGTTTATTCACGGAGTAGGAGAAGGCGTTTTAAAGGCTGAATTACAAAGACTTCTAAATAAATATTCTGTTAAATATTACGATGCTTCTTACAAAAAATATGGTTTGGGTGCCACAGAAGTTTATATTTTTCAGAACTCTAATTAATCGTATTTTTGCAGAATGAATTCTATTTATTTAGATAACGCAGCTACCACAAAAATTGATGCTCAGGTTTTAGAAGTAATGCATACTTCTATGCAAGATAATTTCGGAAATCCATCTTCTATACATCAATTTGGAAGAAAAGCAAAATCGGCAGTAGAAACTGCTAGAAAAAATATTGCAAAACACTTTCATATTTCTGCAAGCGAAATCATTTTTACAAGTAGTGGTACAGAAGCAGATAATTTAATTTTGCACAATGCCGTTTTAAATTTAGGAGTAAAAAGAATTATAACATCTAAAATTGAACATCACGCAGTTTTGCATACTTGTAATTACCTAAAAGATACTTACAATATTAGTGTAGAATTTGTAAATGTTGATGAATTTGGTTGTGTAAATCTTCATCATTTAGAAGAATTATTAGCATCATCAAAAGATAAAACTTTAGTTAGTTTAATGTATGTTAATAACGAGATTGGCAATATTTTACCTCTAGATAAAGTTTGTGAATTGTGTAAAAATTATGATGCTTTATTTCATTCAGATACAGTACAGGCAATTGGTCATTATCACATTAATTTACAAAAAAATCCTGTAGATTTTATCACTGCAAGTGCTCATAAATTTCACGGTCCGAAAGGTGTTGGTTTTGCGTATTTTAAAAAAGGTTTCGGAATTTTACCAATGTTATATGGTGGAGATCAAGAAAAAGGAGCAAGGTCTAGTACAGAAAATGTGCACGCTATTTTAGGAATGGAAAAAGCATTAGAAATTGCCGTTTCTAGAATAGAGATGGATAAAAAAACCATCGAAAATTTAAAATTATATTTAATTTCTGAATTAAAAAGAATATCTAAAAAGATTCAGTTTAATGGTGTTTCATCTAATTTAGAAAGTAGTAGTTACACTATTTTAAATGCTCGTTTTCCTGTAAATAATAATATGCTTTTTTTTAGCTTAGATTTAGCCGGAATTGCAGTTTCTGGCGGTAGTGCTTGCCAAAGTGGAAGCAATAAAGGCTCACATGTTTTATCGGAAATTTTAAAAGAAGAAGAAGCAAACAAGACTTCTGTTCGTTTTTCTTTTTCTAAATATACAACGCAACAAGATTTAGATTTTACTATAAAAAAAATAAGAGAATTACTCCAATAATTCTCTTATTGCATCTTTTTTTGAGTAGTCTTTTACACTTTTTTCTTTATTAATTGTACTGTTTTTTGTGTGTAACAATTTATATGCTATAAAAAAAGCAGTTATTACAAGGTAAATAGTAATATTATCAATTGGCACACCAGGAGGTCCTGGAGGTCCAGGCGTAGGTGGTGGCGGATCTAGTAAAAGAGCCTTTATAAAAGTAATCATTAGGGGTTTAGGGTTTAGGGGTTTAGGGGATTTTTATTACTTAATTAGTATTTTTTTAGAGAAGTTTCCTTTATTTGTATAGAGTTTAAGAATTAGTATTTTTTTAGTTTTAAATTTTAAGGGTAAACTATTTTCTTGGTATTTATTTTTACTTAAATCCCAAGATTTTATTTTTTGTCCAAGAATGTTGTACAACTCTGCTTTTTCTAATGCAATTTTGTTTGATGGTATAATTTTTATTTCTTTAGATGCGCTTTTGTAAAATATAGCAACATCGTTATTTAAAGTTTTATCTGTAGATAAGCTAACTTTTATCTTAGTAAAAGTAATGAAGAACCGCTCTTTATAATTCCCTTTTTCTAAATTTAAAGTTACTTTCTTGTTTTTTAAAGGATAAGAAATTTCTGAAACTTTATCAAATAAATATAATTCTTTGTTTTTGATGTTCCATTCATCAATTTGAATAGCAATTTCTCCATCTTTTTCTTTTACAATTTCTAACGGATATAAGGTTTCATCATCTAATTCTCCAACACCCGCAATTACATATTTTGCATCATTATTAGAAAATTTCCAATAAATATCTGTATTGTTTAAATCGAATATTGTGCTGTCATATCCATTATCATAATCAAAAGAATTATTTTTATTGAAAGAAATTCCTATTTGTCGGCGTAATTTTTTATCCTCAGAAACCTTGTACTCCATCCCTAATTTTATAATAGGTAATACGTTTTTTCTTTGTTTTGTTTTGTTTTTAAAGAAAATAGATTTTGCGCCTTCTTGTATATATTCTCTTTGACTATTGTTAAATACAATAGGTCCACCATCTGTATCACCACCAACAAAAAAACCTTGACCTATGGCAATATATTCTTTGGGTTCTATATAAGTAAAACCTGAGCCTGTATGAAATGAGCAACTTATTTTACCATCATCATCTTTTAAAACGATATTGTCTATATGAACACTATTTGTATCATTAGATTTTAAAGAAATGGTGTTTCCTTGTTCAATACAAATTGGTATTTCTAATGTAGTATATGTGGTTTGTATAGGAAAATTTATAGTTTTAATAGTTGTTCCGTTTAAATTTAGACTTATATTTTTTCCTGTTAATGATTTGTATTTTATTCTTAAGATATCTATTCCTCTAGAAATTCTTTCAAATTTTACAGACTCATCTATATTGTCTAACAAAACAACACTTGTCCCAGCATCATTTACAATGGTTGCAGCGTTTAATGTTGCAGCTTCTGCTTCTTTAGTAATATTATAAGCACCTGTTAAAGATTGGTTACTAGCTTCTACACCCATAGCAATATTTCTTGTAGAATAGCCACCAACATAACCTCTATAGCTATGTCCGTTATCTGCATCTAATTCACTAGCATGTTGCCAAAAATATAAGGTTCCGTTTATAGAGTTGGTATTGTCTTCTATAAACTTTTTTACGCTAATTGCTGATGCAAAAGGGTTGCCTAACAAGTAAAATTCATTTGCGCCAATGGTTGTATTTAAAGTACCATCATTTGGTGTACCTACAAAAGTGTAGTTTTGAGTAGCGCCTGGACCTTTTATTGTAAAGCCATCAGTATTTAAGATTGAATTTGTGTTTTTTTTCTGAATCCAATTAGAAACTAAACCGTCTGAACTTGCAAAAGTATAAATCCAACGTGATGCAATTGATATGGGTGTTGTTTTATTACCATCTAAACCACCAATAAAGTTAATGTTTACAGCGGTAGATGAGCTTGATGTTGGTATTGTTCCGTCTTTTAGAACATCTTCTAAGGTAAAAGTATTTCCGCTACTAACAACAGGCGAGCTCATATAATTATACCTAAATTTACTCGGAGTTTCAGAATTTTGGTCTACATAAAGTTTACCTGAACCACTTATTTTAGTAGCGTTTGTATGTGTTTGTATTAGTTGAGAGGTTCCTGCTAATCTTATTTCATCATTGGTTGTGGCTAGTGTAATATTATCAGTAACCACTAACAAATTATTAGAGATTGTAAGTTTACTTCCGTTACTAATAGTTAATTTTCTTGCCGAAAGTTTTGAAGAAAGGTTATAATTTTCTTGAATATTTACTCTTCTGGTTTTATCAGGAAATCCATTGCTCCAACTCTTACCTGTTCTGTTGGTTGGGTTTATTTTATGAACTCCAATTTTTAAATTTGATGTTGAGTTTGCACTTGTTATTTCTGAAATTAATGGAGCGTGTGGGTGTCTTTGTGGTCCTCCTGAACCTAAATCTCTGTGAGGGTCTAAATTATCATCAACAAAAGCAATCCACTCAGAAGATGTATAATCTTTGTTGGTTGCAGAAACTTCGTCATTTCTTACATAAGAGGTAGTATTTGTAATACTATAAGTGGTTTCGTATCTGTTTTTCCAAGTGGTTGAACCAGAGGAAAATCCTTTAGGATGGGTAAGAAGTATATAATCATTACCGTCAGAAAAATTAGTTATTGCATCATTAATTACGCCAGTATGTGCTGAGCCTGTATTGGTTATTGCAATAGATGAATTTGGGCTTATGTCTGAAGGAATTACATATACAGCATCTGGAATTACTCCTGTTTGATTTCCTGCTGCTTTATTTGAGAATAACGATAATTTTATACTCTTTCCTAAAATAGTATTTGTAGGATGAATATTGCTGATTTCAATAACTCTGTCTGAAGATGTATGAAAAATTTGTGTTATTAATGGAGTGCCAGATAGGTGAGTATCCCTATAATCTACATCACCTATCGTGAGCACATCCCCATCTATATCCGTTAAAGTCGTGGGGTCATTTATATTTGCATTTACATCTGTATAGTTATCAGTTGTTAATGTATTGTCTATACCGTTTGTGCCAACAGCACCATCTGTTTTTCCATCAGAATTTGCATCAGTAATACCAGCTCCTGATTCTGCAATATCAAAAGTACCATCATTGTCAGCATCTAAATCTACATAATCTGCATTACCATTATTGTCTGTGTTTTCTGCTGTTAAACCACTACCATAAGCCGTATCTAAACCCGAAGAATTGTAGGTGTTGTTTGGTGTAATATAATCTATTGTTGTTTGCGCTTCGATATTATCAGGAATTCCGTCGTTGTCAGAATCTAAATCTTTATCGTTTGTAATGCCATCGCCATCAAAATCTATATCATCTGCAAAACAAGATTGTGGAGATTTTGAATATGCAAAGCTATCTAAACCGTGAGCATCTCTAGCACATTTGCTAGTATCACCAGTAACGATTGTAGTTTTAATTTCTATATGAGATATGGCTGTACTATTTATAAAACCTATAGTTGCTTCTGTTTGATTACCTATGTTAATACTACCGTTTACTAAAGTAGTTTTATCTCCTCTGTAGAGTTTCATAGTACCCGTAATATCATTTCCAAAATTTGCTGCAGTCATATAAGCGAGTAATTTTCCGTCTGCAAAAACTTCTAATTGATAAGTTGGATTTACTGTTCCGGGTGTTGTATCAAAAACATCATTGATATCAAAACTAAAAGCATAAATAGAGGTGTTAAAATTGATATGAACAGAGTATGAATTTCCTGTGATTGCTCCTCTTTCTGGTACAATATATATTGCTCTTGATGAATCTCCAGAAGAAAATTCGCTACTAGTAGTAGTTCTTAATTCAGAATTTTTACCATTAGGAGTAGAGGAACACCCTACATTTGTACTTGAGTTATAGTCAGGTGCATAATAATTAGAGGTTAAAGTAACTACGCCATCGTTAGAACTTGTAGTAGGATTGATACCAAAATAAACTTTATCGTTTAAGCTTAAAGGTGATGAGCTAGAAGCTGGACTTTCTGTAGCATAATTGGTAGATGTATCGTCTAAAACTGTTAAACTCATACCTCTATTATATGCAGCTTGTTGAAAGCCTGATTCTTGATAACCAATTCCGTTTGTATTATTACCAATGCCAAAAACACTATAATTACCATCCACCCAATTTTCTGCATCAGAAGCTGGGGTAGCTGCTCCGGGTTTAATACAGTTTTCGGCCGTATCTAAAATACCATCATTATCGTCATCAATATCAACAGAATCTACATATCCATCTCCATCTGTATCTTTCTCTGTAATTGTAAATTGTGCAGAAACATAAGTAATGGTGTATTTAGAGTTGTTTAAGGTTCCTTGGTTTATTGTATAACTTCCAACTGCTTCTCCTGCTACTCTTGTTAGGTTTCCAGATAAAGCATCTCCGCTTGCTAAGCTCCCTGAAGTTATAGTGTAGGTTAATGCAGGATCTGCTTCTCCTACATTTTTTGTTTTGGCATCTGCAGTTACTGTTATTGGTATTAATGGTGCGGCTGTAGATATAGTAGCTTCCCAACCATCTTCTACAACTGATGAATCTGAAATAAACTCTATATGTAATGCATTATTAGCATTAGAAGATTGAACAGTACCAGGTGAATTTGTACAGAAAGTACCAATTAATGTAGAGGTATTGCTTGTACCATTATAGATTCGTAATTTATCATAGCTACAAGAACTGTTATTTTCTACATCCCATAAAGTAAAATTTATTTTAATGGGGTTTCCATCACTTGATTTAAAAGTTACAGAGTAGTTTTCATTATTTGAATATTTTGCACTGGTATTTCCTGAATCATAAAATGTACCTGAGTTGGTTGTTATTGTTTTCCCATTTACAGCAGAATCACTTATTACATATTGGGTATAAGAATAATTAAAAGAGAATAAAATTATAATTAATAATAATCCTTTTATTTTAAAAATATGCTTATAATATAAAGTATTAAGCGATAATAAATACCACTTACTTTTAGATTTAGGGGTCATAAAGTAATTCATTTAGGGGGCATTACTACCCTACAACTAGGATAATAATTGCGCTAATATATTAATTTATTTTAAGATAAAAAAAAAGAGCAGATTATTTCTGCTCTTTTTTTGTTGAATAAAAATACTTTTAAACTTATTCAATAATTATTTTTTTAGTTACTAAGCCTTGTTCTGTGCTGACTTTAACTACATATACAGTAGTAGATAAATTACTAACATTAAATTTATTTATTGATTTTGAATCAACGTTTTTCCAGAATGCCACTTTTTTTCCTAAAATATTAAATATTTCTACTTTTTTAATATTGAGAGCTTCTTTATTATGAATTACTAGTTCTTTAGCTTTATTATTCATAAATACAGTAAGCTTATCATTTATAATATTATCTGGTGTATCTAATGATGAATTTTTATTACCAAATGTTAGATAAAAACGATTTTTATAAACACCTTTTGCAATTTGTAATTCTATTAAATTGTCTTGTGTCAATTCATAAAACTTTTTATTCAGAGCGTCTTCTAAATATACTTTTCTAGAGATGTTTTTAATTTGATCTATTTGTATTGCTATAGGATTATCAGTATCAATATTAAAAACTAAAGGAACTCTAGTTGAATTATTTATTTCTGATACCCCAGCAATAATTAAGTTTTTATCAGAATATTCAGGAAAACTCCAATAGAAATCTGTTGCACCTAAATCGTAAATTTCACTATCATAGCCATTATCAAACCTAAAATCATTACCTCTTCTAAATGAAATACCCAATTGTCTGTGTAAGTTTATATCATTAGATTCTTTGTAATTAAAACCTAACTTTAGAATTGGTAGCAGGTTTTTAATCTCTTGTTTCTTTTTTGAGTTTCCTTTAAAGAAATAGGTACCAGAACCACCCCCAGAACCATCAGTAGTATAATTATCATCTTCAAATGCTCTCATTGAGTTTTCGAACCTAACTGTACCACCCGTAGCAGAAGCAGAAACAAAAAATCCTTGACCTACAGCAATATATCTATTTGGTGCGTGATATGAACCACTTCCCAAACTTGGTAAATTTCCCTTTCTTAATTTTATATCATTTAAACCTAGTTTAAAAGGTGAAGCACTAGATATTGTAAATGAAGATATATCTTTCCAAGAAACAGCAACAGTTTTCGGAACGATAACAGATGCGGTATTGGTTATTGTTGTTGTAGTACTTGCTATACCAGCATTTGGCTGTATAATTACACTTAAAGGAGTAGTGCCTAGAACATCATTAATAAGCTCAATACTTTCTAAATCTATTTTTTGGCTAAAGTTAACAGTCATTGTATAAGTGCTTAAACCATTGTTGTTTACAACAATATTACTTGCTGATGGACTAAAGTCATTAAGTGTAATTGTTCCTGTAGATAAACTTACAGTTGCTGTAATATCATCTTTTGTTTGAGTTACTTGGCTGCCATTAACAGTTGCATTTTCCCAATCAAACAGTATAGGAGCAGCTGTAGGAACACTATTTGCTGCAACCCCCATAGCAATATTTCTTTGAGAATAACCACCTTGATACCCTGTTAGATTGTGCCCTTCTGAAGACGCAGGAACAATATTGTCTTCTCCTGTATGTTCCCAGAAATATAATGTACCGTTAATTTCGTTAATATTTGTATTGATAAAATTAACTGCATCTAAAGCACTAGGATAAGGATTTCCTAAAAGACTCGTTTTGTTTGCTGTAAAGTTAAAGGTGATGGAACCATCATTTGGAGTACCTATAAAAGTAAAGTTTTGTGTTGGACTTCCTGTACTTTTCATAGAATATCCTTGCCCTCTTTCTATGGTACCTGTTGCCCATTTTTGTAACCATTCTGACTGAGAAGTACCATTTAAATAAGTGTAAATCCAGTAAGGTGCAATTTTAATAGGAACATCTGGACTTGTTGTTCCGGTTTGGCCATCATAAATATTACCATTACCTGTCCAATTAATTGGCCTAGAAGAAGAAGATTCTGAAGTTGCTTCATTTCCATCAAACATTACTTGACCAACTCTAAAAGTATCTTTATTTAATTCTCTTACAGGTGAGGTCCAATAATGATATCTATAAATACTTGGTACTTTTGCAGCCTGATCTCTATATAATTTACCTGTACCTTGTACATTTGATAAACCTGTATGCGTCTGAATTAATTGACCATTACCCATTAATTTTAGTTTTCCATCTAAAATAAAATCTTCATCAAATTCTAAATATTTATTGTTTTGAACCATTAATTTAGAATTCTCTTTAATCCACACACATTCTACTTCTACATTTTCTGCTAAAGTTGCGTGATTAGAAGTTCCTTCTGCATCTATAACCATTACTTTATCTACATCTGCAGCATTTGTACTTGGACCTCCTGTTACGCTTGCACTATTTCCGCCTTTCCATCTGTCAGCGGCATTTGTTGTTGCTCCGTTCCAGAAAATTCCATTGATTTCACCATAAGTAAAGAACTTGGTTCCGTTAAAATCGTAGTTAGCAGCATAAACAGCAGTAGCGTTTATAGTTGTAGCTGTAAGCGGAACATAGTCTACATTTGTTGTAAATGCTGCATCATCTGCAACTTTAAGTACTTTTAAAGTATTTGCAGTATTTAAAGGTGTATTAAGAGTTGATTGGTTAATTGCAATTTGAACAGAACCTACAGATCCATTTTCTACAATTTTCCATATTCTTCCAATCGTTTTTTCTGGTGCACATATTAATTCTGATGTAGATACTGTGTTAATTACACCATTATTATTACCCCAAACCAAGAAATCTTTGTTTGATGAGAAAGTATTTACGTTTGCAGCATTTGTTGCGGCAATAGTACTTAAACCTATTGTAATTTCTGCATCAGAATTTATTGATTTGGATTGTTTTTGATTTAAAACCATAGCATCATCTCTACCAATACCAGCAACATCATTATGGAAAGTACTATTTGCTGTATAATCCCAAATTTTAGTATTTAAGTCTTTTAACAAATAATCTCCTTCTACTATATTGGTATTATTATCAGCAATATCTAAAGTAATACCATATTTTATAGCTAAATAAGATTGAATATGTTGTTGTTGTTGTGATGTAGGTACGGCATCAAATACCATTATTTCTGCTATTTCACCATTCATAAAACTCTGAGTAGAGCTAAAAGAACCGATAAAAAGATTTTGGCTAGAGTTACTTGTAACAGAAGAGCCTAAATTATCTGTACCAATTCTTAAACCATTTCTGTATAATGCTTTGTTTGTGGTTGAAGGGGTAGATGCAGCAGTTGTACTAGATCCAGAATTCCATAAATTAAACTCACCAGTATTAGCACCCCAAGGTAATGAGATTGCAGTTTGAGAACCAAACTTAAATGCGAAATTGCTTCCGTTATTTGGTGCTAAAAAGTAAAATCTTGTATTTCCTGTTCCTTGTGATACGTTATATGCATAGTTGTTTATATTTGTTTTACTTACAGCATAAACCCAAATACTTGATATAGATGCGTTGTTACCAAGAATACCACCTGTAATTTGCATAAATTCATTGGTGCCATCAAAATTTAAACTAGGGTTAAAATTAATTCCGTTGTCAATTTTGTTTGGACCATTTACTGCTGTTGCAGTAAATGGGTTTGTTGTTTGGTCTACCCAACTTGTTACAGTTGTTGTTCCTGTTACAGCAATATCTGCTCTTAACCATAAGATACTATTGTCTACGCCTGGTATTACAGGGTCATTTGTGTTATCTCTGTAATCTACATTACCTCCTGGTAAATCTGAGTCTGTATCAGGTAAATCTGATGCTGGTGTGTTAATTTCATCATTTACATCATATCCATCATTTAGATTTGATCCTTCAAAATTATCATCTAAACCATCACCATCTGTGTCATTTCCACTTATAGAATTGTCTGAATCTCCATTTTCTTGAATGTCTGGAATTCCATCATTATCTGAATCTAAATCTAAATAATCTGGTGCAGAATCTATACCACTATCTGTATTGATAGGGGTTGAGGTGTCTATTCCTGTTATTCCGCCACAATTTGCTCCTGTACAGTCTGTATCATATCTATCATCTAAACCATCATTGTCTGTGTCTGTGCCAGTAGGAGCTAGGTATTCATTGGTACCTTGAGCTTCTACATTGTCTGGAATACCATCATTGTCTGCGTCTATATCTAGATGGTTTGGAACTCCATCATTATCAAAATCATATACATCTGGAATACCATCATTATTTGTATCTGTATAATTTGTTAAGCTACTATCGCCTCCATTACCACCATCAGAATTATCTCTATAATTAGGGATTCCATCACCATCTTCATCACCATCAGGGTTATTTCCTCCACTTTCTTGAATGTCTAGTATTCCATCATTATCATCATCTATATCTGTGCTATTTGCAATACCATCTTTGTCTGTATCTACACCAACAATTGTATCTCTATAATCTAAATCTCCACCAATATTTACATCACTATCTCCATCTGTAAAGTTGTCTTTAACAGTGTTGTCAAAACTACCATTTACATCGTTATAAGTATCTCCATTATCTAGCGTGTTTAATAGACCATTGTTACCCACAGCTCCTGTTGCTCTACCACCAGAGTTTGGAGTAATAGTTGTTAGACCAGATTCTAAAATATCGAAAGTTCCATCTCCATCTGAATCTAGGTCTAAATAATCTGCATCTGAATCTCCATCTGTGTTTTCTGGAGTTACACCAGAACCATAAGCTAAATCTATACCTGTAGAACTGTAGCTGCCTGAAGGTGCTATATAACCGTTTGTAGATTGTGCTTCAAAATTATCTGGAATACCATCATTATCAGAATCTAAATCTATATAATCAAAAACGCCATCATTATCAGAATCTAAAGGTGTACAGAAATTTAAATCTCCAATAGCAATGTCTTGATGACCAGAGATTGTACCAGTTCCAGAATTTTTATACACAATTTGCATTTTAATTATCCAAGCTGGTATAGCGTTGATTGTAATATTTGATACAGCTCCGGTATCAGTAGATGTACCTGTAAATAATTTAGTACTTGTGTTGTATGTATGAGCTGTACCTAAGGTGTAATCTGCAGGTTGAAGCGTATATGTTGTGCCATCTTGTTTTGTAAGGATGATCTCTACATTATCTACTGTTTGACCATTGTCTATATTAACATCATATAATGTGAAAGTTAAACCATAAATAGGATCACTAAAATCGAAATTATGTCTTGAAAGACCATTTGAAATTCCACGTTGGTTTAAATTGTAAGAACTATTTGTTGTTATGACATCATTTATTCTATAGTTACTATCACTAGCAACATTTGTGGTTCTAGATAAAGTTACCACAACATTTTGTACTGTTTTTTGAGAAACACTTGTTGGATCATCTCCATCTGTAACTAATGTTCCGTTTGGAGAAATTACTTGATAAAGAGTTTCCCATATAAAAGGGGCAGAACCAGGAATTGTACAAGAGCCTATTTCTATTGCATCAACAATACCATCATTGTCATCATCTAGATCGACTTCATTACTAATTCCATCTCCGTCTTTATCGTTTGTAAAAGTATCATCTCTATAATCTACATCACCTCCTGAGAAAACATCACCATCTGCATCTGGAAAGTTGTTGGCTTGAGAGTTGTCATAGCTTCCGTTTACATCTGTATAGTTATCTCCATTGTCGTAATTGTTATCTAAACCATTTGTGCCAACAATACCAGAGAGTACAATATTGGCTTCTATGTTGTCTAAAACACCATCATTATCTGAATCATTTTCTAAATAATCTTTTGCTCCATCTCCATCTGTGTCTTCTGGTGTTAAACCACCAGTATAAGCAGTATCTACACCATTGGCATCAAAAACTCCATTTGGTGTAATATAGCCAGTTGTAGTTTGGGCTTCTATATTATCAGGAATACCATCGTTGTCTGAGTCTAAATCTAAATGATTAGGAATACCATCTCCGTCTGTGTCTGTTTCGCAGGTACTAGTAGGTGCTTGCACCCAAAGTGTAAAACTCTCTGTATTACCAATTTCTCCACTATTTGCACCAGCACTATATCTAATTCTTTGTATTCCAGTATTTGGAATCCAATGAAACCCAGAAGTATTACCACAAAGGTGTGCAATATTTTGATGTAAAGAAGTTCCATCTGTTGTTGTACAACTAGCATCTACTGTTATTGCAGTTGCATTGGTTCCTGTCCAAGTATCATTTATAGCATTATCTGCTGTACCTTGGTGTAAGGTTGTATTGGTTGTAATTCTAGTTAATAAAGTTGCATTGGTTGATGTAATATCTAAATTACCACCTGAGTGAGAAATTCTTAAAGTTGAAGCACTTGTTAGTTTAGCTAAAGCTGCAGTAGATAGAATACCTCTTGTAGCATTTGTTAAAGAATTACCTTGCGGTAAATTTCCTGAGCCATTACCAAAATCTATGGCAACTTGTACAAAACCATTAGCATCTACATAAGTTGAGAATGCTTGCCCATCAATATTAAAATAATGGATACCAGCTACAGTTACTGTTCTAGCTTGTTCTAAGGACGTAAAAGGATTTGCGGCATCTGTTCCTGTAGGGCAAATACTTTCTTCTGTATCTAAAATACCATCATTGTCATCATCTAAATCGGTTGCATCTGGGATACCATCATTGTCGTTATCTTTAAAAGAAGAGTCTGCATCTCTGTAATCTACATCTCCAGTTGTATTTACATCTGAATCTGCGTCAGGAAAGTTGTCTGTTTGTGTATTATCGAAACTACCATTGGTGTCTGTGTAACCATCACCAACATCATAATTAGTATCTAATCCATTTGCACCGTAAACTCCACTTAGAGACAGGTTAGCTTCTATTCTGTCTGAAGTACCATCATTATCAGAGTCTGAGTCTAAATAATCTGGTATTGCGTCATTAGCACTATCAGTATTAATTAAACCAGTTCCTCCAACACCTCCTAAACCAGTAGCACCAGCTGTGTCGTTATTTTCATATATACTATATAAACCATTTGCACCTACTGGACCACTTGGCGCTACATAACCTGTGGTTGATTGTGCTTCTATATTATCAGGAATACCATCGTTGTCTGAATCTAAATCTATAATATTAGGTACACCATCTCCGTCAGTATCACAAACTTCAGTAAATCCTTGATAAAGAACATTGTCTATTTGCAACTCTCCACCACCTGCACCAGCTACTTCTAGGTTTATTCTAATATATCTTGCATCTGCAGATAGTTTATACTGTTTGTTTTGTTCTGTGTCTATTGCCACCCAGTTATAAATTATAGGGTTTGTAAAACTAATTTCTGTAGTAGTTGTAGATTGCTGCACTTTCATTACGTGATCTATGTTGTTAGTAACACGAGATTCTATTTCTATGATTGTGTTTTTTGGAACAACTCTTCCTAAATCTAATATTAAAATATCAGATATGGCATTTAAACCAGCTCTAGAGTTATCAGAACCAATTGAATTTCCTGAATTTGTAACGCTAGTAGCACTTTGAACAGAAGATGCATTACTAGCACTAACATTAGCAGTTGCGCATTCTACAGTATCTATAATACCATCATTATCATCATCTATATCTACAGAGTCTGGTATACCATCTCCATCTGTATCTTTACCTGTGGTGGTAGTGGCATCTCTCCAATTTACATCGTCTGGCGAATCTGCTGCATTCGTGTTGGGGAAATTGTTTAATTGCGTATTATCAAAATTACCATTAGTGTCGGTATAATTATCTCCATTATCATAGGCATTGTCTAATCCGTTTTTACCAACTTCTCCTGTAAGAGAAATATTTGCTTCAATTGTATCCGAAACGCCATCTCCATCAGAATCTAAATCTAAATAATCTGGATTGCCTGAACTTTCGAAGTTTATTAAACCAGCACCACCAGCACCACCTAATCCATTAGCAGAAGCAGTGTCATTTCCGCTTTCATAGGCGCTATCTAAACCATTTGCACCTACAACTCCGTTTGGAGCAATATAACCTGTTGTAGATTGTGCTTCTATAATATCTGGAATACCATCTCCATCTGCGTCTAAATCTAAAAGGTTAGGAATACCATCGTTATCAAAATCAAAAATATTTGGAACACCATCTCCATTAATATCATCATAATTTGTTGTACTTCCATCACCAGTACCGTCATCTCTTGTATCTAAATAATTAGGTAGGGCATCACCATCTTCATCACCTAAAGGGTCATAAGTTGTTCCGCCAACAGTTGTTTCTACAGTATCTAAAATACCATCATTATCATCATCTATATCTATAGTGTCTGGAATTCCATCTCCATCTGTATCTACTTCATCTACTGCATTTACTTCTATGGCAATATTTACTGCTTCTAAAAGTTGAGTGTTTTGACCTGCAGCAGTAAAACCACCATCATTTCTAGGATATAGGGTTATAGATACTTCTCCATTTACATCAGGTGTGCCTACAAAAAATGTTTTAGCAATAGTCCATTTTTCTTTAGAAATAGATATGATTGTTTGTCTAGGATTTGTATCTATTTGATAATCGAATTTATTCATATAGGTACCTGCATAATATACATTATTTCCAGTACCACCATCTTGATTACTGATGCTTGTCATTGCATAAATAGTTACAGTGTAATATTTATTAGTCTCTAGGTTGCCAATTTTTGCAGTTACAGATTCTTCAGGATAATCTGGGCCAACATCTCTTAAGGTTATCCAAGTTGAATGACCAGTAGGAGGTATAGGTAAAGGGCTAGATACCCAAGTTGCACCACCACCTGTAGAACCTTCACCTCCTGTAATTGTTCTATTAGATATGTCTGGTGTACCACCTGTGTCTATCCAACCAGTTGGTGTACAATCACCACAAGTTGTTGCAGAAGAACCAGTACTTGGTATTGTTTGCGAATAAGTTTTTGTGCTTAACGAAATAACAAAAAGTAATAAAAAGACTGCTGTTATTTTTACTGTTGATAAGTATCGATTTACCCCAAATACGAATACTTGAAAAAACATTTTTTTCATAAAAAAGAATTTTAATAAAGCAGGGGGAAACACAGCAAATCTACTGTTTTTTTTTAAAAACTACAAATAGTGATTTTTAATATGGATTATTTAGTAAAATAAAATAAAATAAAAAGAAAAGCCAGTGTATATATACACTGGCTTTTCAAAAAAAACTATTAATTATTTAAAACCCTGTTCCAGGATCTTCTGGACTTTGAGCTTGTGCTTTTTGTGGGTTTAAAATCATATATGTGCCCAATGCAGTTAATGCTGCATATTTACCGTAATTTCCTATTTTTTTAAGAGCGTCTTTACGAGTAATTTCTTGATTTTTATTTTGTTTTTCTGTTTGTTTTTTCATGATATAAAAATTTTATTCTCGTAAATTATTTTAAAATGATTTTCTTATTCAACTTTCCGTTAGTAGCTTGTAGTTTTACAATGTAAACACCAGAAGCTAAATTTGGTAGTTCTATTGTATTAACATTTGCAGCATTAAAAGTAGTATTCATTATTTTTTTACCTAAAACATTGAATAAAGAAACAGAAGTTTTCCCTTTTTGTAATCCAACAATTTTTAAATTGTTATTACTTGCATAAACACTAACGCTTTCTAATAAACTATCTTCAGTACTTAAAACACTTGAAGCTTTAGTATGTACAAAGAATCGACCATTAGTTTCTCCGCTGTTTACAGTAGTTTTATATGCTGCATTAGCTTCGTCTAAACGTGTTACAGTATTATTAACTCTGTCTTCTAAAAAGACTTTTAAGTTTGCTGGTAAATTTAAAGCATCTGCAGTAAAAGTAATTTCTCCTCCACTTTTAGATGAAATTCCTACAGGAACTACTTTAGATTCAATATTAGAATTCGATACTGCTTGTCTTGCAAAAGCAATTCCTTTATTGTTTTCTAATAAATAAGTGTAGATTCTTGCATCCGAAGAAACACCATCAAACATACCAATATCAAAACCAGGATCTAATCCGTCTGTTTTATTATTGATGTAATTAATTTTTGTTTCTTTATTTAATTTACCAACAGAAAGTTTTAAATTAATAGAAGGAGCTGCATTTTTATAAAAAGTAACACCTGTTTGATGACTTTGCATTGCTTCTGTTATTGATGCATTTCCGCTAGCAACATTAGAATTTATAAAGAAAGCTTGTCCTGGATGCACATAACCAGAAGTTAATTCAGTATAAGAACTTCCACTTGCATTCCAAACGTAAATAGCTTTAAAGCTTGCAGATAAATTTGCGTTATTAGCTGTAATAAATGCAGCAATATCAATATAAGAAGGAAAAGGATTTCCAATTAGATTCCAATTATTATCATCTTGACTTATTGCAGGAGATACATCTGATGTTGGAAAAGTTCCAGTAAATGTATAGTCTCCAGAAGCAGTTCTTTTTAAAGAATAGCCTACACCAGCTCCAAATGTAGTTGCAGCCCCACCTGCTTGAAAATATCTCCAATGACCAGTTGCGGTATCTGAACCTCCTCCGTCAGTATCTGTATCAGGTGCGCCATTATCATAAGTAGCAATACCTCTATTACTGTTAACACCAGAAGCAATTGAGTTTGCACTAACCCAAGCATTATCATATTGTTCTCCAACAACTGGTGATGAAATTAAATGCCAATTTGTGTCAGAAATATTTAGATTGTAAATTATATTACCAGCAAAAGTTGAGTTTGCTATTAATGAAGCACCAGATGCTAATGTAGCTTGATTAACAGTTACAGCTCCAGAAGCAGTAGGTTGATTTGAAACCATTGGAATTATTACATTGTCTAAAGAACTAGGTACTCCTGAAGGACTCCAGTTACTAGCAGTATTCCAATCTGTGTCTGTAGTACCTGTCCAAGTTTTTGTAGTTGAAGCAGAAATAGTACTTACAGCACTTAATGTACTAGCATTAGCAGACCAAGCATCTGAACCATGTTGATATGTAGTTGCTCCTCCCTTTATGAATCTATACGCATAATAATAAACACCAGATGTACTGATTGTAATATCTGTTTTACATCTTTTATTACTTCCTGATCCATTTTCAAACCAAGGCAAATTTGTCCAAGTCCAACCAGATCCATCTGTAGTTGTACCATATCCAAATTCTGAGCTAGTCCAGTCTCCTTCTCCCCATTCTACAGAAACTGTAAATGGAGTTGCAGTAGCTACAGTTAAGTTTTGGTCTGCTTGTTCTGTAGCATATCTATGCCCCCATTGCGAAAAAGCAGATGTCATAATAAAAAAATAAAAAATGACGAATGATAAATAATTTTTTTTCATGTGTTTAATTTTAGATTAGTTAATAATTAATTTTTTTGTAATTGTTTTATTTGAATTCTCTTTAATTCTTACAAAATAAATTCCTTTGTTTAAATCAGTTACTAAATATGAATTAGTGTTATTTTTAGTGAACTGTTTAACTTGTTTGCCTGTAATATCAAAAATACTTACTCCTAATACTTCTTTAGATAAACTAAATGAGCTAGAAGCAGGGTTTGGATATAATTGTAATATATTTTTTTCTAAAGTAATATCGTCTGTAGAAAGCGAGGCTGGTTTATTAGCATAAACCTTAAACTCTCCTGGTGCTAATGTTATAGGTGCTGTTGTGTTTGTAACAGTTATGGTTGCATTGTCGTCTAACAAGTTGTACCAAGTACCAGTTTGCTGAAAGTAAGGGGCAATACTTTGTGTTGTTACGCCAAAGTTACCAATAACAACGACGTTTTGTATTTCTGCAGCAGCAGGATTTGTTAAATGAATTTTGTTTAAACCATTAGCATTACCAACATCTAAAGTGAAATCTGTGGCTTCAAAAATTTCATATTTTTGTCTTAATTTAATAAGTTTTGCCCAAGTATTGTAAAGGTCTCTTCTATTTTGGTTAGATAGATAATCCCATTTTATGGGTTTGTTACCTGTTCTACCATTTTGATTTATAGAAATATCATATCCTAATTCTCCAAATTGCCAAATCATTTTTGGTCCTGGAACCGTAAAGTAAAAGGCACCAGCTAATTCCATTCTATCTAAAGCTGTATTTAGGTTTTTAATACTATAACTTCCGTTAGCATTACCGTAGTTAAGGTTTTTATACATTAAACGTTCTTCATCATGGCTTTCCATATAACTTACATTACCAGGTTTAGACCAACCTCTGTTTTTGTAAGAAATCCAATTAAAGTTAGCATTGCTACCAAAACCCATTGTTGCTTCGTTATATTGATGGTTGTGGTTGCCCCAAACCATAATTCCATTTTTATAATTTACCCATTGCGTTTCTTCGTTATTGGTTCCTAAATGTTCAAAAATGATATAAAAATTGGGGTCTTTTTCCCATTGATAATCTGCATATTGTTTTAAAACATCAACTCTATCTTGTTGATATCCGTTTGTACACGCATCACCAGAAGAACAGTTTTGTGTAAATCCTTTTGTTAAATCCCATCTAAAACCATCAATTTTGTATTCATCAATCCAATATTGAGATACTCTTTTTACATAATCCCTAGTTGCTTGTTTGCTATGATTAAAATCATTAAAAACACTATAAGAATGTGTTGCAGTTTGATTAAAAAATGGACTATCTGTACTTGCTTTACCTCCATAACCGCCATTGTCTGTATTCCACATTCTGTAGTATGGGTTTTGCCCTGTTGCGTGATTAAAAGCAACATCAATAATAACAGCAATACCTCTTTTGTGGCATTCGTCTATTAATTGTTTAAAAGAATTTACATTGCCATAATACTTATCTAATGCCATATGAAACGAAGGGTTGTATCCCCAAGATTCATTGCCATCAAACTCCATAACAGGTAAAAATTCTATTGCGTTAATTCCTAATTCTTGTAAGTAATCTAATCTTGCTTTTACGGCATCATAACTATGTAAAGCGTCGAAATCTCTAATTAAAAGTTCGTAAATAACTAAATCTGTTTTAGCTGGTTTTACATACGATGTAGCTTGCCAATTAAACGCTTCATCTCCAGTTCTTAATAAAGTAACTGCGTGATTTGTTTTTCCTTTAGGATAGGTTGGTAAATTAGGATATGTTGTTGCGTTAATATATTGATCATTGTATTCTGATAGAATTACAGTAGAGTAGGGATCTGCCACTCTTAAAGTACCATTTATTAAGTATTGATACATATGATTTGTTTTGGGTGTTAAACCTGTAAGTTCAATCCAAAATCTTTTACCAGCGCTATCTTTTTTTAACAAATAATTGTCGTTAACTCCCCAGTTGCTAAAATCTCCAATAACGTGTATATACTCTTTACCAGGAGCATAAAGAACCAATGTTGCTTTTGTATTGTCTGTAGGATTTAAGTTGATACCATCTTTCATACCAGAAGGTACATCTGCTACTGTTACAGTTGGTTTTACAATGATACTAAAAGAAGAACTTTTAGTTTCTCCGTTATTTGTTGCTTCTAAAACATAAGTGGTACTTTGAGTAACAGTGGTAGCATAACTATAACTTTTGATGCTCGTTTTTTGGTCGATAACAGTACCATTAGCTTTTAGGCTAAAATCTGCATTCAATGTTGCAGATGCTGTAATATTTAAGGCATCACCAGAATTTAAAATGGTAGTTTTTTTAGTTGGTGTGTTTAATGTTAGTTGAAAAGAACCAACATTAAAAATAAAATCTTTACAACCATTGTCTTTAAATTCTTGATTTCCAGAATCATTTCTGAAAACCATTCCCATTTTAGTAATACTAGAAGCTTGCTCATCTGTTAAACCAAAATATGTTTTTGGTACAATAGTTATTTCCCATTTGCTAGTAGAACTGTTAAAGTTCATCTTACCAACACCATCATCTTTCCCCCAGTTACCAACAACTTTTGTTCCCCAAGCATTGGTTTCATCTCCTACACCAGCGTGCATATATACTTTAGATGGACTGCTAAACTTGTTACAATCTGTAGCAGAACTACCCGCATCAATACTAATAGTTATAGATTTATTTATTTCAATTGGGCTAGGACTAATGGTTACTTGACTGTAACAAATAGAAGCGAAAAGAAATAGTAAATAAGTAATTTTTTTCATTAGTTTTTTATTAAAAAAACAAAGGCTATCTTAATAAGAAAGATAGCCTTTGAATATGTTATTATTTAGATTCTAATGTATAGGTTTTATTAAATAAATCCATAGTAACTTTATATTTTCCTTGAGTTACCTCTATATTGTCTCCTGCATTATCTAAGGTTCCGTCTGCACCTATATCCCCATAGTTATTACCCCAGTCATTGTTTAGTCTAAACTTTAATAGCCCCTTTTTTAAGGTTACATAAGTTATATATATATCATTACCTGCTGGAAAAAGAGTCCAATCTGGTCCATCCCAAGCATTTGGAGTTGAACTACCAACTAAGCCCCAAATGTCTTTAGTTGATTTTGTTATAGTATAGGTAAGTTTATTTAAATCTAGAGTAATATAGTATGTACCTTTTGTTACTTTAATATTATCGCCTGCTGCATCTAAAGTTCCGTCTACACCAGTATCACCGTAATTATTAGACCAATCGTTATTCTCTCTAAATTTAATTTCTCCATCTGCTAAATGTACATAAGCTGCATAAACTTTATCTGCATCTGTTTTGAAAAAAGGAACATCTGGTCCATCCCAAGCATTAGGAGTTGCACTACCTACAATTCCCCATGTAGTACTTAAATCTACAAGAGCAGGATAAGGTGTAATATTAATTGTTTTAGCTTCAGAATCAATTAATAATTGATCTCCTATAAAACCTTGTAATTTAATAGATATATCTGTAGCAGTATTAGCTTTAGCTTTTAAACCTAAAGCAATTGAATTAATTTCTGAGGTTAAGAAAGATTTTTCTAATTTATTGCCTACATCTATAGTTGCTGGTTTGCTAAAATTACCTGTTGCTAAATCTATTAAAATTTTATAGGTAGGTGCAGCATTAAAACCAAAGTCTGGATTAGCCCAGTTTAAATTAAGAGCTTTAGCATCTTTATTTGCCTTTAAAAGTACAATTTTACCTGTTTCTTTAATAACAAGTTCTGTAGATTTTTCTACATTCTGATTTATAATTACTCGATCACTAATGTCTTCGCAACTGGTAAACCCAATTGAGAAAAGAATTAGAGCGAATAATGAATTAATTATTTTTTTCATTTCTTTATTTATTAGTATCCTGGATTTTGAGTTAAATTAGGATTTGTGGTTATTGCATTACTTGGTAAAGGGAAAATATTTCTAAAAGAATCTACACTAACTCCATCTTTAGCATTTCCTTTAAAAGGCCATAAATAAGTATCTGATGTAAAATGTTTATATCTTATTAAATCGGTTCTTCTTTGTCCTTCCCAATATAATTCTCTAGATCTTTCGTCTAAAACAAACTCTAAAGTAATGTCTCCACTAGTAATGTTCCCACTAGTGTTTCCATAGGCTCTTTTTCTTAATTCATTAATTTTAGTAGCAGCAGTACCTAAATCTCCACCTCCACCTCTTAAAGAAGCTTCAGCATAGTTTAAATAAATTTCAGCCAATCTAATTAAAGGAATATCTGTATCAACAAAATTTCCACTTGTATCAGAGCCTTGTTTTCCACTAGAATCTATGTTTTTAAATTTGGTTATTGCATAACCATTTTCAAAAGTTGGGATTTCTTCTATTTCTAAAGTTTGTCCATCTTTATGAAACATTCCTCTTTTATCTGCTGAAAAAGGTTTTATAGAGTAAGTTAAAGTGTTTAAATCTAAAGTAACAAAATATGTGCCTGGTTGTGAAACAGGAATATTCTTGCCATTTGCTTCTAATGAACCATCTGCATTATCGTCTCCATAATTATTACCCCAGTCTTCATCAAATCTAAACTTTAATTCTCCACTTTTTAATTCTGCGTATAAAGCAAAAGTGTTTGCTCCTGTTTTATACATTTCCATATCTGGACCACCCCAAGCATTTACGGTTGCATCTCCAACCAACCCCCATTTAGATAGTGTACCTAAATTATTATTTAATGCAGTAATGGTTGAAGCACCTACTTTAAATTTATTTACTAAATTTTTAGTAGTTCTTAAACCTCCCCAACCTCCGTTTACACCAAAGTCTTTAGCATTCATATTACCTCCGATTGCAGCATGTACTAAGAAAGTACTACCACCATAAGTTTGAGATCTAAGACCGTCGAAGTTTAAAGTAAAGATAAACCCACTTTGAGCTCCATTTGAATTATTGTCTGCTAAGAATAATTCATCATAAGCATTTCCATTTCCGTTAACATCATTAGTGTTGATGCTATAAGAAGATGACATTACTTTTTCAGAAAATGTTACTGCTTCTTTATATTTAGCAGTACCTGTCCAAACTTCTGCATTTAAATAAAGTTTAGATAATAAAGCCCAAGATGCAACTTTGTCAACTCTACCATATTCATTAGCTCCACTATCTGCTAATAAATCTTGAATTTCTATTAGTTCTTTTTCAATAAAGTTAAATAACTCTACTCTTGTTGCTTGTTTTGGTAATTCTGTAGTTACAGCAGTTACTAAAGGTACATTACCATACAAATCCATTAAGTTATAGTAAGCAAATGCTCTTAAAAAACGAGCTTCTGCAATATATTTACTTACTTCAGCATCTGTTAAAGCAGAGGCATTGTCTATATATGAGTTACAGAAAGATACTTCTTGTGCTAATCTATAATACATTGCTTCAGTAAAATCATTACTTCCAGACCAATATAAGCCATGTAAATCTGGTAAACCTGCATCTCCCCAACCAACTACAGCATGATCTGTTGTTAATTCGTTTAAATTGAAAAGCATTCTTGAATACTGTGAAAAACCTTCATCTATATCTGAAATATCTGGTTTCCCTGCTGGTCCTTTTTGACCTGTTAATGCTAAACTAGCATAAAGCTTAGCAAGAGAACTTTTTGCTTCTGTAGCATTAGCAAATACATCTTTTTCAGTAAAACTGTCAGGATCAATTGGATCTTGATCTAAGTCTTTATGACATGATACAATCCCTAGAGAGAATATCATCATTACTATTAAATATTTGAGTTTATTTTGCATTTTTCTTATTTTTTATTAAAAGTCAATGTTTACACCTAAAACAAATGATCTAGGTCTTGGGTAAAAATTATTGTCTATACCTAAATTAATTTCTGGGTCTAAGCCATTATAATCTGTAATCGTTAACACATTTTGCAATGATGAATAGAATCTAAAGGTTGTGTTTTTTAACTTTTCTAGAGTGTAACCAATAGTAATATTATCTATTTTAAAGAACGATGCATCTTGTATAAAATGATCACTCAAAGCAGTTTTATCGTTTATTACTTTAAAACCACTATTAAAATAGTCTGAATGTATATTAGATAAAATGCTATTATTTGTAGCATTTGCTCTAATGCCTCTATTTGCTTGTACATCATTATACATAGAATTACCAAAACTTGCTCTAGATTGTAATGAGAAATCCCAATTTTTGTAGCTAAGATTTGTGTTGAATCCCATTAAAATATCACCAAAAGGATTCCCTTTTATGTATTTATCATTATCATTAATAATGTTGTCTTTATTTCTGTCTACAAAAACACCTTCTAAAGGCAAGCCTTTAGCGTCATAAACTTGTTGGAAAACATAAAAACTATTAGCTGTTTGTCCTTGTCTGTGTACTTGAACATTGTTACCAACACCTGTAGAAATTCCACCTTGAGGTTGGTCTACAGATAGCTTGGTGATTTTATTATCGTTTAAAGAAATGTTGTAATTGACAGACCATTCTATATCTTCAGTTCTAATTGGGGTAGCATTAAAATTAAATTCTATTCCTCTATTTTCCATATTACCAATATTGGCATCTATCCTATTACCAAAGTTTGTAAACGGATCTACCAAAGAGCTAGCAATTAAATCATTGGTTTGTTTTACATAAGCGTTTACTGAACCAGAAATTCTTCTATCAAGAAAAGCATAATCTATACCTATGTTAACTGTTTTACCAACTTCCCAACGTAAATTTTTATTGATTGGTTCTGGTCTGTAAGTTTGTAAGAAACCACTTCCAAATTGATATCCAGCAGTATCTTCACTTTTTTGATAACGAGTTAAAAATTGATAATCTCCTAAACCATTAATATTACCTACTTCACCATAACCAACACGTAATTTTAGTTCGTTAAAAAAAGAATCTTCCATAAAATCTTCTTTATGAATACTCCATGCAGCAGCAAAAGAAGGGAAAATTCCCCAACGGTCATTTGGATTTAATTTAGAAGATGCATCTGCTCTTAAAGTTGCAGTTAAATAATATTTGCTGTTGTAATTGTAATTTGCTCTTCCAAAATAAGATAATAATACATTTTTAGATTTATCTATAAATTCAAAAGTGTTGCCATCTTCTTTTTTCTCACTATCAAAGTCATAATTATCATATTCAAAAGATTGGTACGCGTAACCACCAGCAATTGTAATATTATGTTTCTCGTTTAAAGTTTTATTGTAGGTTACATAAGCATCAAAAACTTTATTGTAAGATTGTTGAGTATAACTTGTTGTCGATCCGTTAAATGTAGCATCTGATGTAGGAATTAATTCTGATGTAATCTTTCTTCCATGACTATTAGAAGTATCGTAACCTAAATTAATGGTAGCTGTCAAATCTTCAAAACCATGTATTTTATAATCAATCTTAGTATTCCCAACAAAACGTCTAATTTCTGCAGTATCATTTATTAAGTTTAATAAAGCCAAAGGATTCGTAGGTGCTAGGTTATGTTGATTACCAGTACCTGAATCTAACCAAGCAAAATACCCTCCGTATTTAGATTTTGAATCGTAAACAGATTGTGTTGGGTCAAAACTAACAGCACCACCAATTGCTCCTCTATCTGCAAATTTGTTTTCTGTGTACATACCTTTAGCATTTAATTGAATTGTTAAATGTTCATCTAAAAAAGTAGGTGTTAAACTTAAAGAAGCTGTTGTACGTTGTAAGTTATCTCCTTTTAAAATTCCTTCATGTTCAGAGTATCCTAAAGAAACTCTCATTGGTACACCATAAAGGCTACCTAAAGCACTAAAGTTATGGTCTTGTCCTATTGCTGTAGTATAAATTTCATCTTGCCAATCTGTATTTGCATTTCCTAATAATGCTTTTTGAGCAGGAGTACCAATATCGTTTATTAAACCTCTAAACTGTTTTGCAGATAAAACATCAATTTTATCTACTAAACTATAAACTGTAGTTTGAGAACTAATATTAAACTTAAAGTCTTTGTTTTTTCCTTTTTTAGTTGTAATTAAAACGACACCATTTGCTGCTCTAGAACCGTAAATAGCTGTAGATGAGGCATCTTTTAATACCACAAAAGTTTCTATATCATTAGGATTGATAAAGTTTAAAGGGTTTCTAGAACCACCAACGCCACCATTGTCTAATGGTATTCCGTCTATAACATATAGTGGTTGTGTAGTTAATGATAATGATCCTGTACCACGAATATTAATGCTTTGTCCATCACCAGGAGCACCACTTCCAGATACAACATTTACACCAGCAACTTTACCACTAATTAATGATTGAGCAGACACTATTGGTCCTTTATTAAAGTCTTCGCTTGTTAATAAATCTGTAGTACCTGTTAAATCTTCTTTTTTAACACTACCATACCCTACAACAACAATTTCATCTAACTGTTGTGCAGATTCATCTAATTCTACTGTTAAGTTAAAATTAGTTCTAATTGTAATTTCTTTGTTGGCATAGCCTAAATACTGAAATACTAAAACATCTCCAGTTTTTACTCGATCTAAAGAAAAGTTTCCATCAAAATCGGTTTGAGTACCTCTTGTAGTACCTTTAACCAATATACTTACACCAGGCAAAGGTTCGCCTGTTGCTTTTTCTTTTACAACACCTTTTATTGTTTGTTGCGCAAACATAGTAAACGACGAAGTCAAAAGAATCCCAATTAACAATAATTTAAATTTTTTCATGTATAATTTGTTAAATAATAACTGTAAATTTGATTTTAGGTTTAACAATAAATTTACATTCCACTATGTAAATATAGGTTTTATAAGGGTATTTTTAATATGACAAAAGTCACGAAAACGTTTTCGTGTTAACAACTTTTCTGCTTAGAATATCATTATATTATCAAATAAAAAACAGTTAAATTTGTATTTTAATAAATAATGAAGCAAAAAATTACGATAAAAACAATAGCAAAAGAATTAGGGGTTTCTACTTCTACGGTTTCTAAGGCTTTAAAGGATAGTCATGAAATTAGTATAGAAACTAAAGAAAGAATTCAGGCTTTTGCGAATCATTACAATTATAAACCTAATAGTTTAGCGCTTCAGTTGCGTAATCAAAAAACAAAAGTTATTGGTGTTATTCTCCCTAAAATTGTGCATCATTTTTTCTCTACAGTTATTATGGGGATTGAAGATGGAGCCAATAAAAAAGGGTATAATATTATGGTTTGTTTTTCTAATGAATCACACAAAAAAGAAGTAGAAACATTAAAGGTTTTATCTAACGGAAGTGTAGATGGTATTATCGTTTCCATAGCCAGCGAAACCTTAGAGAATAAAGACTTTAATCATTTTAAAGACTTGGTTTCAGAAGAGATTCCTTTGGTGTTATTTGATAGAGTTGTAGATGATATTTTATGTGATAAAGTAGTTGTAGATGATGTAGGTGCAGGCTATAAAGCAACCAAACATTTATTAGATAATGGGAGAAAAAAAATAGCATTAATTACTACACCAAACCACGTAAATGTTGGAGCGCTAAGAAGGCAAGGTTATGAAAAAGCTTTAATAGAAGATTATATTAAAACTGATGAAAATTTAATAGTTGAAATTGATGAAGAACTAAATATTAAAGAACAAATAAAAAAAGTTTTTAATGAAGATATAGATGCAGTATTTGCAGTAAATGAAATATATGCAGCAAAAACAATGAGAGTTGCTAAAGAAAAAGGATTAAAAGTGCCAGAAGACCTTGCTGTTATTGGTTTTACAGATGGTTTAATATCAGAATATTCTACACCTTCTATTACAACAATAGCACAACATGGTTTTACTATGGGCAAGCAATCTGTAGCACTTCTTATAGAAAGAATTGAAAAAGAGGCTGAAGACATTAAACCTAAAAAAATAGTAATTTCTAGCGATTTAAAACTACGAGAATCTACGAAACCGTCGTCGTAACTTTTTTAAATACTTCTTATTTTAACGAAACCGTCGTCGTAGATTTTTTTCGTTAATTTTTATCAATTTATAAAAATAAATTACCTTTGATGCATTAAAAGATTTATCAGTAAATTACATTCCACACTTTTAGTAATTGATAAGTCTAAAACACTTATCGTAATATTCATTAATAATATTCGATAATGGAAAAGCGTAAATTAAGCTTCTGGCAAATCTGGAATATGAGTTTTGGATTTCTAGGAATACAAATGGGGTTTGCCCTACAAAATGCCAACGCAAGTAGAATTTTACAAATTTTTGGAGCAGATGTTCACGAACTCTCGTGGTTTTGGATAATTGCACCTTTAATGGGGTTAATAGTTCAACCAATAATTGGGCATTATAGCGATAAAACTTGGGGTAAATTTGGTAGAAGAAAACCTTATTTCTTAGTCGGAGCTATTTTAGCATCTATTGGTTTAATATTAATGCCACAAGCAGATATGTTTATTGCATTTTTGCCAGCTTTATGGGTTGGAGCAGGAATGTTAATGATAATGGATGCTTCCTTTAATATTGCTATGGAGCCTTTTAGAGCTTTAGTTGGCGATAATTTAAGAACAGATCAAAGAACTTTAGGGTTTAGCGTGCAAACTGCTTTAATTGGTTTTGGAGCTGTTGTGGGTTCTTGGTTGCCATATGCGTTAACAAACTGGTTTGGTGTTTCTAATGAAACCTCAGAAGGAGTTGTTCCTGCAAACTTAATCTGGTCTTTTATTATTGGAGCTGTTATTTTAATTATCTCAATTTTAGTTACAGTTACTACTACAACAGAATATTCACCAGAAGAATTAGCAAGTTTTGATAACGAAACTGAAGATGAGATTGTAGAAGAGAATTCAAGTTTGATGGATATTTTTGATGATTTCAAAAAAATGCCAACTACAATGCGTCAATTAAGTTGGGTTCAGTTCTTTTCTTGGTTTGGTCTTTTTGGAATGTGGGTTTTTGCTACACCTGCAATTGCGCAACATATTTATGGTTTGCCACACACAGATAGTAGTAGTTCTACATATCAAAATGCGGGAGATTGGGTAGGAATTCTTTTCGGAATTTATAACCTTGTATCTGCATTTTATGCTTTTGCTTTGCCTTATATAGCAAAACAGATAGGTAGAAAAAAAACACATTCAATATCATTAATTATTGGAGGTTTAGGGCTTTTATCAATTTATATTATGCCAAATGAAAATTGGTTAATTGTATCTATGATAGGAGTTGGAATTGCTTGGGCAAGTATTTTAGCAATGCCTTATGCAATTTTAGCGGGTTCAATTTCTGCAAAGAAAATGGGAGTTTATATGGGGATTTTTAATTTCTTCATTGTAATCCCCCAAATAATCAACGCTTTAATTGGTGGTCCATTAGTAAAGTACGCTTATAACAACGAAGCAATTTTTGCTTTGGTTATTAGCGGATTTAGTTTTTTAATTGCTGCAGCTTTAGTCTACAAAGTAAAAGATGTAGATGATGTAGTACAAACAAATTAAAATGAAAAAAGGATTTATTTTTGATTTGGATGGTGTTATTGTAGACACTGCCAAATATCATTATTTAGCTTGGAAAAAATTAGCAAATCAGTTAGGTTTCGAATTTACCACAGCACAAAACGAATTATTTAAAGGTGTTAGTAGAAAACGCTGTTTAGAAATTTTATTAGACATTGGCAAAATAGAAGCCACACAAAAACAATTTGATACTTGGATGATTGACAAAAATGTTGATTATTTAGAGTACATAGAAAATATGGATGCATCAGAAATTTTACCAGATGTTCCTAAAATATTACAATTTTTAAAAGAAAATAAAATTCCAATTGCTTTAGGATCGGCAAGTAAAAATGCACAACCTATTTTAGAGAAAGTTGGTTTATTACATTATTTTGATACAATTGTTGATGGAAATAATGTTACAAAAGCAAAACCAGACCCAGAAGTATTTCTCTTAGCAGCAAAACAGTTAGGCGTAAATGCAGATAATTGTGTGGTTTTTGAAGATGCTGTTGCAGGTATAGAAGCTGCAAATACAGCAGAAATGATAAGTATAGGTATTGGTGATAAAAATGTATTGTCAGAAGCAAAATTCAACTTTACAGATTTTACCGAAATCAGCACCAATTTTATTAAAGAATTAATAGATAAGTAAGAAAAGAGAAGATAGAAACAAGAAAATAAAAAACTTAGATTTTTCTATATTTTTTAACTCTATTCTTTTCTCTTAAAAAAGAAAAAAATGAATCAAGATTATATACAGCCAAATGAGTGGTCTATTCTCGAACAAGGATTTGATACTCAAACGGTAAAATCTTCAGAAAGCCTTTTTAGCATTGGTAATGGAGCAATGGGACAACGTGCTAATTTTGAAGAAAAATATTCAGGAGACACTTTTCAAGGAAGTTATATTGCAGGAGTTTATTATCCTGATAAAACACGAGTTGGTTGGTGGAAAAACGGATATCCAGAATATTTTGCAAAGGTTTTAAATGCTCCTAATTGGATAGGAATTAACGTTCAGATTAATGATGAAGATTTAGATTTGCATAACTGTAAATCCGTTTCAAAATTTACAAGAGAACTCAATATGAAAGAAGGTTGGTTGTCTAGAAGTTTTGAGGCTGAATTACAAAATGGAATCAAAATTAAAGTAGATACCAAACGTTTTTTAAGTTTAGAGTTAGATGAAATAGGAGCCATAAAATATAGCGTTACTCCATTAAATGCTGATGCTAAAATTACCTTTACTCCATACTTAGATGCTGGTATTACAAACGAAGACACAAACTGGGATGATAAATTTTGGGATGTTTTAGAAGTTGCTCAAAACAATCAGCAATCATTTATTCAAGCACGTACAATGAAAACTCATTTTTATACCTGTACGTTTATGCAATCAAGACTTTTTGTTAATAATAACGAAGTTCTAACCGATTGTTACAATCAAGAAACAAATAATTCAGTTTCGTGTTCTTATCAACAAGAAATCAAACAAAATCAAACAATTACAATCCACAAATTTGGTGGCTATGTGGTTGATAGAAATCACAATAAAAATGAATTAGTTGCAGTAGCAAAAGATATTTTAGACAAAGCAGTAAGTTTTGGTTTTGATGCCTTGTTAGAAATGCAAAAGCAATCTTGGGCTAAAATTTGGGAAACATCAGATATTACTATTGATGGTGATGTAAAAGCACAACAAGGAATTCGCTTTAATATTTTTCAATTAAATCAGACTTATTTAGGTACAGATGCAACTTTAAATATCGGTCCAAAAGGATTTACAGGAGAAAAATACGGAGGAAGCACGTATTGGGATACAGAAGCTTATTGTATTCCTTTTTATATGGCAACTAAAGACCAGTCTGTAGCTAGAACTTTATTAGAATACAGATACAAACATTTAGATAAAGCTATAGAAAATGCTGAGAAATTAGGTTTTACTAATGGAGCAGCATTGTATCCAATGGTAACAATGAACGGAGAAGAATGCCATAATGAATGGGAAATTACTTTCGAAGAAATTCATAGAAATGGAGCCATAGCTTTCGCAATTTTCAACTACTATCGTTTTACAGATGATTATTCTTACATTCCAGAAAAAGGATTAGAAGTTTTAATTGGTATTGCTCGTTTTTGGCATCAAAGAGCAAATTTATCAACAGATAAAAATAAATTTATGATTTTGGGCGTAACTGGTCCAAATGAATATGAAAATAACGTAAACAACAATTGGTACACAAATTACATTGCAAGATGGTGTATTAATTACGCTTTAGAAAATATTGATATTGTAAAAAAAGATCATATTTCAGATTACATTAGAATTCAAGAAAAAGTAAATTTCACAGAAGAGGAATTATCTCAATGGAAAAATGTAGCGGATAATATGTATTTTCCTTTTTCAGAAAAACATAATATATTTTTACAACAAGATGGTTTTTTAGATAAAGAATTAATTACAGTTGCAAATTTAGATAAGAGTCAAAGACCCATCAATCAAAAATGGAGCTGGGACAGAATATTGCGTTCTCCTTACATAAAACAAGCAGATACTTTACAAGGCTTCTATATGTTTGAAGAAGATTTTTCTACAGAAGAATTAGAGCGTCATTTCGATTTTTACGAACCATTTACGGTTCACGAAAGTTCATTATCTCCTTGTGTGCACAGTATTCAAGCAGCTAAGTTAGATAGAATGGAACAAGCTTATACTTTCTATTTAAGAACTTCTCGTTTAGATTTAGACGATTACAATCACGAAGTAGAAGAAGGTTTGCATATTACTTCTATGGCAGGAACTTGGATGAGTATTGTAGAAGGTTTTGGAGGGATGAGAGTGCTAAATAATACACTTTCTTTTGCACCTAAAATTCCTAAAGGATGGAACTCTTATTCATTTAAAATTAACTTTAGAAATAAAGTTATTACTGTAAATGTGAGTCAAAAAGGAACTCATTTTGAATTAGAAGGGAAACAAGAAATTAATATTCTTGTAAATGGAGCGTATATAACACTTACGCCTAATAGTTTACAAAAAGTATAATGACATAGACTAATTAATTTCAAACCTCAAAGGTTTTAAAAACCTTTGAGGTTTCAACATAAAAATAATGAAACTATTAAAGATTATTTTACTAATTTGTTTTGTGTCCACAATTTCCTGTAAAAAAACGGAAACTAAAAAAGATGTTACTGAAGTTTCTGTTTCAAATACTTCTATAGAAAGAGTAGAACCTCCACATTGGTGGGTTAATTTTAAAGAATTTTCATTACAATTATTAGTAAAAGAAGAAAATATTGGCAACTCAAAACCCAATATTTTTTATCCTGGTGTAACTATTAAAAAAGTAAATAAAGCAAGAAGTAAAAATTATTTGTTTATCGATTTAACTATTGATAAATCTACCAAGCAAGGAAAATTTGACATCATTTTTACCTTTGAAGATGGTACAAAAAAAACACATACTTACGAGTTAAAAAGTAGAGAAAAATCTGCTGATGAATATATTGGTTTTAATAGTTCAGACGCTATTTATTTAATCACTCCAGATCGTTTTGCAAATGCTGATGAAACCAATGACATCAACAAAAAATTAAAAGAAACTACCATTAATAGAACTGACGGATACAAACGTCATGGAGGAGATTTACAAGGAATTATTAATCACATTGACTATATTTCTGACTTAGGTTTTACGGCAGTTTGGCCAACTCCAGTGTTAACCAATGATATGCAAAAAGGTTCTTATCACGGCTATGCAATTACAGATTACTATCAAGTAGATCCACGTTTTGGTTCTATGGACGATTATAAAGAATTAGCGGATAAACTTCGTAAAAAAGGAATAAAACTCATTATGGATCAAGTGGCTAATCACTGTGGATTAGAACATTGGTGGATGAAAGATTTGCCTTTTTCTGATTGGGTAAACCATCAAAAAAACTACGAAAACAATATAGATAATTGGAACTGGAAAACGAACATTAATTCTAATCATAGAAGAACCACCAATCAAGATTTTTACGCTTCAGAAGCTGATAGAAAAGGAAATAACGAAGGTTGGTTTGTAGCTACAATGCCAGATTTAAATCAACGAAATCCGTTTATGGCAAAATATATCATTCAAAATTCTATTTGGTGGATAGAAACTTTAGGTTTAGGCGGAATAAGACAAGACACATATCCTTATCCAGATAAAGATTTTATGAGCAATTGGGCAGGAGCAATAATGAAAGAATATCCTAATTTTTCTATTGTTGGAGAGGAGTGGAGTTACAATCCTTTGTTAGTTGGTTATTGGCAAAAAGGTGCAAAAAACAAAGATGGTTATCAATCTAATTTAAAATCTACTATGGATTTCCCAATGCAAAAAGCCATTATAGATGGCATTAATGAAGATGAATCTTGGGACAAAGGTTTGGTAAAATTGTACGAAGGTTTAGCCAACGATTTTCACTATGCTACTCCAAAAGACATTATGGTTTTTTTAGACAATCACGATAAAAGTAGATTGTATACAGAAGTAAAAGAAGATGCTACAAAAGCAAAAATGGCATTGAGTTATTTGTTGATGTTACCAAGAATTCCGCAAGTTTATTACGGAACTGAAATTTTGATGAATGATACAGCAAATCCTGGTGATCACGGATTAATACGAACCGATTTTCCTGGCGGATGGAAAGGTGATAAAGTAAATGCTTTTACAGGAGAAGGATTAACAAAGCAACAAAAAGAAATGCAATCTTTTACCAAAAAAGTGTTGAATTATCGCAAAAATAGTGCTGCTATTCAAGATGGAAAAACAATTCATTTTGCACCTTTTATGAAAACGTATTTTTTGTTTAGAATAAAAGATGATGAAACGGTTGTACATATCATCAACAAAAACAACAAACCTATTACCATCGATTTAAAACGCTATGCAGAAGTTGGTTTAAAAGGAAAAACCTTAAAAAATATAATTACAGGTAAAGAATTTATTTGGGATGATGCAATTGATTTAAAAGAAGAAGGAAGCCTTATTTTAACAACAAAATTATAATACACGTAGAAACCTCAAAGGTTTTTAAAACCTTTGAGGTTTTTTTAGATTAAGAATAACTAATATGAAAAACTATAAACTACTTTTATCTCAAAAGCAGAAAGTAGCAAATCAAAACCTCACACAGTTGTTTTCAAGCTGCCAAAAAAATCATATTAAATAATGAAAAACCTCTTTTTTTTAGTACTCATATTTTGCAGTTTAAGTCTTTTTGCACAAGTAACAATTGTTGTAAAAGAGCTTCCAAAAGAGACGCCCAAAAATGCATCAATTTTTATTTCAGGCGATTTTGAAGGTTGGTCAGGAGGTTTAAAAGATTACCAACTAAAATTAGTTAACGGATTTTACAGCATCACTTTGCCAAAAAAAGATGAAAGTATGCTGTTTAAATTTACGCAAGGTTCATGGAAAACAGCAGAATCTGATAATACTGGAGGAAGTCTAGATAATCGTTCTTATACTTTTAAAAAATCAAATGATACAATTAGTGTAAAAATTGCTGGTTGGATTCATTTATTCGACCAGAAAAAAGTACCAACAATTTCTAAAAATGTATCAATTTTAAATAAAGATTTTTACATTCCTCAATTAAACAGAAAACGCAGAATTTGGCTCTATTTACCTTCAGATTATAAGGTTTCTAATAAATCTTATCCTGTGGTATATATGCACGATGGTCAAAATCTTTTTGATACAAATACTTCCTATTCAGGAGAATGGAATGTAGACGAAACTTTAGATAAATTATTTAAAGACAAAAACTTAAAAATCATTGTTGTTGGTATAGATAATGGAGGAGAAAAACGTTTAGACGAATATGCTCCTTGGCAAAATAAAAAATATGGAGGAGGAGAAGGAAATGCATATTTAGATTTTGTTGTAAATACCTTAAAACCTTATATAGATAAGAATTTTAAAACCTTGTCAGATAAAAAAAATACAGCGATAATTGGGAGTTCTATGGGAGGCTTAATCTCTCATTATGCAGCTTTAAAACATCCGCAGGTTTTTGGTAAAATTGGTGTGTATTCTCCAGCGTTTTGGTTCTCTCCAGAAATTAATGATTTTACAAAAAAACACGGCAATTTACAGGATACCAAAATGTACTTTTTAGCAGGTGGAAAAGAAGGACATAAAGCAGGTTTTGATGAAATTAGTCAGACTGTTGTTGATATGAATAAAGCTGTTGATATTTTAAAAAATCAAGGTTTTCCTACAGAAAACATCAAGTCTAAAATTGTTCCAGAAGGCAAACACAATGAAAAACTTTGGAGAACAAATTTTGAAGAAACGATTTTGTGGTTGTTCAAAGAAACCATCAAAGAAAGAACTTTTATTGATGCAAATTTTGATGATAATCAACTTAAAATAAATGTTTCTGATGGGCGTTATAAAATCCACTTTTACACACCCAAAATTACAGAAACTACCTTTGTCCCAAAAGGAGAAAAAGAAAGTAGAGAAGCATCTCACGCAGTAGTTTTAAAGTCTAAATATGATAAAATTGAATTTGAAGAAAACAGCAATCAACTAAAGTTTTTTACAGATGCTATTTCAATAAAAATTGATAAAAAACCATTTCATATTTCTTATTGGTATCAAGGAAAAGAAATTACTTCAGAAAAAAATGGCTATCAAAAAAACAATGATTTTGAAACCATAAGATTTAGTCTTACAGAAGATGAAGTTTTGTACGGAACAGGAGCAAGAGCTTTAGGAATGAACAGAAGAGGAAATCGTTTAAGGCTTTACAACAAAGCACATTATGGTTACGAAACGCATTCTAAATTGATGAATTTTACAATTCCAATGGTATTATCATCAAAAAAATATGCAATCCATTTTGATAACGCACCTATTGGTTATTTAGATTTAGATAGCAAAAAAGACAATTCCTTAACCTATGAAACCATTTCTGGGCGTAAAACGTATCAAATAATTGTGGGGGATTCTTGGTTAGATTTAATAGATAATTACACCAATTTAACAGGCAAACAACCTTTACCTCCAAGATGGGTTTTAGGTAATTTTTCAAGTAGATTTGGCTATCATTCTCAAAAAGAAACAGAAAATACAATTGCAAAATTTAAAGAAGAAAACATTTCTGTAGATGCTGTAATTCTAGATTTATACTGGTTTGGAAAAACTCTAAAAGGAACTATGGGGAATTTAGAAGTTTATAAAGATTCTTTTCCAGATATGAAAGGAATGATTTCTCGCTTAAAAAACAAAGGAGTTAAAACAGTTTTAATAACAGAACCATTTGTTGTTACCAAATCTAAAAAATGGGAAGATGCTGATAAAAAACAAATTTTAGCAAAAGATTCTGTAGGAAATTCCGCAAAATATAATTTCTATTTTGGCGAAACAGGAATTGTAGATATTTTTAAACAAAAAGGAAAAAAATGGTTTTGGAATATTTACAAAAACAATGTTTTAAACTTAGGAATTAAAGGACTTTGGGGAGATTTAGGTGAGCCCGAAGTCTTGCCTTCTTGGGTAACTTTTAACGATGATAAAAAGGCTGATGAAATTCACAATATTTATGGTCATAATTGGGCAAAATTAATCTTTGAAGGATATCAAAAAGATTTCCCGAATGAAAGACCTTTTATTTTAATGCGAGCAGGATATTCTGGTTCGCAACGTTTTGGAATGATTCCTTGGTCTGGAGACGTAAACAGAACTTGGGGAGGTTTGCAAAGTCAACCAGAAATTTCTTTACAAATGGGAATGCAAGGTTTGGCATATATGCATTCTGATTTAGGTGGGTTTGCAGGTGCAAACTTAGATGATAATTTATATACACGTTGGTTGCAATATGGTGTTTTTCAGCCAATTTACAGACCTCATGCGCAAGAAGATGTGGCAAGCGAACCTGTTTTTAGAAGTAAAAAAGCAAAACGATTAGCAAAAAAATCTATTGAATTGCGTTATAAATTATTACCTTACAATTACAATTTGGCATTCGAAAACAATCAGAAAGGAACACCTTTAATGCGTCCTATTTTCTTTGAAGAAGGTAATGAGAAATTGTTAGCAAATTCATCAACATATTTATGGGGAAAAGATTTTTTAATTACGCCAATTTTAAAAGATTCAGTAACAACCAAAGAAATTTATTTTCCAAAAACTGCCAACTGGATTAATTTTTATTCTGATAAAAAAGTTGAAGGAGGACAAACTAAAATTGTTAAAGTAAATCAAAAGTCAATTCCAACCTATGTAAGAGAAGGCGCATTTGTTTTAATGTCAGATTTAGTACAAACTACAGATAATTACAAGGCAGATAAATTAGAGCTACATTATTACTTATCTGATTTAAAAAAAGAAAGCAAAAGAACTTTTTACAATGATGATGGTCTTTCTGCAAATGCTTTTGAAAAAGGAAAATATGAGTTGTTAGAATTTGGGGCTGAGTTTTCAAAAAAATGCTTAGAGATTAATTTTGAAGCCAAATTTGGTAAGCATTGGAATCCGCAAGAAAAAGAAATTACTCTTATCATTCATAACATCAATTGGAATCCAAAAAAGGTAAAAGTAGGTAGAAAAAAAGTTCGAATTTCAACAGTAAAAAATACATTGACTATTCCTGTAAAATGGAATCCTAAAAAAGAATTAAAAATTAAAATAACCACAAAATAACCCTGAATTATGAAAAAAATACAAATTTTAAGTATGTTAATCATTTTAGTGATTTCAGGATGTAAAACAGAAAAAAAAGAAAAGAAAGTGACTATGCAAGAGCATTCTAAAAACAACAGAAAAACTGTTGTCTATCAGGTTTTTACACGTTTGTTTGGTAATACAAATACCACCAATAAACCTTGGGGAACTATAGAGGAAAATGGTGTTGGTAAATTTAATGATTTTACAGACAAAGCCTTATCAGAAATTAAAGATTTAGGAATTACACATATTTGGTATACAGGTGTTCCGCATCATGATGTAATTCGCGATTACACAAAACAGGGCATTTCTAATGATGATCCAGATGTGGTAAAAGGGAGAGCAGGATCTCCTTACGCAGTAAAAGATTATTACAATGTAAATCCAGATTTAGCGGTAAATGTTGAAAATCGTTTGCAAGAATTTGAAGCTTTAATAAAACGTTCTCACAAAGCTGGTTTAAAAGTAATTATTGATATTGTTCCCAATCATGTGGCAAGAAATTATCAAAGTTTGTCTAATCCTGAAGGAACAAAAGATTTTGGTGCAGATGATGATAAAACAGTGGCTTATCATAAAGATAATAACTTTTATTATGTGCCAAATACGCCTTTTGAAGTTCCTGATTTTTTAAACGGATACAAACCTTTAGGAGGAGAAAAACATTCTTTAGCGGATGGTAAATTTGATGAAAACCCTGCAAAATGGACAGGAAATGGAGCGCGTTCTCCAAAACCTAGTTTTTACGATTGGTATGAAACCGTAAAAGTAAATTATGGAGTATCACCCGAAGGTAAAAAAGATTTTGATGAATTGCCAGCTGGTTTTGAAAACGAAGATTATAAAAAACATTTTGAGTTTTGGAAAGACAAAACCGTACCAAATTCTTGGATAAAATTTAGAGATATTGCACTGTATTGGTTAGCAAAAGGTGTAGATGGATTTAGATATGATATGGCAGAAATGGTGCCTGTAGAGTTTTGGAGTTTTATGAATTCAGCTATTAAAATGAAAAATTCTGAAGCTTTTTTATTAGCTGAAGTGTATAATCCTTCTTTATATAGAGATTATATTAAAAAAGGAAAAATGGATTATCTATATGACAAAGTTCAGCTGTATGATACTATTAAACATATTATGCAAGGATATGGTTTAACAGATAATATTCCTCCAATTCAAGAAGATCTAAAAGATATTGAGCACAATATGCTTCATTTTTTAGAAAACCATGATGAACAAAGAATTGCAAGTCCAGAATTTGCTGGAAATGCTTTAAAAGCAAAACCAGCAATGGTAGTTTCTGCAACAATTTCTACAGCACCCACTATGATTTATTTTGGGCAAGAATTTGGTGAAGATGGCTCAGAAAATGCAGGATTTGGAAGCCCGTCAAGAACTTCGATTTTCGATTATGTAGGTGTGCCATCATTACAAAGATGGGTAAATAATAAAACGTTTGATGGTGGGCAATCTACCAAAGAAGAATTAGAATTAAGAGATTTTTATAAACGATTACTAAACTTTACGATTTCTTCTGATGCTTTGATGGGAAATTATCAAGATATACATCAATATAATAGAGAAAATACAGAAAACTATACTAGCAAAATTTTGTCCTTTATTCGTTTTTCTGACGACGAAAAATTGGTTGTAATTTCTAATTTTGATGCTGAAAAATCTTATGAATTTGAACTAAAAATTCCATCAGAAATTATAAATAAATGGAATTTAAAAGATGGGACTTATGTACTAAAAGACCAATTGTATCAAAAAAAATCTTTTAATTTTAAAGTTTCTAATAATCAAGGAAAAGTGAATATCAATTTACAGTCACTAGAATCTTTTATTCTTCAAATACAATAACTAATCAAACCTCAAAGGTTTTAAAACCTTTGAGGTTTTAAACTTAAAAATACATATGAAAAAAATCTTTTTTTATATCATACTATCAACAATAATAAGCTGTAAGCCAACAACTACAGAAAAAAAAGAGACAAAACCAACTGTTAAAAAAGAATTCGTTTGGCAAGGTGCAAACATTTATTTTCTATTGACAGACAGATTCAATAATGGAGATAGATCCAATGATATCAACTTTAATAGAACTCAAAAAACAGGGAAACTACGTGGGTTTAAAGGTGGAGATATTAAAGGAATTACCCAAAAAATAAAGGAGGGTTATTTTACCAAATTAGGAATTAACGTCATTTGGATGACGCCAATTGTTGAGCAAATTCACGGTGGTACAGATGAAGGAACAGGTTTAACCTACGGTTTTCACGGTTATTGGACGAAAGATTGGACCAAAATTGATCCAAATTTTGGAACCAAAGAAGATTTAAAAAAATTGGTTGCTATTGCACACAAAAACGGAATTAGAATTTTGTTAGATGCAGTTATCAATCACACAGGTCCAGTTACAGAAAAAGACCCAGTTTGGCCAGTAGATTGGGTAAGAACAGAGCCGCAATGTAAATATGATAATTACGAAAATACAGTTTCTTGTACCTTGGTTAAGAATTTACCAGATATTAAAACCGAAAGCAATAAAAATGTAGAATTGCCTCCACAATTGATATCAAAATGGAAAGCAGAAGGTAGATATGAACAAGAACTCAAAGAATTGGATGCATTTTTTAAGAGAACAGGTTACCCAAAAGCGCCACGTTTTTACATTATAAAGTGGTTGACAGATTATATTACAGAATTCGGAATTGATGGTTATAGAGTTGATACAGTGAAGCATACAGAAGAATCTGTATGGCAGGAATTTAAAAAAGAATGCGATTTTGCTTTTGAACAATACAAGAAAAATAATGCAGATAAAGTGTTAGATGATAATGATTTTTATTTAGTGGGCGAAGTGTATAATTATGCAATTTCTCACGGAAAAGCGTTTGATTTTGGCGATAAAAAAGTCAACTATTTTGACAAAGCTTTTAACAGTCTTATCAATTTTGAAATCAAATGGAATGCCAAACAAATGGCAGAAAAAGATGTTTTTTACAAATACGATTCATTGCTTAATACCAATTTAAAAGGCTATGGAGTTTTAAATTATATGACTTCACATGATGATGGAAATCCTTTTGATAAAGAAAGAAAAATACCTTACAAAACAGCTACAATGTTGTTATTAACATCAGGAACATCACAAGTTTATTATGGAGATGAATCTGCAAGAGATTTAACTATTGATGGAGCTATAGGAGATGCAACTTTACGTTCTTTTATGAATTGGAATGATATTGCAAAAAATGAAGAAACAAAAAAGGTTTTAAAACATTGGCAAAAATTAGGGCAGTTTAGAGCAAATCATATGGCTGTTGGTGCAGGAAAACATCAATTGATTTCAGATGATAATGGACTCGTCTTTTCCAGAGTTAGAAATCACGATAAAATCATTGCAGGCATCAATTTGCCAAAAGGAGAAAAACGAATTAATGTATCATCAATCTTTAAAAATGGCGAACAATTAAACGATTTTTATTCAGATCAAACTGTAAAAGTCAAAGATGGAAAAGTTATTGTTAATTCGAAATTTGATATTGTTTTATTAGAGAAAATATAGTAATGAAAAGAAGTAAAATTTTATTGTTTTATGGGGTATTTGTTTTAACTGTCATTTCTTGTGCTGTAAAATCATCAGGAGTAAAATCTCTAGATGAAAACATTGCTGTGCAATTTCATTTAGACCAAGAAGGACGGTTTTTTTATACCATCAACTATAAAGAAAAATCAATAATAGATACTTCTTATGTTGGGTTCGAATTCACAAATGCGCCAGCTTTAGACAAAGGTTTTATAGCACAAGTAAAAAAGCCAAAAACAGTAGATGAAACTTGGCAAATGCCTTGGGGAGAACAGTTAAATGTTGAAAATAAATATAGAGAGATAACAGTAAAACTTCAAGAAAAAAACGATTTAAAAAGAAAATTAAACATCATTTTTAAGATTTATAATGATGGTGTTGGTTTTCGATATGAATTTCCAGAACAAGAAAACTTAAAAGAAGTTTTTATCAAAGAAGAAAATACAGAATTTAATTTAACAGAAGATTATAAAACCTTCTGGATTCCTGGTGATTGGGATATTTACGAACACTTGTACAGTACAACAAAATTATCGGCAATAGATGCAAAATCGTACATTTCTAAAACAAATTTAGCACAATCTTATATTCCAGAAAATGCTGTAAATACACCCGTAACTTTGGTTGGTAAAGACGGCACTCATTTAAGTTTTCATGAAGCAGCTTTGGTAGATTATTCAGGAATGACTTTAAAGGTTGATACTAAAAACCTTTTATTAAAAAGCCATTTAGTTGGTTCTAGAAATACAGCTTATAAAGTAAAAAGAACACTGCCTTTTACAACACCTTGGAGAACCATACAAATAACAAACAATGCGCCAGATTTAATTCAATCAAATTTAATTGTAAACTTAAATGAGCCTAATAAATTAGGTGATGTTTCTTGGTTTAAACCAATGAAATATACTGGAATTTGGTGGGAAATGCATTTAGGAAAATCTTCTTGGGATTATGGAATGGAAATGGTGGATGGCAAATGGAAAGACACAGGAAAAGCCCACAGAAAACACGGTGCAACAACCCAAAATGTAAAACGTTTTATAGATTTTTCTGCAAAAAATAATATTGGAGGCGTTTTAGTTGAAGGCTGGAATACAGGTTGGGAACGTTGGATTGGTTTTGAAGATAGAGAAGGTGTTTTCGATTTTGTTACTCCATATCCAGATTATAATTTAGAGGAAGTTACTAAATATGCGAAAGAAAAAGGTGTAGAAATTATTATGCATCATGAAACATCAGCAGCAACACAAACTTATGAAAAGCAACAAGATACTGCTTATGCTTTAATGCAAAAATATGGTATGCATACTGTAAAATCTGGTTATGTTGGTAAGATTTTACCAAAAGGCGAATATCATCATGGGCAGTATATGGTAAATCAATATAACAACGCAGCTATAAAAGCAGCAAAATACCAAGTAGCTGTAAATGCGCATGAACCAATAAAAGCTACTGGTTTACGAAGAACCTATCCTAATATTATTTCTAGAGAAGGTTTGCGTGGACAAGAGTTTAATGCGTGGTCTCAAGATGGAGGAAATCCGCCAGAACATTTATCAATAGTAGCATTTACAAGAATGTTAGCAGGTCCAATAGATTTTACTCCAGGTATTTTTAACATCAAATTTGATGAATATAAAAAGGAAAACCAAGTAAATACAACATTAGCGCATCAATTGGCATTGTATGTGGTTATTTATAGTCCTGTACAAATGGCAGCAGATTTGGTAGAACATTATGAAGCAAATCCTGAGCCTTTAGAATTTATTAAAGATGTAGGTGTAGATTGGTCTGAAACAAGAGTTTTGAATGGCGAAATTGGTGATTTTGTGACTATTGCAAGAAAAGAGCGCAAAACAGGGAATTGGTTTTTAGGAAGTATTACTGATGAAAATGCAAGAGAATTAGAAATTGATTTCAATTTTTTAGATGAAAATCAAGTATATAAAGCTAAAATCTACAAGGATGGTGATACTGCTCATTGGAATAATAATCCTTTAGATATTAGTATAAAAACTATTAAAGTTGATAAAAACACCAAACTAAAATTTAACTTAGCAGCAGGTGGTGGATTTGCAATAAGTCTAAAGAAGGTTAAATAACATAGATCATTTTTTAAAGGAAAAGAATTTCTTGTGTTTCTAGGTCGAGATTTCTGTTGAAATTGTTATTCCCAAGAAATCGGAAATCTAATACCATTTCTTCATAAAAATGGCTGTAATAAAACCTCCTTCTTTTCCTTTCTATTTTAACATAAAAAGAAATCATAACTGAGGATAAACTTTATTTTTCTATTTTAGATAAAGAAATGGTGTAGATAGCTTTTTTTTTGATATTCTACTGTTTTATTATTTGGTAAAACTATATTGTTGTACAAAAAAGGAAACAAGTAAAAGAGTTTATTTTAAGAAGTAAGCATAAGCGTTTTTATATAGTGTTGTGTTGGGTTTTAACTGTTTTTTTTAGTGTTTATGTTTTTTATATTGCGGTTTTTTAAATAGTTTTTAACCTATACAAAAACCATACAAAAACATTTTATAGTCTTTATTTTGTTCAAATTAATGTAAATTAGAACCCTACAATTGTGTAATTCTACAGGTATGGGAAAAACTAATTATTTTATTCTAGGTGTATTGTTTCTTGTTCAAGGGTTTGTTAGTTCGCAAGAATTGCCACCTATTAATACATTTAATGTTAAAGATCTTGGAGCAGAAAATCAAAATTGGTCTATATCCCAATCAGAAAATAAATACATCTACATAGCAAATAATAAAGGTTTACTAGAGTACAATGGTTCTTCCTGGGAATTGTATAAAACTCCTAATGAAACTATTATGAGGTCAGTAAAAGCTTTTAAAGGTAAAGTTTTTACAGGTTTTTATATGGGGTTTGGTTATTGGGAAAGAAATGATTTTGGTGTTTTTGAGTACAATTCTATAGTAAAAGATTTTGACATTAAAATGCTAGAAGATGAGCAAATTTGGAGTATTGTAGAAGTAGATGGTTGGATGCTTTTTAAATCTTTGCAAAGAATTTATTTGTATAATTTAGATTCTAAATCTATTAAAATTATTACCACAGAAAATAAAATTAATAGTTTATCAAAAGTTGAAGATGTTATCTATTTTCACGAAAATAATAAAGGTTTGTTTAAAATAGAAAATGGTAAGCCAAAACTGGTTTCTGATCATCAATTAGTTAGAGATAACTTTATTGTAAATGTTTTTAAGAAAGATAATCAGCTTCTCTTGTTAACTCAAAAAAATGGGTTTTTTATTTTAGAGAATCATCAACCTAAAAAATGGAAAACCTTAGCAGATGGTCTTTTAAAAGGGAAAACCGTTTATAGTGCAAAGCAATTAAAAGATAAAAGTTTTGCTATTGGTACTATTTCTAACGGTATAATTTGTCTAAATCAAAAAGGTAATCTTAATTATCAAATTAATCAAAGTTTGGGCTTAGCAAATAGTACTGTTCTGTCTGTTTTTGAAGATGATAATAGTAATATTTGGTTGGGCTTAGATAATGGTATTAATTGCATTAATAATACATCGCCTTTTAAATTTTATAATACTAAAAATGATTTTTTAGGAACTATTTATACTTCTATAGTTTATGGTGATAATATTTATATTGGTACAAATCAAGGATTGTTTTTTAAGAAGGTTCGCTCAGATAATCCGTTTCAATTTATAGATAAAACTCAAGGTCAGGTTTGGAGCTTAAAGGAAATTGATGGTACATTGTTTTGTGGTCATGATTCAGGAACTTTAATTATAAATAAAAATACGGTAAAAAGCATTTTTAATAAACAAGGAACATGGAGTTTGCTAAAAATTGCTGATGACACTATAATTCAAGGTTGTTATGATGGTTTGTATGTTTTGAAAAAAAATGCTTTAAGTTGGAGTTTAAGTAATAAAATAAAAGGATTTAATAATTCAAGTAAAGATGTTGTTTATATAGGTAAAAATAGGTTTTTTGTGAATCATGAATATAAGGGGGTTTTTAAGTTAACTATCGATAATCAGTTAAAAGAGGTTGTTAATTTAGAAATTGAAAAAACGCTCTCAAAGGGAGTGCATTCTAGTATCATAAAATATCAAGATAAAGTTTTATATGCTATAAATAAAGGTGTTTTTCGTTATGATAAAGAGTTAGATTTATTTAAAAGAGATAGTCTTTATAGTGAGTTAATTTCTAAAGATACTTATATTTCTGGTAAATTGGTGCATAATACTTCGAGTGATAAACTGTGGTTTTTTTCTAAAGATTATATGAAATATTTATCGCCAGGTAAATTAAGTGATAAACCAAAAATTGAAAAAATCACAATTTCTGAGGATATTCCAAAAGCAGCCTCTGGTTATGAAAACATTATTCATATCAATAACGACATATATTTATTAGGAACATCAAAAGGATATATAAAAGTTGATTTAAAAAAACTTAAAGAGTATTCGGGTTTTAGAATTCAAATAAATAAAATAAATAGTTTTAAACGAGATGAATCTAGACAATATTTAAGCTTGTCTAATAAAGGTTCTTTTGATTCTCAGCACAATAACATTGAGTTTTTTTATAGCACACCAAATTTTAACAAAGTAATTACTACAAAATATCAATATCAGTTAGAGGGTGTTAATAAGAATTGGAGTAAACCTGTAAAATCAAATTCTATTCTTTTTGAAAACCTTTCTTACGGAAGTTATAAATTTAAAGTAAGAGCAGTTGTTGGAGGTAAATTAAGTGTTAATGAAGCCATTTATAGTTTTAAAATTAATAGACCTTGGTATTTATCAAACACTTTTATTACTATTTATGTATTGTTGTTCTTAGCGGCTTTTTATATGGTTCATATTTTATCTAAAAGGTATTATAAGAAACAAAGGGAAGATATGCTGAATAAGGCAATGAGAGAGTCTGAATTAAAGGAGTTAGAAAGTAATCAGAAAATCATTAAATTAAATAATGATAAGCTAAGAAGTGATATTGAGAGTAAAAATAGAGAATTGGCAACTTCTACTATGAATATCATTAAGAAGAATGAGTTTTTAAGTACAATAAAAAATGAGTTAGCTAGTGGTGGAGAAAAGAATATAGCTAATGTTGTAAAAATTATTGATAAAAACCTTAACAATACAGATGATTGGAAAATGTTTCAAGAAGCATTTAACAACGCTGATAAAAACTTCTTGAAAAAAGTAAAAGATAAGCATCCAAAATTAACTCCAAATGATTTGCGTTTGTGTGCGTATTTAAGGCTTAATTTGTCTTCAAAAGAGATTGCTCCTTTGTTAAATATATCGCCAAGAAGTGTTGAAGTTAAAAGGTATAGGCTAAGAAAAAAGATGAATTTATCTCATAATTCTAACTTAACAGATTACATATTAGAGATTTAGCATCTCATCAGTTCTTCTTTTCTACACAACATTGCCACAACAAAGTGAGTTACTGGTAAGTTTTTCTACTGCAATTGTTAATTTTTTCTTAAGCTTTATAGGTGTTTTAAGAATGTTGTGTGTTGTATGTTTTTTGTTGAGGTGTTTTTTCGTGACTTAACAAATATTTAACTCTAAATTTACCTATCAAACAAAAATACTTAATTAAATGAAGAAAAAAATCACAGTATTACTCTTTTTGTTTATAGGGTTTATGTCTGTTGCTCAGACCCTAAATGTAAAAGGAGTTGTTAAGGATGCTAAAACAGGAGATCCTCTCCCGGGAGTTAGTATTTTAATTAAAGGGACTACTACAGGAACTGAAACAGATTTTGACGGATTGTATAGTTTTTCTAATGTAAAAAAAGGAGCTATTCTAGTTTTTAATTATCTAGGATATGCTGTAAAAGAAGTTGTAGTAGATAAAGTGACAATTAATGTTTCTTTAGAAGAATCTGCAGAATCTTTAGATGAAATTGTTGTTGTTGGTTATGGTACTCAAAAGAAGAAAGAAGTTACAGGAGCAGTTTCTGTAATAGATTCTAAAGCTATTGAAAAACTGAATCCAACAAGAGTAGAGCAAGCTTTACAAGGGCAAATTTCTGGGGTTAATATCACATCGGCTTCTGGTTCTCCAGGTAGTGGATCTAATATTAGAATTCGTGGTATATCTACAAACGGAGATAGTAGACCATTAATTTTAGTAGATGGTAATGTTATTGAAGATTTATCAGTATTAAATCCGAACGACATTAAAAGTATTAATGTTTTAAAGGATGCAACAGCTGGTATTTATGGTGTAAGAGCTGCAAATGGTGTGGTTTTAATTACTACTAAAACAGGTAGAAAAGAATCTGAATTAAAGTTTCAGTTAGATGCTTATACAGGTTTTCAAACTACTAGTAAAAAAATTGATTTATTAAATCCAAGAGATTTTGCTTTATATGTAAATGATGCAGCTGATAAAACAAAGTTTTTTGTGTATCCAAATAAAGGAACAGATTGGCAAGATGAAGTTTTTAAACAAGCAATAATTTCTGATATTAACTTTAGTGCTAACGGAGGTACAGAAAAAGCAACGTATACTTTTGGTATTTCACGCTTAGATCAAGATGGTATTGTAGGCGGTGGTAAATCTAATTATACTAGAAATACTGCTAGATTAGGTTTTAATTACGATATTTTAAAAAACTTAAAATTATCAACAACTGGTTTATTTACAAATTCAACAAAAAATAATTTACTAGAAGGTGGTATTGGTGCAGTGTTGTATAATGCTGTAAATATGAATCCAGATTTATTGGTTTATGATAAAAAAGGAGATTTTTCTTTAGCAGAAGATATTTCACAAACAGAAATTAGAAACCCTTTAGCGCAAATTGCAAATACTTACAATACAACAAAAATAGATAAGTATAGTGGTACTTTAGGTTTAGATTACACTTTTTTAGAGCATTTTACAGCAAGTTCTAAATTCCAGATAAACTATGCAACAGTGTTGTATGATCGTTTTGAGCCTATTGTTAATTATGGTAATAACTATGCTAAACAAGGTTCTAGAAAGAAAAATTTTGTTGAAGATTATAACGATATTTTTACAGATTATACCTGGGATAACTATATCAATTATAACAATACATTTAATGAAGATCATAATGTTATAATATTATTAGGAACTTCAATTTTTAGGAATAAAGGAAGTTTTTATGGGGTTAAAGGTGAACAATTAAAAAACAATAGCAATTCTGTTTCTGATGCTTTTGCAAGTGGTTATTTAGGAGATAAAATTGATGGAACAGTAGAGCCTCGTATAAACCCTAAAGAAGTTGAGTTAGGTAAAGATCGTTTTGAAGAACGATTATATTCTTTGTTTACAAGATTACAGTATAGCTATAAAGGAAAATATTTGTTATCAGCTGTTTTGCGTAGAGATGTATCTTCAAAGTTTTCGCCTAAAAATAATAATAATGTTGGTTATTTTCCTTCAGGCTCTATTGGTTGGAATGTTTCGGATGAACCATTTTTAGAAGATAATGAGGTTATAAATTCATTAAAATTAAGAGCTAGTTATGGAGTTATTGGTAATGATAGAATTCCAAATTTTGCTTATATAACTTTATTAGATGGAGAAGGAGTATATGCTCCAGGTAATGCCTTGGCTATAAAAGATTTATTATTTGGTGCTGCTTTCGGAAAATTTGGAAACTCAAATATTAAATGGGAAAAACAAAAATCATTAAATGTTGGTTTCGACGCAAAATTTATAGATAATAAACTAAGTTTTTCTTTCGATTATTTTAATAAGCAAACTGAAGATTTATTAATAACACCTCAAGCTGCAGGTGTGCTAGGTTCTGGAGGTCCTGGTTCTGGAGACCCATTAGAAAATGCAGGGTCAGTAGAAAACGAAGGTTTTGAATTTCTAATTGCTTATAACGATGACATTACAGAAGATTTTAACTTTAATATGAGCTTTAATTTAACAGCTTTAGATAATAAAGTGCTATCGTTAAATGGTAGAAAAGCGCCAGCTTTAGGAGAATTCGGAGTAGGAATTAGTCAAACAGATATTACGCGTATGGTACCAGGTTTACCATTAGGATATTTCCATGGATATAAAACAGCTGGAATCTATCAAACACAAGCAGAAATTGATGCTTTAAATACAGATACAAATAAAGATGGTGTAATAGATAATAAAGATAAGAAATATCATAACGGTGTTAAACCAGGTGATTTAAAATTTGTTGATACAGATGGTGATGGAGTAATAACAGATGCAGATAGAACAAATATTGGTGACCCAATAGCAGAGCTAACTATGGGACTTAATATTGGTTTTACCTACAAGAATATAGATTTTAACGCAAATGCATTTGCTTCTATAGGTAACGATATGATAAGAAATTATGAACGTGTAGATTTATATGCCAATAGAGGCACTTATATGCTAAATAGATGGCAAGGTTCAGGTACTAGTAACTTAGTACCCAGAGCAGCTTCAGGAGGTTCAGTAAATACAGACTTGTTTTCTGATTTTTATGTAGAAGATGCTTCATTTGTTCGTTTACAAAATGCACAAGTAGGGTATACTTTACAAAAAGAACAATTGCAAGGTACAGGTTTAGATAAAATAAGAATCTATGTAACAGGTAATAATTTATTCACCATTACAGACTATAAGGGTTTTGATCCTTCTGCAAATTCAGGAGCTCCTTTAGGAGGAGCAATTGATGGAGGTTTTTATCCTGTTGCTACTTCTTATTTATTGGGTGTTAATATAAAATTTTAAAGAATAGATAATGAAAAATTTAAAAACAATTAAATATTTATTTATACTGCTTCTCACATTTTCAGCATGTGATGATTTTGTAGAGTTAAAACCAGCAGGACCAGATTCTGATAATTATTTTAATACAGAAGAAGAATATAAAGCAGCATTAATTGGTGCTTACGATATATTACAAGCAACTTTTCAAAATGTATTAGTAGGTGTTGTTGCTTCTGATGATATGATTGCAGGTGGAGATTCATTTAATTATGATCAACCTGTTTTACAAAATATAAATTCAATGATTCATACGCCTGCAGATGCAGAACAGTTAAGAGAGGTTTGGAAATTAATGTACACAGGTATCAATAGAGCTAATTATATATTAGAATTTAAAGATAAAACCGATTTTGCTGGTAAAGAAGAAATTATAGCACAAACTTATTTTTTAAGAGCGTATTATACTTTTGAATTGGCTAAATTCTTTGGAGACATCCCTTTAAAAGTAGAAGAAAGAAATGGCGTAAAAAGAATTAAAGATGAAAGAGTTGTAGCAGGAGATGATTTATTAATGAATAGAGTTGGTAGTATTGCTGCTGTATATAGTTTAATAGAAGAAGATTTAAAAGAAGCTATAAAAAACTTACCAGCAGTACAAGGTGCTAAATACAAGGTAACAAAAGGAGCTGCACAAGCACTTTTAGGTAAAGTCTATTTATATCATAGTACTTTTGATAATGCTATGTTTGCAGAAGCAGTAAAAAGTTTAGGGCAAGTAATTGGTAAATATAGTTTAGTACAAGGTGCAGATTATATGAACTTATTTGAAACTAGTGGAGAAAACGGTGTAGAAGCAGTTTTTGAAATTCAATATACAGGTGTAGAACCAGCAGGTTGGAAATGCATTACTTGTAGTGAAGGTTCTTATTTTGTACAGTTTAACGGACCAAGATCCCCTTATGATGGAACAGACTTTAGCTCAGGTTGGGGTTTTAATTTACCAACACAACAATTATATGATCTGTTTGATGCAAATGATAAAAGAAGAGAAGTTACTTTTTTAGACTTAAGAAACGCTCAAGATAAGTATTCTCAAGGTAGAGATGATACAGGTTTCTTTAACCGTAAATATTTGCCACGTAAAGCAGATACTAGAACTGGTTCAGACCCATTAAATCATCCAAATAATTATAGAGCAATTCGTTATGCAGATGTATTATTAATGGCTGCAGAAGCAGAAGTTCAGAGTGGTGGTTCTACAGCAAATGCAGAAAAGTATTTAAACGAAGTTAGAGCAAGGGCTTTTGGTGATAATAGTAAAGATTATAAAGCGGCAGAAGGCTCTTTATTAGATGCTATTTATTTAGAAAGACGTAAAGAATTAGCAGGAGAAGGACATCGTTTTTTCGATTTAGTAAGAACAGGTAAAGCTAAAGCAGCTTTTGAAGCTTTTAATGCCTCTAAACCAGCAGCATTTAATAGCGTAACTTTTACAGAAAATAAAAATGAAATTTTTCCAATACCACTAATTGAATTACAATTAGCGAATGCAGTTGATAGATGGGGGCAAAACCCAAATTATTAAAAAATTTTAAAATAAATAATAAACAAAACAAAATGAATTTATTAAAAAAAGGATCATATTTCCTATTACTATTATTCTTAAGCATTACAGTTTCTTGTGATGAAGATAATAACGAAATAGCAGCAATTACAGGCTTAGATTTTGTAATAGCTACATTAAACTCAGACGGAACAAAAGCAGGTGTAGTACCTACAACCGCTTTCGGAAATGGAAACATTGTATATACTGTAGATTTCGGAGCAACTCCAGATTCAGATACAGATATGTTTAAAACAAGTGGACCAATGGTAACTTACGATTATCCAAAAGAAACAAAAACGTATACAATAAAAGTAACAGCTTCTTTAGAAGGCGTAGATGATGTAAGTATTACAAAAGAACACACAGTAACTTATGTTGTTGCTCCACCACCAGGAGGAGGTAGTTCAAGTCCATTAGAAGGTACTTGGAAATTAGCTCCAGAAGCAGGAGCTTTAGGTGTAGGGCCAGCATTAGATAATGTTTCTTGGTGGTCAAATAGTGCAGCAGATGTAACAACAAGAACTTGTTTATTTGATGATGAATATGTATTTAATGCAGATGGATCTTTCGAAAATAAATTAGGATCAGAAACTTGGGTAGAAAAATGGCAAGGTAATGACCCTGAAGGATGTGCAACTCCTGTTTTTCCTCATAACGGATCTGCAAAAGGTAAATATACTTACGATGCAACAGCTGGTACAATCAAAATTGAAGGAAAAGGAGTTTATTTAGGATTACCAAAAGCAATAAATGGTGCGGAACTGGCAAGTCCTTCTGCAGCTCCAGATTCGGTTACTTATATAGCTAAATTAGATGGTGATGTTTTAGAAATTGATATTGAAGTTGCAGGTGGTGGTCACTGGTCATTTAAATTGGTTAAAGAAGCTGCTCCAACAATTGTCGGTACTTGGAAATTAGCTCCAGAAGCAGGAGCTTTAGGTGTAGGACCAGCATTAAATAATATTTCTTGGTGGTCAAATAGTAAAGCAGATGTAACAACAAGAGCTTGTTTATTTGATGATGAATATGTATTTAAAGCAGATGGATCTTTCGAAAATAAATTAGGATCAGAAACTTGGGTAGAAAAATGGCAAGGTAATGACCCAGAAGGATGTGCTACTCCTGTTTTTCCTCATAATGGATCTGCAAAAGGGAAATATACTTACGATGCAACAGCTGGTACAATCAAAATTGAAGGAAAAGGAGTTTATTTAGGATTACCAAAAGCAATAAATGGTGCGGAATTGGCAAGTCCTTCTGCAGCTCCAGATTCGGTTACTTATATAGCTAAATTAGATGGTGATGTTTTAGAAATTGATATTGAAGTTGCAGGTGGTGGTCACTGGTCATTTAAATTGGCTAGGCAATAAAAGAGTTATTTCAATTTAATTAATATAAAAAACTTTCAAAATTAGAAAGTTGTAGATTTAATTAGAGTGCTTTTTTATGCTTTTATAGTGCTTTAATTTTTTCATTAAAAAGTATGAGATTTAAACATTCGGTTTTGTTTTTCTTTTTAGTAAAGCTAAATCATAATTAAATAAAGAAAATTATGAAGAACAATTTTTTAAGATTACTACTTTTCTTATGTACTTTAAATTTCTATGCACAGGCTAGTAAAGTTTCTGTTGTTAACGAAAGTAAAGGAACGTGGTTAGAGGTAAATGGTAAGCCATTTATGATTAATGGTATGAATTGGGATTACTTTCCAATTGGTACAAACTTTAATTATAGTTTATGGAATCAATCTGAAGATGTAATAAAAGCAGCTTTAGATGCAGAAATGGGTTTACTAAAAAATATGGGAGTAAATACAATTAGAGTATATACTGGTATTCAACCAAAATGGGTTACATATATTTATGAAACTTATGGTATTTATACAATGCTAAACCATTCTTTTGGTAGATATGGTTTAACAATAAATGGTGTTTGGACACCTGTTACAGATTATAGAGATCCAGAAACTAAAAAACTTTTACTTTCTGATGCTAAAGAAATGGCTACTAAATATAAAGGTACTTCAGGGCTACTTTTATTTTTATTAGGTAATGAAAATAACTACGGGTTATTTTGGGCAGGTGCAGAAACTGAAGATTTTCCAGAAGGCGAAGAACAAAAAAGAGCTGTTGGAGAAAAAAGAGGAAGACCAATGTATAAATTGATGGATGAAGCAGCTGTTTTAATGAAAAGTATAGATAAAAATCATCCTGTAGCAATTTGTAATGGCGATGTTTTATTTATTGATATTGTTGCAGAAGAATGTAAGAATGTAGATATCTATGGTACTAATATGTATCGTGGTAAATCTTTTGGAGATGCTTTTGAAAAAATTAAAAATAAACTGAACAAACCAGTAATGTTTACTGAATTTGGTGCAGATGCTTTTAATGCTTTAACGAATCAAGAAGATCAGAAAATGCAATCATTTTTTATGGTAGAAAACTGGAAAGAAATTTACCAAAATGCTGCTGGATTAGGCAAAACAAACAATTCTATTGGTGGTTTTACTTTTCAATTTAGTGATGGTTGGTGGAAACTTGGTCAAACTAAAAACTTAGAAGTTCATGATAATGGAGCTTCTTGGTCTAATGGAGGATATTATATAGATACAAAAGACGGAAGTAATAATATGAACGAAGAATGGTTTGGTATTTGTGCAAAAGGACCAACGAATTCTGAAGGCTTATATACGTTATATCCTAGAGCTGCTTATTATTCTCTAAAAGAAGCACACAGTATAAATCCTTATAAAAAAGGAACTTCATTATCAGATGTAAACAATCATTTTTCTAATATTAGCTTAATGGACGGTGTTTTAAGAGCAAGAGGAGATAAAGCTGCAATGGGAGGAAACGAAAAAATTCGTTTAAGCAATTTAAGAGCAGAGTTTACAACTTTTAATACCGGCGGAACTCTATTAAAAACGCCTAGTAAACCCGCTGCAAATTCTACAGGATATCCAAGTAGAACAGGTTTTGACCATATGCAATCGTATTATGTTGGTGTGCAAGGACAACCAAGTGCTAATATGAGAGCAGAAGTAAATTTTAATATTATTGGCAATGTTGCTGATAATCCTATTGATGAAATTTTTTACGAAAACAGAGCACGCCCTGTTACAGTTAAAACAGATAATGGCAATGCTACTTTAACAGACGTAAACAGAATAAATGTGTACAATGCATCTTTCGACTGGAAAACAGACATTGCAGATGTTAGAGGTTTTTACAGAACAGGTCATTATCATTGGCAATATGAAGGCGACTTCTTTGGTGTTTATCCAGAAGCAAATTACGGACCTAACCTTGATATCTATGGAGGAGAAATTTTAGGAATAGAAGCAGATGGTAAAGGTGCTTTAAAAGGTTTAAAAGCTGCATTTGGGCCGCAATTATGGTGGGGAGCAAACCCAGCAATATTGTTAAAATATAGAAAGAAATTGGGTCATTACGATGTTACTGGTATTTATCATGAAGATGTATCAGAAAATACAGAAGCACAAACATCAGGATTTGTTCCTTTACCAAAAACAAGAAGAGCTACTTTAGCTATAGAAAGAGATTATGGTAGTTTCGGATGGCAGCTTGGTGCTATTTGGGGAGGTCAACCTTTAAATGGTAGAGAATTTCATATGGTAGAGAATGTTAAAGGTTTTGATAAAGGGTATAAAGATTTAATTCAATCTACAGATAACTGGGGTGGTAAATTAAAAGTAACATATACAAAAGGAACCTTTAATTGGTACGCACAATCTGCTTATATGGGCTTAGTTGCCAATGGTGGGGCAGATGCAACTACCACTTTTACAGGATGGAAATTAAAAGATTCTGGTAGTGGAAATCAAGTTAACTTTTTAACAGGTTTTACTTTTAATACTGGCAATTTACAAATTGCACCTAATTTCTTATGGCAAAAACCTTTAGTTGGTGCAATTCCTAACGGATTTTCTTATGTAAATAACCAAGGACAAACAGTTGGTGTTCCGTTAAGAAATATTCAATCAGATCCTTTTGCAGTAAGAGGAAATAGAGAAACAACAGCAGGAGAGATTTTATTTTCTTACGATCCAACACCAGGTTCTTGGATGTATGCTTGGGATAATGACAGAGCAGAAGATGCAAAATTTGCATTCAATTTAGGTTTTGTGTATCGTCATTTACCAACAACACAAGATGCTTGGATTGGTTTCTTAAGCAATCGTACTTCATTTGCATTTCCTAATTCTGTACCTGCTGAAGATTTATGGGAAATTAATTCTAGAATTGTTTCTAAAATGAGTCCAGATTTTGGATTTATTGCAAACCTATATTATGGAAACGGACAATCTAATGGTAGTAACTCTAGGTTAATTAATAGAGGTGGTGGAGATGTAAGATTAATTTACAATAAATTAAAAGTTGTTGCCCAAGCAAAATTTAATGATTGGGGGCCTTTTGATTATCATAGAGATTTTAACTTAACATATCCAGCACAATTAATGTTAGATTTATCTACAACATTAGGCAAACCAAACTGGTTTATTTTGCCGAATACAAAAATGGGTATTAGAGGAATATGGAGGTCATTAGATCAATATTCTCCAAGATATACACCAAATAGTACTTCTAGTGCATTTGCAACTTCTCCCACAGTTAGTTCAGTTGGTTTTCCAAATGGTTCTGAGTGGGAAATTAGAACATACATTCATATAAATATTGGAAAATAATAAATACCAAGAACATGAAAACAAGAAAATATATAGATTCAAAAATTACTTTCCTGCTAGTCCTGTTGTTTTTTACAGCAATAAGTTGCGAAAGAGAACTTTCTGATAATGCAGTGCCAGCAACTTTTTCTAATAACCCAAATGTGTTTACGGATACATTTAGTGCAGGGTTAGATTATCAACCTTTTGGAGATTCATTTCAAGAAGCTTTTAGTGTAGATACAGAAACCAAATATTTAGGTTCTGCTTCTATGAGATTTGACATACCTGCTTTTGGTGTAGGTTATGGAGGTGCTAACTTTCCAGTTAGCTCTCCTAGAGATTTATCAGAATATGATGCGCTTACCTTTTGGGCAAAAGCTTCTACTGCTGGTGATATCAATGAAATTGGATTTGGTTTAAACGGAGAAAACAAAAACAAATACAGGGTAACTAGAAAGAATTTGCCAATTACTACCAAATGGGTAAAATATACAATACCTATTCCTAATACTTCAAAATTAACCGCTGCAAAAGGAATGTTTTGGTATGCAGAGGGAGCAAGAGATAAAGATGATAATGTTGTAAACACTTTTTGGATTGATGAATTAAAATATGAAAAATTAGGTACTATTGCTCAGTCTAGACCTTTCATTTTTAATGGAGAAGATAAAGTAGTAACTAGTTTTAATAAAAGTAAAATACCAATTACTGGCTTAACGCAAACCGTTAATTTAGCCAATGGAAAAGATTTATCTATTGATGCAGCAGGTGGGTATTATACATTTTTAAGCTCAAAAACCTCTGTAGCAACTGTAACAAGAGATGGTATTATTACTGTTGTAGGTAAAGGATCTGCTAAAATTACGGCTAAGCTAAATGATAAAGATGCTAAAGGTTCTTTAACGGTAAACTCTTTAGGAGAATTTCCAAAAGCTCCAGTACCTACTCAAGATGCTAAAAATGTACTTTCAATATTTAGCGATACATACACAAATGCAACAGACAGTAATTTTGACCCACGTTTTGGAGGTTCTACAACAAATACAAGTTTAACTACTGCAGGTACAGAGAATTTTCAATCATATAGTAATAATAACTTTACAGGTATAATTTTTAATTCTTCTATAGATGCCTCTACATTTACCCATTTTCATGTAGATGTTTACACCGCCAATGCAGGAAATTCTGTTGGTTTTCAAATTAGAGATGTAGGACCTAATAAAGAGATTGAAACAAATGTTAGCAATGGTTTCCCTAAGGGAGATGATAAAGATCTAAGGTTTGATGCTTCGAACTTAAAAGTTGGTCAATGGACTTCTTTCGACATTCCTTTAAATGGAGATTTAACATCTCAAAAAAATAATTTAGGAGCAATTATTTTAGTTGGTGGTCCAGATTTTATTTTAGATAATATTTATTTCTATAAATAGAAATTAACCTTAAAAAGTAAGAAAATGAATTTTATAAAAAAACACAAAGTACATTCAATACTAGTTTTAGTTGTGTCTGCTTTTATTTTTTCCAGTTGCGAAAATAGTGAGAAACAAACCGTTACAACTTTATCTAATTTAGTTTGGGCAGATACTTTTGATAAAGAAGGAGCACCAGATGCTAAGAAATGGGATTATAACGAAGGTACAGGAACTAATGGTTGGGGTAATAATGAGTTACAGTATTACACAAAAAGATCAGAAAATGTTGTTATTAAAGATGGTAAGTTAATTATAACAGCTAATAAAGAATCTTTCAAAGGATCTGCATACACATCTGCAAGAATTCTAACCAAAGGTTTATATCAAACTAAATATGGTCGTTTTGAGGCAAGCATAAAATTGCCTTGGGGCAAAGGTATTTGGCCAGCATTTTGGTTGTTAGGAGATGATGCTAAAGGAACTGTTATTTGGCCAAAAAATGGAGAAATTGACATTATGGAATATAAAGGGCAAGAACCTACAACTATCCACGGAAGTATTCACGGACCAGGATATTCTGCTGGGCAAGCTGTTACAAAAAGTTATTCTTTAAAAAATGATAGATTTGATACAGGCTTTCACACATTTGGTATAGAATGGGGACCTAATTTTATCAACTATTATGTAGATGATGTTTTATACAATCAAATTACACCAGCAAATTTACCAAAAGGTAAAAAGTGGGTGTTTAATGACAAAGAGTTTTACATTATTATAAACTTAGCTGTAGGCGGTTCTTTTGCAGGAAACCCAACTGCAGAAACTGTATTTCCGCAAACTATGGAAATAGATTATGTAAAAGTTTATAAATAAGCATCAATAAACAAATTTAAGTTGGTGGTACTAATACTATCACCAACTTTTCTAGAAAACTTAATAAAAAATATTAGAAGACGATTTGCTGTCTTCAGTAATAATTAACCCCAATTTTAAACTTAAAAACATTGTTTTTACGTCTTTTAGATGTTTTTTTAAGTACATTTTTTATGACCAAGAATACTATTTATTTAGGTAAAAATATAGCTCAAAATCAATCTTTAGATATTAAAGGAGAGTTAATCAATTTTGATAACGAAGTATATTATAAAATATCCAACAGTAACAAAATGAGACCGTTTTTTATGAGTCTTGTAAGTAACTCAAATCATTGGATGTTTATCTCAAGTAATGGCGGTTTAACTGCTGGTAGAAAGAATTCTGAAAACTCTTTATTTCCTTATTATACAGACGATAAAATTACAGAATCTGCAGATATAACAGGTAGTAAAACCATTTTACAAGTTCATAAAGACAATAAAACTTTTCTTTGGGAACCTTTTTCTGATAAATATCAAGGAGTTTACAGCATCAAAAGAAATTTATATAAAAATAATTATGGAAATAAAGTTGTATTCGAAGAAATAAATGAAGATTTAGAACTCACATTTTTATATCATTGGAACACTTCTAATGAATACGGTTTTGTTAGAAAATCTAACTTGATTAACAACTCAAAATCTAAAGTTGAAGTTACTATTTTAGATGGAATACAAAACATAATTCCTTATGGTGTAACTTCTGCAATTCAAGAAACGAGAAGTAATTTAGTAGATGCTTATAAAAAGAGCGAGTTAGAAACAAAAACAGGTATTGGTATTTACGCTTTAAGTGCAATTATTGTTGATAAAGCAGAACCAAGTGAAGCTTTAAAATCGAATTTAGTTTGGTCTTTAGGAGTTCAAAATCCTACCTATTTAATTTCTTCTTTGCAATTAGATGCGTTTAGAAATGGTGATGAAATTCATCAAGAAATTGATATAAAGGCAGAAAAAGGAGCCTATTTTACGGTTCAAAACTTGTCTTTAAATGCTGATGAAAAAAAATCTTGGATGCTAATTGCCAACGTAAATCAAGACTTAAATTCTTATCATAGTTTATCAGAATTAATACAAAATGAATCCAATTTAATTGATAAGATTCAAAATAGTATTAACCAAGGAACAGATAATTTAATTGAATTAACGGGTGCTTCAGATGGTTTACAATTAGGCGAAATTCAACTAAGAAATACCAGGCATTTTGCAAATACACTTTTCAATATTATGAGAGGGGGTATTTTTGATAACAATTATAAAATTGAAAAAGATGATTTTGTAAAATACATTGCAAATGCAAATACAGAAGTGTTTAAAAATCAGCAAGATATTTTAAATAATCTTCCAGAAGAATTTACTGCTGAAGATATTAAAAACAAAGCAAAATCTAATAATGACAAAGATTTTAGAAGATTATGCTTTGAGTATTTTCCGCTAAAATTTAGCCGTAGACACGGAGACCCAAGTAGACCTTGGAACCGTTTTTCTATCAATACAAGAAGTGAAATAGATGGTTCTAAAATTTTAGACTATGAAGGAAATTGGAGAGATATTTTTCAAAACTGGGAAGCTTTAGCGCATTCATATCCAGAGTTTATAGAAGGGATGATTCACAAGTTTTTAAATGCCACAACTTTTGATGGTTACAATCCTTATAGAGTTACAAAAGGCGGTTTTGATTGGGAAACCATAGAACCAGATGATCCTTGGTCTTATATTGGTTATTGGGGCGATCATCAAATTATTTATCTATTAAAATTCTTAGAATTTATAGAAAATTACTATCCAGGGAAATTAGCAAGTGGATTTACAGACAATGTTTTTGTTTACGCAAATGTTCCTTATAAGATTAAAAGTTATCAAGAAACATTACAAAACCCAAAAGATACCATTAATTTTGATGATGCTTTAGATCATCAAATTAACGATTTAAGAGAAGAAATTGGTGTTGATGGCGCGCTTTTAAGAGATGCAAATAATAGTATTTACAGAGTAAATATGTTAGAAAAATTGTTAGCAACTGTGTTGGCAAAAGTATCTAATTTTATTCCAGAAGGTGGTATTTGGATGAATACTCAAAGACCAGAATGGAATGACGCCAACAACGCTTTGGTTGGTAATGGCGTTTCTATGGTAACACTTTGTTACTTACAGCGTTTCTTAAATTTCTTTGAAAATATAGTAACAAAATCTGATACTGATAACATTGAAGTTTCTGAAGAATTAGTAGCGTTTTTTACTACAGTTGTAAATACTTTAAAAGATAATGAAACGATTCTATCAGGAAAAATTTCTAATAAAGATAGAAAATCAGTTTTAGATGGAGTAGGACAGGCTGGTAGCGATTTTAGAGAAACTATCTACAAAAACGGATTTAAAAACAAGAAGTCTATTATTTCTAAAGACCATCTTTTAGAGTTTTTTAGCATCACAAAAAAATATACAGAACACACCATAAAAGCTAACAAACGTTCAGATAATTTATATCATTCTTACAATTTAATGACCGTAGAAAACGACAAAGAAGTATCAATTTCTTATTTGTCAGAAATGTTAGAAGGGCAAGTTGCCGTGTTAAGTTCTGGTTCTTTAACACCCAAAGAAGCCTTAGCTGCTTTAGATGGTTTAAAAGCGAGTGCATTGTTTAGAGAAGACCAATACAGTTATATTTTATATCCTGATAAAGATTTAGGAAGATTTATCAATAAAAATAATATTCCTGAAAGTTCAGTAAAAAAATCGAAATTATTACAACAATTATTGGTAGATGGTAATCATCAAATTATCACAAAAGATGTTGCTGGCAACTATCATTTTAATGGAAACTTTAACAATGCAGCAATTCTAAAAGAAGGTTTAGAGGGTTTATCTGAGAATTATCAACCTTTAATTAAACAAGAAGAAAATTTATTGCTAGAGATTTATGAAGATATGTTCGATCATAAATCTTTTACAGGCAGATCAGGCACTTTCTTTGGTTATGAAGGTTTGGGCTCAATCTATTGGCATATGGTTTCTAAATTATTGTTAGCAGTTCAAGAAAATTGTTTGTTGGCTATAAATTCTAATGAAAACGAAGAAATTATAGGCAAATTATTAGAACATTATTACGAGATAAATGAAGGAATTGGAGTGCATAAATCGCCAGAATTGTATGGGGCTTTTCCAACAGATCCTTATTCGCATACACCTGCTACAAAAGGTGCACAGCAGCCAGGAATGACTGGGCAAGTAAAAGAAGATATTTTATCTAGAATAGGTGAATTAGGAGTTTTTATTAAAAACGGTCAAGTTACTTTTAATCCAAGATTATTAAGAAGAGAAGAGTTTTTAAAAGAACCAAAAGATTTTAATTATATAGATGTAAAAAGTAATAAGAAAACACTTATTCTAGATTCTGAAACTTTAGCATTTACTTATTGTCAAGTTCCTGTTGTGTATAAGTTATCAGATAAAAATAGTATAAAAGTATTTTATTCTGATGATAAAACAGCAACCTTAAATAGTTTAGAATTAGGTTTAGAAAACAGCAATAAATTATTTAAAAGAACAGCAGAAATAAAAAAGATAATCGTATCAATAAAAAAATAAATTAGGATTATAAAATTTAAAACCAAAACAAAAATTATGAAAACAAAATTTAAGATGTTAATAATGTCATTTGTTCTAATAATAAGTTTTGGATGTAATTCAAAACAAAAAGTTAAACCAGCACAGAAAGTTGAAATGACCGCAGAAAAAATTTTAGGAAATCCAGATTATTTAGCAATTTCTTATGGAGGTTACAGAGCAACATCCAGAGAAATTCAACCTACAATTCCGCAATTAAAAGAAGATTTAAAAATTATGCATGCAATGGGAGTTCGTATTATTAGAACTTATAATGTGCAACCAAAACTACCCCACGCATCAAACGTATTAAAAGCAATTTCTGAGTTAAAAAAAGAAGACCCAAGTTTCGAAATGTATGTAATGCTTGGAGCTTGGATAGATTGTTTAAATGCTTGGACAGGTTTAGAACCAAATCATAATGTAGAAAGCAATCAAAACAAAGGCGAAATTGCTAGAGCAGTAGCGTTGGCCAACAAATATCCAGACATTGTTAAAATCATAGCAGTTGGTAACGAAGCAATGATTAGATGGGCTACAAGCTATTTTGTAAGACCAAATGTTATTTTAAAATGGGTAAATCACCTACAAGATTTAAAGAAAAACGGAAAGCTCTCTAAAGATTTATGGATTACTTGTTCTGACGATTTTGCTTCTTGGGGAGGTGGAGATCCAAGTTATAGAGTTAAAGATTTAGAAGAACTTATAAAAGCGGTAGACTATGTTTCTATGCACACCTATGCATATCATAATTCACATTACAATCCTGAGTTTTGGAAAATTCCGGATTCGGAGCAGAATTTATCCGATAAAGAAAAAATCGATAACGCTATGTTAAGAGCTTTAGAATTTGCTAAAAAGCAATTTAAAAATGTTTCAGACTATGTTAAAAGTATAGATTCAACTAAAACAATTCATATTGGCGAAACTGGTTGGGCAACAATTTCTGATGGACATTATGGCGTAAATGGATCTAGAGCTACAGACCAATACAAACAAGGCTTATACTTTAAATATTTAAGAGAATGGACTAAGAAAGAAGGCATTTCTTGTTTTTATTTTGAAGCTTTTGACGAACAATGGAAAGACGCTAAAAACTCTAAAGGTTCAGAAAATCATTTTGGTTTAATCAACCTTAAAGGAGAGGCAAAATATCCACTTTGGGATATGGTAGATAAAGGAGTTTTTAAAGGTTTAACTAGAGATGGAAAACCAATTACAAAAACTTTTAATGGAAATTTAGAAGAAATGATGAAAACAGTTTTGGTTCCCAATACAGATTATAGAAGATAAAAAAATAACCTATGAAAACAATCAAACTTTTTTCACTTTTATTACTATTATTGATGATAAGTTGCAATAAAAAAGACACGAATCTTTCTGTAGCTGTTTACGAAACATCGCTTGCAGGAAATAAATTAACTAAAATTTCAAATTTTGTTGATGCTGAGAATGCATCCATTATAAAAATAAATCCAGATTTAACTTTTCAAACAATAACTGGTTTTGGAGGTGCATTTACAGAATCTTCTGCATACCTTTTAAATAAGTTAAGTAAAAAAAACAGAGATACAATTTTACAAGCTTATTTTGCAAAAGACGGCGCCAATTACTCGTTAACAAGAACGCATATGAATTCTTGCGATTTCTCTTTATCTCAATATTCATATTCTCCTGTAGAAAATGATATGGAGTTAAAACATTTTACTATAAAAGATGATAAAGACGATTTAATTCCGATGATAAAAGATGCTATAAAAGTTTCTGAAGATGGTTTTAAAATCTTTGCATCACCTTGGACAGCTGCTCCTTGGATGAAAGACAATAAAAAATGGGTAGGAGGTAAATTATTACCAAAATATTATGATACTTGGGCACTTTTCTTTTCTAAATATTTAGATGCCTATAAAAATGAAGGCATAGATATTTGGGGTTTCACGGTAGAAAATGAACCTCATGGAAATGGTAATAACTGGGAAAGTATGCACTTTTCACCTAAAGAAATGACAGATTTTGTGGAATTTCATTTAGGTCCAAAATTAGAAAAAGATGGTTATGGAGATAAAATTATTTTAGGATATGACCAAAATAGAGCAGGTTTAAAAGAATGGGTAGATGAAATGTATAGAAGCGAATCTTCCTCTAAGTATTTTTATGGTACTGCAATTCATTGGTACGAAAGTACTTACGAAGTTTTTCCAGAAGCTTTGCAATATGCACATAACAAAGCACCCAACAAATATTTAATAGAAACTGAAGGATGTATAGATTCTCAAGTTCCTGTTTGGCAAGATGATGCTTGGTATTGGAAAAAAGAAGCTACAGATTGGGGTTGGGACTGGGCAGCTGAAAAAGATAAACATTTGCATCCCAAATATGCACCTGTAAACAGATATGCAAGAGATATTATTGGTTGCCTAAATAATTGGGTAGATGGCTGGGTAGATTGGAATATGGTTTTAGACAAACAAGGTGGTCCAAATTGGTTTAAGAATTGGTGTGTTGCTCCTGTAATTGTAGATCCAGAAAAAGACGAAGTATATTTTACACCACTTTTTTACACAATGGCGCATTTTAGCAAATATATAAGACCAGCAGCAAAAGTTATTGGTTTAGAAAATACAGATAAAGAATTGCAAGTAACCGCAGCTAAAAACCCTGATGGTTCTATTGCAGTAATCGTTTTTAACGAAGGAAAAACTAAAAAGAATTTTAAATTACAATTAGGTACTAAAGAAACATTCATCAATATTGATGCGCAAGCATTGCAAACTATAATTTTATAAAAACTAACTAATTATGTCAGACATAAAGCCAACAGTAAGAAATAAAGTGCCTTTGGGGCAAAAAGCTTCTTTTGGAGCAGGACATTTTGTTCTAAACCTTTTACCAGGTGTTTTAGGTGTTTATCTTCAAGTATTTATTCTAACCGCTTTTGGTATGGATCCTGTGTGGGCAGGACTGTTAGGTGGTTTGCCTAGAATTTTTGACGCGATTACAGATCCTGTTATGGGATTTATTTCAGACAATACGAAATCTAAATGGGGACGTAGAAGACCTTATATTTTTAGTGGAGCCATTATAAGTGGAATTCTATTTATTTTGATGTGGCAATTAGACGAAAATGCATCGCAGACTTTTAACTTTTGGTATGTAATGATTTTGCAGATTTTGTTCTTAGTAGGTAATACTATGTTTGCAACTCCATTAGTAGGTTTAGGTTATGAAATGACATCAGATTATAACGAAAGAACCAGATTAATGAGCCTGGCAAATAGTATGGGGCAAATTGCTTGGATGATTGTACCTTGGTTATATGTAATTATTCCTGATGTAAATACTTTCGATAATCCAGCACAAGGTGTAAGAACAATGGCTGTAATTGTTGGAGGAGTTTGTATTCTTTTTGGAATTTTACCAGCGTTTTTCTGTAGAGGTATAGATTCATCACATATGGAAAACAGAAAAGAAATCAATATGAAATCTTTAGCTTCTAATATGAAAGAACTTTGGCAAGGTATTAAACAAGTTGCTAAAAATAAGCCATTTATGAAGCTTTGTGGAGCAACATTTTTAGTGTTTAATGGTTTTCAATTAGTTGCAGCATTTTCGGTGTTTATCATTGTATTTTATATGAATAGTGGTAGTTGGGAACAAGCAGGTACTTGGCCAGCTTGGTTTAATACTTTAAATGCAATTATTACGGCATTTATTGTAATACCTATAATCTCTAAAATGGCAACAAAATGGGGAAAAAGAAATGCTTTTTTAATTTCTACTTTTTTATCAATTATTGGTTATATTTTAAAATGGTGGGGTTTTGATATTGAGTTAAACAATAGCTTTAATCAAACTTCTTTAGGACAATCTATGACAAATGGTGTTGCTTCTATTTTTGAGTTTTTAAATCCGTATTTAGATAGTGTAGGTATGTCTTGGTTTAGCATTGATGCAAGTAATGGTATTCCTTGGTTAATCTTTTTACCAATTCCATTTTTTGCTTTTGGTATGGGAGGTTTATTTACTTTGATGATGAGTATGACTGCTGATGTTTGCGATTTAGACGAATTAGAAAACGGAATGCCACGTAAAGAAGGAACTTTTGGAGCAATCTATTGGTGGATGGTTAAACTAGGACAAGCAATTGCTATTATTTTAAGTGGTGTAATTCTTAAAATTGTTGGTTTCGATCAAAATATTACCAATCAATCTATAGAAACAATGACTTCTTTAAGAATTGCAGATATTGTGGTTCCTGCATCAACTGCTGCTTTGGCAATGATTGTTATGTGGAAATATAGTCTATCAGAAAAAAGAGCCAAAGAAATAAAAAATATATTAGTAGAACGTAGAGGAGAGTTATAATTTAATAAATTGATAAAATGTCATATAGAGAAGGTCATCATTATTCGTTAAATCTAAAAGAACAGGCAGGAGAATCTGGAGTAGATTTTAGTAAATATTCATTAGACCAATTAAAAAAACTTTGGAGTGAAACACTGAATAATGGAATGCACGGAATTTGTTTTAGTATGTATGAAGATGGTCAAGAACCAGGAGATACTATTACAGAAGAACAAGTAGAAAGGAGAATAAAAATTTTAAAGCCCTATACAAAATGGATTCGTTCTTTTTCCTGTATAGAAGGTAATGAACATATTCCAAGAATAGCCAAAAAGCACGGTTTAAAAACAATGGTAGGTGCTTGGTTAGGAGATGATTCAGAAAAAAACGAACAAGAAATACAATCTTTAATTCAACTTGCAAAAGAAGGCTGTGTAGATATAGCTGCTGTTGGTAATGAAGTTTTATACAGAAACGATTTACCTTTAGATGAGTTATTAGGTTTTATAAGAAGAGTAAAACAAGCAGTGCCAAATGTTACTGTTGGTTATGTAGATGCTTATTACGAATTTACTACACATCCAGAATTGGTAGAAGTAAGTGATGTTATTTTGTCTAACTGTTATCCTTTTTGGGAAGGTTGCCCAATAGATTATTCTTTAGGTCATATGCAACAAATGTATAGACAGGCTTCAGATGCTGCAAAAGGAAAAAAAGTTATTATTACAGAAACAGGATGGCCAAGCCAAGGAAGTAGTGAAGGGGGAGCAGACTCTACTGCAGAAAACGCGATAAAATATTTTATCAATACACAAGTATGGTCAGCAAAAGATAATGTTGAGGTATTTTACTTTTCTTCTTTTGATGAATCTTGGAAGGTTGGCGATGAAGGAGATGTAGGTGCTTATTGGGGTCTTTGGGATAAAAATGAAAACTTGAAATTCTAGAATTTTAAGAAAAAAAATATTCCTGTATTCATAAAAATACAGTTTGTAAACTCTGTGAATAGTTATTATTTGCAGAGTTTTTATTTTTATTAATAGTAAGTGTGAGTGAATGTGTTTAAAATCCTTCAAAAATAACCATACATAACCCATACATAATTATTTTAATATAGAATAAATCTTGATTTTAACATTTTTAAAATCCTAGTTGTAGTAGTGTTTTAAAGGGTTTTTTTAAGTAATTGATTGATTGTTAGTCTTTTTGTATGTTTTTTGTTGAGGTGGCTTTTATCGATATTGTATATAATTAGGTTAATATTGATGTATAACCTTTTAAACATATAATTATGAAAAAAATTACTTTATTATTTGCCTTTTTGATTACCTCAATTGGGTTTTCGCAAGACCTACTTTTAGGTTTTGAAAGCGGAGAAAGTGGTAGTGCTACTTCTCAATTTGGAGGAATGGCGACTCCAACCGTTAAGGCTGGGACTGGTTCTAACACTTCTCAAGTTTTAGAAATAGTTGCTAATTCTGGCGGTGAAGTTTGGCAGGGTTCTAATTTTGATTTATCTGAAAATGTTGATTTATCAAGTACTAAAACAATGACTATAGATGTTAAATCAGCCACAGCAATTTCTTTTTTAGTAAAAGTTAATGGAGGTATAAGTGGTGCGCCTGAAGCTGCTGCGGAAGTAACTCACAATGGTGATGGTACTTGGCAAACTCTTTCTTTTACTTTTAACACTGCTTTAGATGGTAAAGCAGCTGCAGCAAATGGTTCTTATCAAAATTTTGTTCTTCATGCTTATTGGAAAGCTGGTGAAACTGGTTTTGGAGGAGTTACAAAAGATGAAAGAACTTTTTATATTGATAATATTAAAGGAAAAAAAGCTGGAGCTCAACCTGCAGACCCAGTTCCAACTGATGCACCAGCTACACCTCCTACTTTTAGTGCAAGTAATGCAATAGCACTTTATGGTGAGACTTTTGCATCTGAAATAGGACTTGCTAATGTATCTTGGGACGATTCAAATTTTGAAGAAGTTACTATTGCAGGAAATAAAGTTTTAAAAGTGACTGCATCTAATTTTTTAGGGACAGATTTGCCTTCTTATGTTGATGCAACTAGTATGACTCACTTACACATTGATTACTGGCTAGGTACAGATTTTTCAGCTGGTCAGGTATTTAATCCTAAATTATCAAATCATAGTGCAGAAGCTGGTGAGACTAATGCTAAGGATATGTCAATAGTAATTAATAGCCAAAACGAAGTGAAAAAATGGCAATCTGCAGACCTTGAATTAGGAAGTGCAGCAGATTTTCCAAGAGCTAAAATAAAGCAGTTTTTAATAACTGTTGCAGGTAAAACAAATGTATTTTATATTGATAACATATATCTTTATATTTCAGGAACCGCAAACGTAGATAATAACAAACTTTTAGGATTCTCTATGTATCCAAACCCAGCAAATAATGAGTTAAATATTTCTGCGAAAGGAACAATTAATAGTGCACAAATTTTTAATGTTTTAGGTAAAAAAGTAAGGTCTTTTAAGGTTAATCAAACTAAAAAAGCATTAGATGTTTCTAACTTATCAGCAGGTATTTATTTAGTTAAATATGTAGTAGATAATAAAGTAGGTACTGCTAAATTTATAAAGCAATAATTATAAAAGGAAATAATACAATTTGCTTTAAAACGCTCAAATTTAATCGAAAAGAATTCCTCGAGGTTCTGCCTCGGGGTTTCCGTTAAAATTGTTATTCCCAAGAAAACGGGAATCTAAATACAGAATTTTGGTTTTTGACCTTTTTTAGGTCAAAACTTGTACTCAACTTGATTGAGTGTGAAACCAGCGAAATACCTTTATGGCTCTGCATCGAGGATAATTGGTTTCAAAAAAAAACTTTATTTTTTGAGCGTTTTTTTATTGGTTAAAAATTTAGATAACAGTTATTGGTTTTAACTAGATTGAGAATTCTTACAACATAAAAAAAGAAAAGAATATAATGTTCTTATTAAAAAAATAAAAAGAAGTTTTTTATTTTAACAAAGCATCTAAAGTTAAAATATCTAAAATACCATCTGCAAAAAGATTATTTTTTTCTTCAAAACCTTTAATGGCATTTAAAGTTTCTAATTTATAAATACCATCTGTTTTTATTTCGAAACCATTTTTAACTAAATTCTTTTGCACTTCGTAGATTAAAGCACTTTTATGTCCGTAAACTATTTTTTTATTCGCGTTAAACATACTTTTAATCTTTTTAAAGGCTAATTCTTTTTGATATAAATTTAAGTCTTTACCTGTTTCTTCTAAAAATTGAATTTCTTTATTAGATAAGCCTTTGGTTTTTAAATATGCAGAATTCTCTAATTTAGATTCATAATATTTTAGGTTGCCTAGTTTTTCTGCATATTTCTTTACTGCAATTTTAGTTTGGTTATCGTCATCTTTAGGTGTTCTAACATCAATACTGTTTGCAGACCATTGCATCATTACATAACTATTTAAATCTTCAATAGCGTTGTAATAGTTCATTACCAATTCTTGATTATGATAATCTTTATCTAGTTTTTTATCCGTTTTATAATCTACATTAGGAGTGTTGTATCTTTTATATTGTTGATATTTTCCAAATCCAATAAAAAATGCAATAATCAATAATAATAAAATAATTAGCTGTTTCATAATATAAGTTTGGGTTAAAACAAAAATAGGTAAAACTTTTTATTAATTTAAAATCTGTTGTTCATCATTTTTTCGAAAATAATTTTTATTCAGGATTCTTCATTTATTCATACCAAAAACCCTTCTAAAATGCTTTTGTTTAAGTATATTTAAACAACAATACCTTTATAAAAATCATCCTCAAAATAGCTGTCTGTTTTTTACTTAAAAACCATATTTGTTATATAAAAAAGTATTTGTGACGAACACATTTAAAATAGTGATGAATAGTTAAAACTTTTTTTGACATATATTGTGATGAAATTTAAATTAGTACTTTCTATTAAATATTAGATATTGAATCATTATAAACTTTTTTTTTGTTACTTTTTATTTCTTGTTTTTTCATATAAAATCTACGCTCAAAAGCATATATACAAGCATTTTGGCGTAGATGAAGGCTTACCAAGTTCTGAAGTGTATGATATTTATCAAGACAAAGAAGGTTATATTTGGTTTGCTACAGATAAAGGTTTGTCTCGTTTTAATGGTTATGAGTTTAAAAACTTTACAACCAAAGAGGGCTTGCCAGACAATACAATACTCGATTTTTATCCACAAGCCAATGGTCAAATTTGGGCATATGGTTATCAAAGTCAACGTATTTTTTATTTTAATGATTTATTTGATGGTTTTAAAGAATATAAATACAATGATGTATTAAAAAAAGAACTAAAAACTACAAGTATTATAAAAAGTATTGTAATTGATAACAATGAAACCTTATATGTTGGCGGATCAGGTCTTTGCGGTTTAATAAAGATTACAAAAGATGGCAAGCTTACAAGACAATTTGATTTGGATGCAAATAACAGAAAAGAACTAGAAGAAAAAGTTTATAGTTTTGGTGTTAATACTAAAAATGGTTCGCTATTTACAATGTGTACAAATAAGTATAAACCAACAAAAGATTTCTTGTTTTTTAATCCTAAAAATAGATTAGGTTCTAGAATAGATTTTATATTTTTAAACGAAGATTATTCTGTATTTATTGATCAAAAACTAGGCATTCTATCTAAAAATGGTAAAATTACTTATTATGAAAATAAACAGAATCCAATAGGTATTAAACGCATTAATGAGCATTTGTTTTTTGTAGGATATTATAATAATGGTGCAGAAATTAGAGATGTTTCTGGTAAAATTATTGATAAATTTTTGCCTAATAAATTTGTTACAAACTTTTTTATAGATAAAGAAGGAAGTTATTGGCTATCTACTTTATATGATGGTGTTTTTTATATAAAAAACCCTAACATAAAAATTTTTACAGAAGAAAGCATTTCTACTTTGGTAAAAGACGATAGTAATACTTTATATGCAGGATTTAGTAATGGAGATATTGCACGTTTTTCTAAAAATAAAATAGAAATTTTATATAAAGGAAAAAAGTCTAATGTTGCTTTTGTAGAATTTAATAAAGACAAAAAAGTTTTATATGGCTACAGTGATGGCTACTTAAAAGACTATACAAATAATAAAAAATCATACCAACTTACAGCAAATAAACTACCAGAATATACAGGGAATTCTGTGTTGGCATCTGCTACATCAGGTTTTTATAAATTAAAGAACGATAGTAGTGTTTTTTATAAACTAGAAAACAAAGCACAAGATATCTGCAAATATAAAGGCACTATATTTATAGGCACTTCATCGGGTTTATTTATCCAGAGAAATAAAATTATTAAAAAACACCAGCCAGTAGAGATTCTTAAATTAAGAATAGATGATATTGATGTTAATAAAAAAACAAACATTGCTTATATGGCAACTCAAGGAGATGGTATTGTAGTGTATAGTGATAGTATATACAATATTACCCAACAAGATGGGCTAACGAATGATATTGTGGGTGAAATACATATTGAAAATGATTCCACAATTTGGGCTTGTACCAACACCGGACTAAATAGAATAACTTTTAAATCTAATAAAACATTTAATGTTAAAAACATTACAAAATCTGACGGGCTGTTAAGTAATGATATTAATGATATCGAGATTATTAATGATACAGTTTGGGTAGCTACAAAAAAAGGTTTATGTTTCTTAAAAAAGGATTTTATAACAGAAAAAGAAACTTCTAAAATTTTATCACTTACACTAAAAGAGGTATTGGTAAACAATAAATCTGTTAATAAAAAAAATGTAAATTTAAAATACAATCAGAATACTATTGATTTTAAAATTCAAGCAATTTCACATAGAAATACAAATAGAATTAATTATTTATATAGATTAAAAGAAATAGATACTATTTGGACAAAGACTAAAAATAGAAATATTAGTTTTCCTTCTTTATCTCTCGGAAAATATACATTCGAAGCAAAAGCAAAAGGAGCTAGCGTTATAAGCGATAAATTAATTTCATACTCTTTTATAATAAACCCTCCTTTTTGGAGGTCTTGGTGGTTTCGCACGTTAAGCATTTTAGTTTTAAGTGGATTTTTTTATGTTTTTTTTAAAATACGTGTATTAACATATAATAAAGATGTTATTAGAGAATTTATTCGTTTGCTTATTAAACGATTAAAACGAGATGAAAAATATTTAGAAATTCGAATGAACGGAGAAGACCTAAAGGTTTCTACCAATGAAATACTTTATGTAAAATCTTCAGGTAATTATTTAGATATTATATGTTTAGATAAAACCTATACTATTCGTTGTAAAATAGGAAATTTTATAGCACTAACACCAGATAGTTTAGAGTTTTTAAGAGTTCATAGATCATATATAATTAGAATAGATAAAGTTTCTGGTAAATCTAAAAAATCAGTAAAAATTAAAAATAGAGTTATTCCTGTAGGAGAAACTTATTTAAAGGAGTTAGATAATATTCAATTTTAATTTAGTTTTCGCAATAAAATTTTTTTTGTCTTTTTTTGAAACAAAAAATTCGTCACTATTTTGCAGGGTGTACGTCACAAACATAGTGTTTTTAAAGGTTTAAATGTTTAGTATTAAATATTTTTGAGTTAAACAAAAATCTAATTTTAAAATCAAAATCATATGAAAAAAACACTACTTTTTACAATTGCATTATTTTTAACAGTAATAATAAATGCACAAACTTTTACTAAGAACAACATTACTTATACAGTAACTTCTGTATCAAATAATACAGTTGGAGTATCAGGCTATAACACAGCTGGGGGTACAGCAGTAACTATACCATCTTCAGTTACTCCTAATGCTTCAGGTAAATCTTCTTCTAAAGCAAATACTATAGCTGCAGCAACATATAGTGTAACTAGTATAGAAAACTATGCATTTCTAAATAAGCTTATAGAAAGTGTTAGTATTCCTTCAACTGTTACTGAGATTGGTATTGCTGCTTTTCAGAATAACAAATTAAGAGCAGTAACCATACCTAGCAATGTAACAGAGATTCAGGCATCTGCATTCAGAGGAAACCCAAGTTTAACTTGTGTAACTTCTTTAAACACAACACCACCAACCATAAACTCAAGTAACGTTGTTGGTACTTTTGAAAACCGTCATAAAATTAATCTAAAAGTACCTTCTGGATTATTAGCTGCTTATACTTCATCGTCAGGAGGTTGGTCTGGCTTTAATAATAATGGAGCCCCTTTAGAAGTTAATGACACATTTTGGGACGGATATTTAAAATTTAAAATTACATCGCTTACCAATAATACCGTAACTGTTATAGATTATAATACAAGTGGAGGTACAGCTCCTGTAATACCACAAACTGTTAGTGATTGTACATCAAATTTTACTGTTATTGAAATTGGTATTAATGCTTTTATTGGAGATAATATAACGAGTGTATCAATTCCAAATACAGTTACTTCAATCAAAAAAAATGCTTTTTCAGGCTGTAATTTAACAAGCATTACAATACCTAATAGTGTAGTAACTATAGGAGAGGGAGCCTTTGTAAATAATCAAATAGCAGGAACATTGGTTATTCCAAATGGTGTAACTACTATTGGTAATTATGCCTTTAGAGCTAATTCTTTTACTAGTTTAACTTTACCTGAAACGCTTACTTCTGTAGGCGCTACAGCATTTGCAACCATAAATAACTTAAAAGAAATTTTTTCTTATGCTACTACACCACCAACAATAATTACTGGAGGAGGAAGTAATAACGATACTTTTGGAGGAAATAGAGGTAATATTCATTTGTTGGTTCCTGTAGGTACTGAAGATGTTTATACCACAAACTCAGGAGCTTTGTGGACAGGGTTTAACCCAGTTTCAGAATTTTTTATCAATAATTACATTACTTATGAGATTACTTCTACATCACCCAACACCGTAAAAGCTATAGACTATAATACTGATGGAGGCACTTCTGTAGTACTACCCAATACTGTTACCAATGTTTCTATTGGTTATGCTTTAAAAGCAATTGATGATTCAGCATTTTATAATAATAGCTTAACTACTGTAACAATTGCAGACGGAGTTACTACGATTGGTAAAAATGCCTTTAAAAATAATAGTATTGCAAACATAATAATTCCTAATTCTGTTACTGATATTGATGAAAATGCTTTTGAAAACAATCAATTAACATCGGTAACACTTTCAGCTGCTTTAACAGAAATAAAAGCTTATGTTTTTAAGAATAATATGATTTCATCATTAACAATTCCTAATAATGTAACTACAATAAGGAAAGAGGCTTTTCTAAACAATCAACTAACGTCGCTTACTTTACCAAGTAATGTAGTTGCTATTTACCAAAGAGCTTTCAAAGATAATGCAATTACAAATTTAAATATAGAAAATGGCGTAAGTTTAATTCATCACCAAGTTTTTGAAAACAATCAATTAACATCACTTACCATACCAAGCAGTATTGGAGTTTTAGGCAACGCTTGCTTTTTAGGAAATCCTTTAACAAGTATTACATCTTTAAAAGCAACAGCACCAGACATTAATACAGATGTAACCTGGGATACTTTTTCTGTAAATAGAAGTGGTATTAATTTAACAATACCGAGTGGTTCTATGGCAAGTTATGTTACGGGTACAAATGCAGAATGGACTGGATTTAATAGTGTTACTGAAGATGCAACTTTAAGTACTTCTAATTTTGAATTAGCGAAAAACATTAAGATTATTACAACTATAAATGAATTAACAATAAAGACTTCAAATAACCTTAGGTTAAAGAATTATACCATTTACAGTATTTCTGGAGTTAAGGCAAAAGAAGGTTCAGAAAATATTATAGCAATAGATAACCTGTCTAGTGGCGTTTATATTTTAAAGTTAGAATTTGATAAAGGAATACTTACAAAAAAGTTTTTAAAGTAAGAATTAAACGCTTAAAATAAAAAGAAGACGCTTAATTTAAAACCCACAGAAAGCTGAAGTTACAGTTCTGTGGGTTTTAAGAATATATCTTAAAAGTTAGTTTTTTTTGTTTTTTTAATCAACGTGAATTCGATTTAAAAGCTATTGTTTACTAGCTAGTTACGATTTTTATTATTTGAAACGAATGTCATTTCGACTGAAATGGAGAAATCTTATAGATTAAGATTTCTCAACTACACTATTTGCTTCGCAAGCTACTTTGAATCAAAATATATTTTGATTTCAGCAATGTTCGAAATAACAATTTTTTACTTTTTAAAGTTTGATATTCCTTTTTTTAGCCAAGCATAATATTCATCAACATCTGGAGTATAAGCAACAGGAGCAATTAAATTTTCTTCTTTATGATTCATTAAAACATAAAATGGTTGTGCATTTGTTTTATATCTAATGGTTTGTAGTTCGCTCCATTTTTGACCTATGTATTTTAATTTTTTACCAGGTTTTAATTTAGAGTCCGTAATTTCATTATCTTTTAATTTACGTTTATCATCTACATATAGTGAAATAAGCACAACATTATTTTTAAGAATATCTAATACTTTTGGTTTTACCCAAACGTTTTGTTCCATTTTTCTACAATTCACACAAGCGTGTCCTGTAAAGTCAATCATAACAGGTTTGCCTACTTTTTTTGCATATGCCAACCCTTTGTCGTAATCATTAAATGCTAAAATATTATGAGGAGGCATTAAGTGTGCTCCTTCAGGAATACCACTATGATCTGCAGAAGCAGAACCACCAGAACCTAATTGTGTATACCCAACTCCGTAAGGAGATTCGCTATAATGTTGCGGTGGAGGAAATGCACTAATTAAATTTAAAGGTGCACCCCAAAGCCCAGGAATCATATAAATTGTAAATGATAAAACGACCAATCCTAAACTTAATCTTCCTACAGAAATATGTGTTAATGGAGAATCGTGAGGTAATTGTATTTTTCCAAATAAATAAAATGCTAGCGTTCCAAAAATGGCAATCCAAATAGCAATAAAAACTTCGCGTTCTAATAAGTGTAACTGCATTACTAAATCTGCATTTGATAAAAATTTAAATGCCAATGCTAATTCTAAAAATCCTAAAACAACTTTTACGGTGTTTAACCATCCTCCAGATTTTGGCAATGAATTTAACCACCCAGGAAAAGCTGCAAATAAAGCAAATGGTAAAGCTATTGCAAGAGAAAAACCTAACATTCCTATAATGGGTCCTAATTGGCTACCGCCTGCAGCAGCTTCTACTAATAAAGTACCAACAATAGGACCTGTACAAGAAAATGAAACAATAGCTAAAGCTAATGCCATAAAAAAGATACCAATCATTCCTCCTCTGTCTGCTTGTGCATCTACTTTTGTTCCCCAAGAACTTGGTAAAACAATTTCAAAAGCTCCTAAAAAAGATACCGCAAAAATTATTAATAATAAGAAAAAGATGATGTTAAACCATACGTTTGTAGATAATGCGTTTAATGCATCTGCACCAAAAACGGCACTTACAATAATTCCTAAAACAACGTAAATTACAATTATTGATAAACCATAAATAATAGCATTTTTAATTCCTGCTGCTTTACTTTTACTTTGTTTAGTAAAGAAACTTACTGTCATAGGAATCATAGGAAATACACAAGGGGTTAACAATGCTGCAAATCCAGAGAAAAATGCAATGAAGAAAATTCCCCAATAACTTTTGGATTCTTTTTTATTATCTGCATCTGTAACAACTGCTTTTGATGCTGATTTAGTTGTTGTTTTTTTAATCTGAAACTCTAAATCTACTTCTTGTGGCGGAGAACACTGTGTGTCATTACAGATCATATATTCTACAATACCGCTTATACTTGATAAATCTTTATTTTTTATTTCAACACGTTGCTTAAAAACTGCTTTATCACTAAAGTATTTAATAACTAAATTAAAGGTTTTGTCTTTTGATGTATGTCCTTCGTCTTCAGTTGTGTTTCCTTTAATTACAAAATTTTCGTTTTCATCAAACATAAAAGTGGTGGCAATTGGGCCGCCTTCTGGCACATCTTGAGAATAAAGATGATAACCACTAGGAATACTAGCAGTTGCAACTAAATTATATTCTGATTCTGAAATTTTCTCAACAGAAGTTTTCCAGTTTACTTCTGGAATCATTTGAGAAAAACTTGAAATACTAAAACAAAGCAGTAAAAATAAAAATAAATTTTTTTTCATTAGATTGGTAGTTGGTTTGGTTATCGTTTTTTACTAGTTAATTTTAAATTCTAAATCAACTTCTTTTGGAGGCAAACAATTAGTGTCATTACACACCATAAATTCTACCACTGTATGTACTGTAAATTTATCTTTCGATTTTATTTTTATTCGTTGTTTAAAACTCGCTTTTTTATCAAAATATTTAATGCGCATACCAAATATTTTATCGTTTACAGTATGCCCTTTTTCTTCTTTAGTATTTCCTTTTTTAAGGTAATTTTTGTTTGCTTTATAGGTAAAAGTTGTTGCAATTGGACCACCTTCTGGAACGGATTGAGAATATAAATGCCATTGATTCTCTATAGTTGCAGTAGCAATTAATTCGTATTCAGAATTTGATGTTTTTTTAACGGATGTAGTCCATTTAACAGGATCGTATATTTGTGAAAATCCGCTAAAGCTTATTGCTAATAATACTAGTAAAAATATTTTTTTCATTGTTTTATATTTTAGGCTAAGGTAGCCAGTTTTTTTAAAAAAAGAGTTGTTGTAGCAACAACTCTTTTTAATTCTTTCAAACCAAGTAATTAATTCATGAAAACAGAGCTTAAGAAAGAAATGGTTTTAATACTAGACGTTTATTTTTTTAAAAACCCTTATTAGTAAATGTTAAAATAATGTTATATATCTTATTTGTTGTATTAAACAACAATAATTAAAACAAGTTTAAATAAAAAAGCATCAAGAATTTTCTTGATGCTTTTGGCTTATTTATTTTAGTTTTTTATTTTTTAGGTTTAAAAACAATCTCGTAAGATTTTGCATTTTTTAGTAATCTTTTAGTAAACTTTTGCAAATCTTTTACTGTGATAGATTTTACAATATCTTCATAGTTTTTAGAGTCGTTCATATTATAGCCTTCTAATACGTAGTTTCTCAACAAACTCATTTGGTAACTGTTATAGTTCTTTCTTTCTTCGCGCTCTTTTAAATAATTAGTTAATGTTTTATCTAAATCGGCTTGCTTAATATCTCCGTTTTTAATGGTTTCAATTTCCTTGTGTACAATACTGATTAGCTTTTCTGCTAAATCTGGATTACAATCAAACCTTACCGTTATAGAAGCTTCTTGCACGGGGCGTATAGATAATGATCCGCTAGTTCCAGCTCCATAAGTACCACCTTCTTCTTCACGTAACGACTCTGTATAACGTAATTGCAATACATCTGCCAATGTTCTTACTAAAAGCGCGTTTTTTAAAGAATGCTTCATATCATTTTTATAAACCACATTAACTGCCGTTTTTGGGTCTTCCATAGCTAAATACACATCTTTATCTATGTTGTTGCTAACCCATTTTACAGAGTTGTCTTTCCAGTTTTCTATGGTGCCATTAGTTGGTAAGCTTGCAATATATTGTTCTAAAAGAGGCTTTAAGGCTTCTTTTTTAACATCACCAACTATAAAAAAGGTGAAGTCTGCTGCATTTCCAAATCGGTCTGCGTAAATGGTTTTCATTTTATCGAAAGATACTTCCGATACAAATTGTTTATCAAATAAACGTCGTGTAGGATGATTTTTTCCGTATAAAATAACTGTGGTGCTATCTTGCATTTTAGACTGTATTTGCTCACTCTTTCTAATAAGATAAGCATCTACATTTTGCATAAATACGTTGTATGCTGTTTCATCTAAACGCGGTTTGGTAAATCTTAAATTTACTAATTGTAACATAGTTTCTACATCTTTAGTAGAAGACGATCCCGATACACTTTCTGTAATACCGCCAATACTAACTCTAGAGCTTGCTTTTTTACCTGCCAATGCTTTTTGTAAATCTGTGCTAGAAAATTCACCTAGACCAGACATTTGAATAACATTACCAATAACTCCTGCTGTTGGTAAATCGGCATTATCAATTAAAGATTGCCCTCCATAACTAGTAGCATATAAGTTAACATCATTTTTGTTTTTATCAACAAATTTATAATGTACTTTAATACCATTACTTAACGTAAAGGTTGTTGAGCCTATTGCTTCGTTTTCTTCTTCTGAAACGATTTTACCAGCTTTTAAGTCAACACCAGACATTAACGATTTAGCAGTGTCTTCTTCGGCATAACCTTCTAATGTTGCATCGTTCTCAACAGCATCAATAATAGCAATAGCATCTTCTTTAGTTAGGTTTTTATTGCCTTCTACACCTGTTACGATGACAGACCTGTTCTTTTTAGTATATAATTTTTGAATTTGAGCCAATAAGTCTTTTTGTGTTAATTGACTAAAAATAGCTTTAGCAATTTCAAATTCTTTTGCTAAATCAGTAATATTAGAGTTTTGTAGATAATTATTTTGAATTCCTCTAACAATTTGTCCATGACTTCTATCTCCTAATCCAGCAATTTGATTTTCATAAGACGTTGTATATTGAGCTACAACTCTACCAATTTCTGCTTTTGTAAAGCCGAATTTTACAGCTCTATTTAATTCTGAAATCACCAGTTTAAAAGCATCGTGCTGCTTATTTGGCTTTGGCACTATGCGAGCACCCAACTGATTGTGTAATCTTGATAAATCTCCATAATTTACAGCTGCATATAAAAACGGTGCGTCTGGTTTTTGATTGATATCATTTAAACGCGTAGATATAATTGATGTAACCATACCATTTAATAAGCTTTCCTTTAAATCTGCAATAGTTTCATCTTTTAATGATTTGTTATGACGAATACCAAAAGAAATATTAGAACTCGTAACTTCTTTATCCATTCCTATATCATAAATAAGTTCATCATTATCAGCAATAGGAAATTCTTTACGCTCAATAGGGTTTTTAACTGCAGGAATACTTGAGAATAAGGCTTTTATTTTTTGTTCTATTTCATCAACATTAATGTCTCCGATTATTGCAATGGCTTGTAAGTCTGTTCTGTACCAATCGTGATAAAAATCACGTAATGCTTTGTATTCAAAATTTTCTACAATATCCATTAATCCAATAGGTAAACGCTTAGAGTATATTGAATTATTAAACATAGTACCAATGGTTTTTTGTAACACACGCATGTTACCATTTTGTCTGGTACGCCATTCTTCTTTAATTACACCCCGTTCTGCATCTATTTCTTCTTCTGTAAGTAATAAATAGTTTGACCAGTTATGTAAAACTTTTAAACCTGTATCTATTAATTCTGGAGTTGTAGGTATGTTATTGATGTTATAAACCGTTTCATCAAAAGAAGTATAAGCATTTATGTCTCTACCAAAAACCAATCCGTGCTCCTGCATTGTATTTAGAATTCCTTTTCCAGGAAAATCTTTAGTACCGTTAAATGCCATGTGCTCTAAAAAGTGAGCCAACCCTTGTTGCTCATCATTCTCTAAAACAGACCCCACATTTTGAATAATATAGTAACTTGCTACATCTTTGGTAACATCTGTACTATGAATATAGTAGGTTAATCCGTTTTCTAATACGCCTTTACGGATAGTGTTATCTACAGGTAATGGTTGGTCTAAATTAATAGTTTGTGCTACTGCACTTAAACTAAAAGCTATGCACAATGCATATAACAAAATTTTCTTCATTTTAATTATTATAAGTATTATTTTAAGTATGACGGTAAGATAAGAAAAAACCCCAATGCCATACTTGTTAAATATTTCATAAAAAAGCCTTTATCTTAAAAAAGACAGAGACTTATACGATAAAACTTTAATGGGTTATTTTTAACCAATCAAAAAAGCACCTCATTAACTACTGAAAGCGGAATTGCTAACGTTGTTGTTCTGTTTTTTCTGGCGATATTAATACCAATTACGTCGCCTTTTAAATTGACAATTGGTGTACCGCATTCCGAAGGGGAAATAGGCATGTCGTGCATAAACACCGCATTAAATCCACCCACTCTTTTGTTTGTTTTTACCACAAATGCCGGATGCCCTTTTATAGGTCTTTCATCTCTGTTTAATCTTCCTAGAACTACATTTATGTTTTTCTTTTCGTTATTTCTTGAGATAGTCAGTGCTATTTGCTGACCAGGTTTTGTAGCCTCTAAAAACGAATATAAATCTTCTTTTGTTTCAATGGTTTTATCATCAACCTGATTAACCACATCACCAGAAAGTATTCCAGATTTTTTTGCGGCACCATTAGGGTCTAAATTGCTTATTTTAACCACTGTTTCTTCATTAGCTAATTCAATACCCAAAGCACCAATGCTTTTACTGTGCATTTTACGTGTTGGCAAGCCCAAAACACCAGACCATTTTACAGTGTTATCTGTAGCTATGGTTCCTAAAAAATCGCCCACTTTTACTGGTGTGCCTTTGTTTAAATCTATAGATTGTAACCGTTTATTAATCTTTAATAAAACAAGATCGTTAGCCACATTTCTTTTAACAACTTCTGCTTCTTGTTCTTTCTTTCCTGATGTAACCGTTATGTTATCATTACCAACCATTGATGATTTTGCAACAATATAACTCCCGTTATTAACCACAGTACCTCCTGTACTTGCTAATTCTCCGTTAAGATTACTTTTTATGTTAACGACTGCTTGTTTTACTTTTTCGATGTTTTGAGACAATACAGTAGCCAATGTTTTTTTACCTCCTTTTAACACATAAGGGTTATCTTTTATAGGTGCTTCTTTAATTTTATCGTATTGCGAGAGGTCTCCCGGTGGTCTTCCGTGGTTAAAAACTTCTTTATTTAAAAGTTTCTCCCAATTCTTTTTTATTTCATCTACTGCTGGATAATAATTGATACCCTCGTCTTCTAAAATATAACTGCACACGCCAATAACATTACCTTCTAAATCGAACATAGGGCCACCAGAATCTCCGGGCATCATAATACAGGTGGTCATTAAATAATTAAACGGTGTAATGCCTTTATAAAACCCTATTCTACCTACTGCTGGTCGTTCTTTTTCAAAAGATGCGGTGTGTCCTAGCATTAAGCAAGCTTCATCTTTTCCTAAGTTTGAAGAACTTCCTAATGGTGAAAACGGAAATTTACCTTCGGTTTTAATTTTCATCAATCCATAATCGGTATTTATATCTTTTCCTAAACATTCTACCATATAGGTAGAGCCATCGTGCAATTGTATTTCTGTATCTTTATCTCTTACCGTATTAATAACGTGAGCCGCTGTTAGCACGTAACCATCTTCTGAAATCAACACACCACTGGCAGGATTATTTCCTCCAATATTAATTCTTACGGTGCTATTAATAGCTTTATCGTAAATTTTTAAAAGTTGCGACTGAATTTCTGCCACACGATTGGTGGCTTCTTTTAAACTATCAATTTCAACATAGTTGCATTGATTGTCGGATTTTGGGAATTGCTGTTTTTTTTCTGATTGACAATTCATCAGTAATAACAGCACGATTACCAAAGACACATAGTTTTTTATATGAAACATTTTTTTGTTTTATTTTTTATTGAAAAGTTCTTCTAAAATATCTTCTAAATTAAAGCCTCGTACCTCCATACCAGAAGCTACAATAGTACCGTCTTTTTTTACCAAAAATGTAGTTGGCAGGTAATTAACAACATAAGCTTTTGATGATGCGCCTTTGTAACCATTTAAATCGGCAACGTTAATCCAAGGTGGGTTTTCTTCTTTTAGGGCTTTTAACCAGCTTTCTCTTTTCTCATCAATAGAAATGCCATAAATTTCGAAGCCTATATCGTGGTAATTCTTATACATTTTTTCTAAAAACGGAAAAGCACCTCTACAAGGTCCGCACCAACTTGCCCAAAATTCAATTAATGTATATTCGTTTTTGGCAACAATATCAGATAATTTAATGGTTTCACCTTCTGCCGTATGAGCTTGTATTTCTTTAAAAGGTTGCCCGTTGGCTAAAGATTTTCTAGCTTCTTCCATAGCCAATCCTCGTTCTCCTCTAGATATTAACTGCTCTAGAAACGGACTGGTTCCTAATTCTGCTTGATAGCTTTTAAATAATGGTAACCTCTTTGAATAAGGAAACCTTTTATAGTCACTACTTTCTCCTAATATCATCAATTTTGCTAGGGTAGGATAATCTCCTTCTATAATAGTGGCCTCATAATCACCTTTTGCTTTAGCTATTAACATCCCTTGTTTTTGAATCTTATCAAATGCTTTTTTAACCACACTTAAATCCTTACTTCTCATATTCTCACTCTCCTCTCGGTTGATTTTCTGAAAAGTACTGTTTGCTTTTTTATAGTCTTCTAATTTTTTGTATCCAAAAACCACATCGGTTAACGTACTACCTGAAGTTTCAGCAACATTATTGTTAATTTTTACATTGTAAGTGGCATTTTCTAAAACCAGTTTATAGGAGTTAAATCCGTGTTTAATAGTTGCAAAATGTGGTGTTTCAGCAGTACCGGTAAAAGTGAATTTACCATCTATAACTTTTGCTGTTTGCAACACCTTGTGTTCTGAATTATTTAAAGTAACTTCTTCTGGTAGATTTTCTCCTGTTTCAAAAACACCATTTATGGTATAAGCTGTATTTTGTGCATAGCTTAAATTTGAAATTATAACTAGTACTAATAGGGTTATTGTTTGTTTCATTTTTTATATTTTTTTAATCGTTGAACAATCTGATAAAATTCTTGTCATATCGAGCTTGACGAGATGCTCGATATAAGTTTTACTCATTTCAATCATAAAATTCACTCGAATCGACAGAATTTTATCAAAATGCACAACAGATACTTTAAGAATTCAGTTAGCATCAAAAAATTATTCAAAAAGCTTTTTTAACTTTTCATCTAGCACATCATCATACACATTTCTTGCAATGATGGTTCCGTTTTTATCAATTAAAAAATTATCTGGAATAGCGCTAACACCATACATTTGGACTACGGGGCTCTTATAAGCTTTTAAGTCTGAAATGTCTATCCAAGGGATTTTCTCTTCTTCAAAAGCTTTATCCCATAAGTGCTTTTTAGTATCTAACGAAAATGAAATAATTTCAAACCCTTTGTTTTTGTATTTTTCGTGAATCGTTTTCATATGCGGCATTGATCCTCGACAAGGCCCACACCAACTTGCCCAAAACTCAACTAAAATATATTTCTTTCCTTTGGCAACCTCTGTTAATGTGATTGTTGTATCATTATGGTCTTTACCACCAAAGTTTTTAATGGTACTGCCAATACTCACAGAGTTTCTCATAGCCATTCTTTTTTTGTGACGCTCTACGTGAAACTTCATGGTTTTAATTAGCATATGGTCTGCTCCTAATTTTTCCTCTAAAAGTTTTATTTTATCTGAGCCAGATGTATCGTTTTCTCCTTTGTTGTAAAACATTAATCTATCTAAACATATTAATGCTTTTAATAAAGGGTCTCCTACATTATTAAACAAGTTTTCGAAATATTGTTTTCTATCATTACTAAACTTTCTGCTTAACTCCGTTAATTTTCTTCTATTAGATTCTTGAGCTAATTCTTCTTGAGTTAAACTATTCCTAAAATCATCGATTGCCTTTAAACCCTCTTTATTTTGAGGTGCTTTTGGCCAAGAATTATACACATAATGGTTGTAAGCACTCTTTTGTATTTCAAATCTTCCTTCTTCAGTTTTTACTAAATTTTGGGTTCCTGGTTCTAAAACAATACTGCCTTTTTGTACGGGTACATCACCATTATAAACAGCCCAAACACAAGTTTTAGCATGTGTCATTTTTCCAGTAACAGTAGCTTTACCATTTTTTATAATAACGGCTTCACTTTCTTCTGATTCTCCAACCTGAGTATCACTTGAATAGTGCAACTTAAAAGTTAAACCATTGTGGTTTTGTAAACTATCTGCATGAAGTGTATAAACCCCAGAAGCTAAGGTTTCTTGTTTTTTAGTTAAAAATGCTATCCCTTCCTTATATCGACTGGTATTATCACCTTTACTTTCTGCTAATGCCAAAGCTTTATTTAAATAGGCAATTGCTTTATCTATATTGTTAACATTACCATATCCATAAGCTATCATAGAATAAAAAAAGTGATTACTTGTTTCATTAACGAGCTCTTCAGCAATTTTTTCGGTATAATTTCTTAAGGTTTCATTTCTTGTGAAGTATTTTGAGGCTTCATTAAATACGGTAAATTGCTTCACAGATTTATCATCTTTTTCATACTTTTTAAGATAGGTCTTCGCATTTTCAACAAAGCCTTCATAATCTTTATGGTGATACAAAAGCCCTGTTAGTTTTATGGTTTCATCAATTTTTTCTGCAAAATTGAAACCCAATGCATTTACTTCTTCTAAAAAAGTATCATACGATTTTTTTCCATTAGAAAAGGAGTATGCTTTAGAAAGCATTTTTCCATAAAAATAATCGTTGATTGTTTTTTTACCTACTGCCTTGGCAAATGCTTCTTTGTTACTTAATACTAAGTTAAACGCGTAGCCTTCTGCGTCTCTTCCTCCTAATTCGTTTATTAAATTATAGGTTTTTTCAGTATATAATTCGCTATCAGTTAATGACTTTAAATAGCCTTCAAACAAAGTGTTATATGGCAATCTTTTATTTCTTAACTCACGTAAGTGTGCAGGGAATTTTTCTTTGGTAATCCCTTCTTTATTTGCTTTTGCCAACAAGTTGCTTGAACGTTTATCAGGATTTAGGGCATCTTTGGCAATGTTTATAAAATTATCGGCGGACATAGAGCCTGCTGACAAATGCAAAAACTCGCCATTAGCATCTGTAAACACATAGGTTGGAAATTGTCTTACACCATATTGTTGCGCTAATGGAGTACCTTCTCCTTTTTCGGCATCTACTTTAAAATTTATAAATTTTTCATTATAAAAATCACCTACATCTTTTAAAGGAAATATATTTTTATCCATCACCTTACAAGGGCCACACCATGTGGTGTAAAAATCGATAAAAATTAGTTTATTCTCTTTTTTGGCTTTTGCCTTTATACTTGCCCAATCGCCTTTTGAAAAGTTCATTTGTGCAAAGCTCAAATTTGATAGCAAAGCAACTACTAATATTGTTACTAATTTTTTCATGTTTATTTTATTATATACTGCTTATTACGATGCTGTTTTTTTCAACTCTTATTAATAAATTGTTAAAGAGTGCCAATGAATTGTTAAAATGCTAAATATAGTTTAGTAATAGATGTATCATTTTTTTAATGGTATTTGATTGCGTTCAGACTCACATTTGTCTATACACAAAAAAAGACCTATTCTTTTACTAATACGTTCGTTCCTTTAAACTCTCTTATATGGCAGATATTAAAATATTACTGAAACTGTAATATTTGCTATTTGGCGATAATTTAGCACTTATTGTATTTTAACGTGAGTTCGATATAACTTAAATCGTGAAAAATCACCACAAATATGTGATTACAAGTGTGTTAATTATATTTTAATTTAAAACACCTTCCTTCATTAAGAGCTACTCTCTCTAACTTCAATTAAAGACATGCTTTAATTTCGTTAATCTCAAGGGAGGAATCTCTTTCGATAGGATTGTCCTCCTAGAGGGGACTTTAGGGGTGTTTTTTGAGTTAAACATCTAAAAATCAAAAAAAAGAGACTATCTAAAAAGTCATTGAAATTCGTTTTGTTAAATTGAGCTTGTCGAAGTATTTTTAACTAACTGACAATTATTGTTAGTTTCGACAGACTTAATATAACATCAAATTCACTTTTTAAATAGCCTCTTTTTACTATTTAACTTATATCGTATCTGGGTATCCAGGGTTTTGTTTTACCTTGCCATTTGAGTTTCTAAGTTCACCCCATGGTATTGGTAAAATCAACTGGTTAATGTTGGTAATAACTTTCTTAACTGCAGTTACGTCAGCTATGGTCATATTACCCTCTTTAATATATCTGCCATAATCAAACCAAGGTTCGCCACCTTCATGGAACAGTTCTTTGAGTTTTTCAACCCTAATTGCTTCTAATAATTCGGCTTTTGTTGTGGGAGCTACTGCAGGAAGTCCCACAGCAGGTCTTGTTCTTACAGTGTTTAAACTTGCAAGAGCATCGGCATCTACTCCTGTACTCGTTCTTGCTTTGGCTTCTGCGTGGATAAGGTGTAGTTCGGCAAGCCTTATAAATATCCTAGGTCTGTAAACAAACTGACGTGTGGGAGGGTTAAAAGCAGTTCCTTTAGCAGTAAACCGTCTTGGGTCTCCTGTGGAAAGATTAAAAAAAGGCGTTCCAAATATAACGGGTAACCTACCTGCAGAAAAATGTCCTTCTCTTGCAGCTATATGTGGTGTAAAGAACACTTCTGTTGAACTGGTCATAGAAGTGTTAAAAATACCTTGATATGATGCATCAAAACTTCTGCCGCTAGAGGCTATAACGGTATTTGCCAAGGTAGCCGCTGCAGCATAATCGCCTTTGTACAGCAATACCCTTGCTTTTACAGCTTGAGCCGCTTGCTTGTTAGCACGAATGGTAGTTGTTAAATCTGGGGCGTTAGCAATAGCGAAATCTAAATCAGCAATAATGGCATCATATACTTCTTGTACCGTATTTCTTGGGAAGGCTTGTTCGTTTATAATGGGTTCCATTTTTAAAGGAATACCCAACTCTGAACCAATATCATAATACTGTCCATACATCCTTAATGCATTAAAATGTGTGTAGGCACGAATAAAGTGGGTTTCGCCCAATATGTTGTTTTTTATTTCCGAAGCAATAGCACCTTCAGGCACATTATTTAATGCTGCTATCAAATCGTTAGTATTACGCAAGGTTCGGTAAAACCCAGCATACATTGCGGTGGCTCTGGAGTTGTCGATAGTCACCTGATTTGCCAATAGCTCATCAAAGCCAAAAAACCCCGCATTACCGGTAATGCCCAAAACGGAAGTTGCAAATGGCTGTACTTCATAACCCTCTGTACGCAATGTAGAATATACCCCAATAAGTACATTTTCTGCAGTTTTGGCATCGGTTACCGCACCATCTAACAAGGTAAGGAAACCAGGGTCCACTTCATCTAAATCATTGGTTAACTGGCATCCAAAAAAATTTAATCCCAATAATATATATATAATATGTTTTTTCATCTTTTTTGTTTTTTAAAATTGAACGTTAATACCAAAATCTATCGTTCTGGACAACGGATACACGTTGTCTTGTGTAGTTGTGTTAAATAACGATATTGTTGCATTTGACGATGTAATACTTTCTGGGTCTAACCCAGGCCATTTGGTCCATGTGGCAATGTTATTTACCCCAAAGTTTAAAGATAACTGTTGAAGCCCCAATTTGGCAACGGTCTTTTGAGGCATGCTATAAGTTAATCTCATAGATTTTAACCTTGTAAACGAAGCATTATGAACCGATCTGGAATTGGGTCCTCTTTCTGCAACATAATTTCCACGAAAAGTTGCACTTTGATAAGGTGCGTTAGGATTGTCTGGTGTCCAAAAATCTGATTGAATTCCAGAAATATTATTTCTGTCCAGTCCATTAAGAGTTGTTATGATATTATTTTGAAAACCAAAATCGAATTCACGCCCCTGTGTAAACTGAAGTTCAACAAAAAGCGATAGGTTTTTATAGGTAAAAGTATTTGCCCAACCACCGTAATAATCGGGTTGTATATCGCCCAAAACTACACGGTCTTCTGGAGTTATGTAACCATTACCATCAACATCTTTGTATTTATATTTTCCTATAAAAGCTAAACTAGAATATCGTCGAAATGGTTGCCCTGACACTTGTGCTGCATTAGCGTTAAGTGCGTCTATTTCTGCTTGGTCTGAAAAAATGCCTTCAACTTCATAACCGTAAATAGCTCCTAAAGATGCCCCCTCTTGAATCTGATCTGGTGTAAAGGTTTCAAAAACACTGGCGTTATTTAATGATACTAGTTTATTTTTATTGGTGCTTACGTTTAAAACAGAATTCCAATTAAAACTATTGGTTCTTAAAATATCGCCGCCAATAACAATTTCCCAACCTTTGTTTTCTATCGAGCCTACATTTTGCCCCTGTCTAGTTGAACCTGTTTGCAAAGCAATACTAGGGAAAGCAATAAGGTCTTTTGTTTGTTTTTCATAATAAGCTACCGAACCCTTTAAACGGTTATTGAAAAACCCGTACTCTAAAGTAACGTCTAGTTGGTCTGTTGTTTCCCATTTAATCTTGCTATTGGCAATATCAACAGCTACCAGACCTACTTGACCATTGTAAACAGTACTGAACCCAAATAGGTCTGAACTGGCTTGATACGAAGGCACATAATACAAAGTTGATAGTGAGTTGTTACCTGTTCTACCATAGCTTAGGTTTAATTTAAGCTCATTGACTATTTCAGAATCCTTTAGGAAGTTTTCGTTGGAAATACGCCAACTAGCCGCCGCCGAAGGAAAGAAGCCAAAGCGGTTATCAGGTCCAAATTTATCAGAGCCATCAATCCTAGAGGTAAAAGTTAGGTAGTATTTGTTGGCGTAATCATAGCTGGCCCTAAAGAAATAAGAATTAAGCAGATTTTCCTGAATGCTTTCAAAATTACCAGATCTTGCCAAGGCATTCCCTGGTAAGTTATTAGAATTATCATTAGAGAAACCTTCAAAAACAATACCCAATGCTTCTATTCTGCGCTTATCGAATTCTGTTCCCAAAATAGCATTAACAGTATGTTTTTCATTAAAAACCTTGTTAAAAGTTAAGGTATTTGTCCATGTACGATTGTCTACCAATGTATTACGAATAGATCGTCTTCCGTTACCGCCTTCAAACCTTAATGCTACCGAGGCATTGTCTTTGGATTCAGTTTTTAAATTAGAAAAGCCTAATTGTGATCGAAATGTTAAATTGTTAAATAATTTATATTCGGCAAAAATTTGACCGAATAAATTATCGCCTATCCGTTTGTTCGAAATAAAATCTCGACCTTGATAGGGGTTTGCTGTGGTTTCCGCCGGAGTAGTCTGATAAACAGATTGGTCTATAGCAATGGTAGGATTAAACATCATAGCCTGAAAACTGTTTACTCCACCAACTTTATCTTTAGATTTGGAATAATTAAAATTAATTCCCAAACGCAAATTATCTGTAGCTTTTATGTTTAGGTTAGCTCTCAAACCATCACGTTTAAAGGTGTTGCCTATAACCGTTCCTTCAGATTTCGTAGTAGAAGCCGAAAAGGAATAGCCTATGTTTTCTGCACCGCCGCTTACACCAATATGGTGGCTTGTGCTAATAGGGCTAGTATTTTGCAACAAATCCTGCCAATTGGTATCTGCCGTTCCAAAAAACTCACCAGGTAGTGGTTGTCCAAACCTCGAGATACGGGTATTATTTAAAACAGCATTGGCAAATGGGATGTTTAAAAAATTGTTCCCAGTAGCTTGAGCATCTAAGGTGTTTTGTGCTATAGTTTTCATAAAGCTACGATATTCTTGGGCGTCCATCCAATCAAATTCATTAACAGGACTTTGTATAGACACGTTTGAAGATACTGTAACTCGTGGCTTACGATTTCCTGGGCCTGCTTGTTTGGTCGTGATAATTATTACCCCGTTGGTGGCCCTAGACCCATAAATAGCTGCTGCTGAAGCATCTTTAAGTATATCTACACGCTCAATATCATTAGGGTCTATGGCTGTTAACGGATTGCTTTGGAATACACCTCCTTGTCCACCTGAAAAATCGCCCCTAACATTGTCTTGCGGTATAAAAGGTACGCCATCTATTATGTAAAGCGGTTGGGAATCACCCCTTAAAGAGCTTACGCCCCTAATATTTACAATAGCACCCGTACCTGGTTTTCCAGAAATTCTAGATACGCTCACCCCAGGTAATTTGCCTCCCAATAATTGGTCCACACTGGCTACTCCCTGTTGGGTTACCAGTTCTCGTGCATTTAATGATGATATATTACCTGTTACATCTTTTCGTTTTTTCGAGCCATAACCTATTAAAACTACTTCATCTAAAGTAGTAGTTGCTGCTTTTAAAGTAACATTTATAGTAGTTCTGTCTCCTACTACAATTTCTTGCGTAAAGAAACCTATACTAGAAAATTGTAATGTGGCTTTTTTACCTTTTTGTACCAAAATTTGATATTTTCCATCAAAATCTGTTGCAGTACCTTGGTTAGGGTACTCTTTGTAAATAACAGTTACTCCAGGTACTGGAATTCCATAAACATCAGTAATGGTACCACTTATTAAAACTGTATTTTGATCATACGCTACTTTTTTGGGGCGTAATCTAATGGTATTTTTTTTAGTTATTTCATAGTTATAATTACCAAAAGACAAGCTTTTTATTAATAAATCATGTGCTTTTACAAGTCCTTTTTTTACGCTTATTCTTGGTGCATTTTTAAAGGCATCAGATTTATAAGCAAACGTGTAGTCGGTTTGCTTTTTTATCAACTCAAAAACCTCCTCTACAGATAGTGATCTATCTTCTTCAATCGTAATTTTTAAACCTTGTGAAAAGGTATTTACAGGGCTAAATCCAAAAGTTAGAGTACAACATAAGAATATAAATGTTCTCATAATGAATGTGGCGAGCGTTTTCCTTTTGATTAAAGGGACGCTAATAAAATTAAAATTCATAAATTTGATTATTAATTGGTTAAAAATTTAATTAGTTAATGGTATTTGGGGAATGAAGGTTTAAATTGTCGAAGGTCTAAACTTCATCCCCTTTTTTATTTAATCAGTATCGTTTTTCCTTTAGTTTCAAATAGTACCGCTTCAGTATCTTGTAGTATCAATAATATATCATTAATACTTTGCTTTCTGTTGAAAGACCCGTTAAAAGCGGTTGATTTAACTGCTTTATTTTCGAATACAAACTCAACATCGTACCATCTAGATAGTACAACCATTATCTCTTGTAATGATTTTTCTTTAAATTTGAAAAAACCATTTTTCCAAGATATTTCATCAAAAACATCAACCTTTTTTATTGAAATATTTTTATCGTTGTAAATGGCTTGCTCATTTGGTTGTAAAAACTCTTTCGAATTACCATTGTTAACCAAAACTTTACCTTCTACCAAGGTTGTGTAGGTTTTATCTTCATCTTTATAAGCTTTAACATTAAATTCTGTACCCAACACTTCTACATATTTGTCTTTGTTTAGGACCTTAAATTTAGAGCCCTGGTGTTTATCACTTGAAGACACATCTAAATAAACTTCGCCGTAAAGCAATTCAATGGTACGCTCTTGACCTTTTATAAAAGATTTTGGATATTTAATTTTAGTATCAGAATTTAGCCAAATCTCTGTACCGTCAGCTAATACCATATTATATTCGCCTCCTCTAGGGATGGTTAAATAGTTATATGCTATTTCTTTATTTTTAGCTACGGCTTCATTATAAACTATTTTACCATCACTGCTTTCTATATTATCAATCGTAAATTCAGCCTCTTTATCAAGCACAATTTCTTTACCATCTTCTAAAGTTAAAATAGCTTTATCTGTTCCTGCACTAATTGTAATATTCTGATTATCAATATTTTCATTTTTATCTGTAGTTATATTAAAAAAAACAGATACTCCTAAAAGAATAGCTACAGAAGCTGCTATGGCATATTTTTTAAACCTTGAATTTAAAACCCTAACTTTTTTACGGCTATTAATTTTGTTTAATACGATGATTTTTGCTTTCTCCTTATTAAACAATTCAAGATTATAATTTAGGGCATAATTTAATTTAATGTATTCAATGAATAATTTTTCGTTTTTGGGCGTTTCTACCCAAGTAGAAAGTTGTTCCAATTCTTCTATATTAATAGAATTGGTAATAAACTTAACAATTAAATGTTCTATGTTTTTTTGGTTCATTTGTCTTTAAAACTAACTTTATTTTTTTGCTCTTTTTTTAATATTACGAAGCCAAATTTTCAAACCCTATAGTATTAACACTTTTTTTATTCATTTATAATTCTATTTTTGTAATTATAATTTAATATTCAATGAATTACACTGATAAGTTATTTTTATCTAAAGCTTTAAAAAAAGGAGATGAAAAGGCTTATTCGTTTTTATTAGACACCTATTACCATAAACTCTGTGTGTATGCCAATAGCTTAATAAATAATAGCTTAGCAGCAGAAGATATTGTGCAAAATGTATTTGTAAGGACTTGGGAAAACAGACACAAATTAAATGTTAACTATTCCATACAAAGTTATTTATACAAATCTGTTTACAACGAGTTTATAGATCAGTATAGAAAAAGTCAATCTGTATTAAGAATTGAAAAATTATATATTGACAACCTAAATCTGTTTGTAAATGAAGATGCTAAAGAAGAAAGGGAGTATTTAATAAAGTCTGCAAATGAGGTTATAAAACAATTACCGCCTAGGTGTAAAGAAATTTTTGAATTGAGTAAAAAGGAAGGGCTGTCTAATATAGAAATTTCTGAATATTTAAATATTACCATTAAAACCGTTGAAGCTCAAATAACTAAAGCCTTCACCATTTTAAGGATGAAACTAAAAAATAAACCATCTGCCTTTTTTATGTTTTTCTATAAAATAGCGACGCGGTAGTATTATTAAAACCCAAATCTAGGGTTTACAATTGCGCTGTAAATAGAGCCAAAAGAATAATTTAACCCAATAGACATAGAAAAACGATAACCAGAACCCACTTGCTGTTGGCGTAATAATAGTTCGTCTAAACTTAAATCGCCACCAGCCAGATTAACTTGATTGTTTGTTATGGCATAATTACCATATATATTAAAAGAAAAACCTTTAAATATCCTAACATTGGTAGACAAGTTAAAATTAAGAGCATGTAACGAGGTGTCTTCTAAAAAACTTCGATAACTTACTTCTCCAGAAAACGAGCCCCACTTTTGTTGCATACTCCCATTTAAATTAAGTTCATGTTCCCATAAAAACTCTTTGTCTTTTAAAAAAATGGTGCGCTCTTTATAATTGTTATGTATGCCACCTATGCGATAAGACAAGGTTAATTGTTTTTTTGTTGACAATTCATAGGGGAAAAAACTATACTCTATTGCTGGCTTTAAACTTCCGTAGAAAGAAAGATTTGTATAATCTGAAGCTCCAACTTCGGCAAATAAACCCAACGACCAAAGCTTTCCTACACTAAACACATCACTCATCAAAATTTGAGAGGTACGATTGTTTGCTGTAATGACTGTTTCGCCAAAAGTGAATTTAGATTTATCACTATTTATACTTGACCTTAAGAAAAATTTATTTTTTTCAGTTACGTGTTTAGCCGAAAAATTAGCACCTAAATTACTTCTTTCTGATGTTTCTTCGCCACTTAAACGCCCATTTACACCAATATTAAACACCCATTTGTTCCAAGAATCTTTAGTTTCTTCTAGTTGGGTTGTCTCTACTACAGTAGAATCTTTAGCATTTGTAACAGTAATACGAGAATTTTTGTGTTTTTGAGCCCAAAAAACAGTTAAAGCAGTTATTAATTGGTCTGCCATTTGTTCTCTTGTTTCTACTAATGTATTTGTTGGTGCCGTAGAAAATGTAATTTTATTAAAAAGATTTTTATAAACACCTAGACCAGATAGCTCTAACTCATAAGATTGCCCTCCACTTCCTGTAGTTTGACGGCGTACTAATACGTGTACGTCTGCATTTTTTTGATCTCTTACAAAAGACAAATAATGAAGCTTTTGAGTAAAATAATCGGTATCGCAACTACGGCAATCTAAAAAGACTTTTAATTTTATTTCTGATGAAGGAGCTTGACCTTTTACCCCATATGAGATTAAGGCAATGACAATAATTAAAACTTTTTTCATCTTTTAGATTATTTAGTCTATTGTGTTATTAATAAAGCGCTACCAATTCGAATGAAATAAAAGAATTATAAATGAGTGAAATTAATACCCGATAGCCATTTTTTATTATCTAATTAAAGGTTAAAACCCTGAAATTTCATTACAGTTACTTTAGTTTCTATAAACTTTATAAGAGTGTGTTGTCATTTCGACAGAGCAGTCCCGATGGCTATCGGGAGAGTGACGAGAAATCTTACAGAAGTAGAGATTCCTCTTCGTGCCTCATTCGGAATGACAAACCATTCTCTAAAAAGAATTGTATTCTTTTGTTTAAAACTACGACTTCCAATCTATAGTGGTTTATTTATCTAGGATCTACCATCCATTTATAACCACCTCGGTCTGTGAAAAATAATTTTTCTTTATTTTTCTTTAACCACTTTTTCCATTGTTTGGTTGTGCTAAAATCTTGAGTGGTGTATTTTTTTAAAAGTTTTTTTGCTAGTTCTGCATCCGTATCACTATCTAACATACTTACACATTTTTCTAAAAATGCCATATCATTATTCGCAATACCTAGTGACTGTACATCTTTATCAATAACAATATTTTTATATGCTCTTCCATTGCTGTCTTTTCCTTCTATAAGACCTAAATACCCGATGTTATCTTCGTAATAGCTTAAGTATGCATTCCAATCATCAACATATTTTTCAATAATCTCTTCAGGAACGCTTTTTAGATGCTTTGTCCTGTCTGGAAACTTTGAATCTCGTCTTAATAGATATTTGTCAAAATCTTTTGGTTTTCCAGCCAATTCTCTAATTTTTGCTGCATTATAATCGTTGTGCAAATGCTGATAAAAGTTCATTTCATTAGCATACCCTTTATCCGAAACCTTGTAAATAGCATCTAAAGCTTCAAGTCTGTGTGGTGCTTTTCTCTTTACAAAAGGTTTTTGCCCTTTAAATTGTGCCATATAATGAATGGTATTTATTAAAGCTAACTTTCCGGCTTGTGTTAAATGCCTTGGGTCTGCTCTATAACCCCATTGAAAGAAATTACCGTGTCTTCCCAATGCTACTGCATTTACCGATTTAATACAAGGGCCACCAGAAATTTCTTCTGCATCAGGAGAATCTCCAAAACCTGGGTTTGCAACAATTCCAGGAGGATAGTCTTTTAAATGATCAACATTTTGCATACGCACCATTGGTACTTCGTCTTTAGATAAATCTTTACCACTGTAATAGCTAAAAACGCCCGGGTTATGCTTTCTTCCTTCAGTAGATAAATCGACTTTATATGGAGTATTAAAAATGGGGTGTTGCTCTTTTATATTAAAAGCGTGCGATTCTAAACAATTACATAACCAGTCTATTTTGCTCTTCCTGTTCCAAACTATGGCACCACCAGGTCCTGCAATAAATACTGTGGCGGCATCATAATCATCACTAATAAAATCTGGTCCTTTAGGAAATAATTGGAAATATTTGCCTTTTGTTCCATCTAACCGTGGTGGTAGTGCATCAAAAATAGTGACGTCATACTTATCAGACATCGCCTCTTTGTAGTCTTCGCCATAAATTAAAGTAACACTATTAAAATATTGTTGTAAAAATTCGTGAAATACTTTGGCCCGCTCTTTTTTAACGTCTTCCCAAGTTTTTTTATTTCCTCCAAAATCATAACCATCATGTTTATCAGGGTTTTGCCCAATATATAGTATTTTTAGATTTGATTTTTTTATGGCCTGTTGTGCGTTGATACTGCCTAAACAGCAAAACACCAAAAATAGAATGGCTAATTTTTTCATTAGTAATGTTTTATTTAATTATTAAGGTTAACGGTTTTTTTATTTCGTTTGGTGGTAAACAGCTATATAAATCGCAAGCTTGAAAGTTTAATAGAGCATTTAACGCTAATTCACCTTTTGGAGCATCAGGAGTATTTACTTCATATACAAATACGAGTTCTCCTTTATAAACCATAATGTTTGGGTCTGCAGCATAACCGTGAACATTTGGTTCTTTAATTAATTTAAAAGATAGTTTATTACTAGCTGATGATAATTCAAGCTCAGACATAATAAAATAACCGCCTTCTGGAACATAGGCATAAATATGCCAACCGTCGTGTATCTTAACTTTCACCACAGCATAGGCTTTTTCACCTGAAACAACTTCACTTTTAACAAGCGTTGCACTCATAGTTACAGGTTTTTCCTTACTGGTTTCGGTTAAAGACATAGTGCCAGCAACAGCTGCTATTTCTTCTTCTGTTGGTTGCTGTGCAAAATTAAATTGAACAAATACCACAACTAATAAAACTGTGATATTGGTTCTTTTTATAAGGCTGTTCATTTTTTTATATGTATTTAACCCGTTGTGTATTTACTGTTTTTATAAACTGTTGCTACTCTCCAAACAATTTTTCTAAAAGCTCATCTAATTTATCGCCACGAATATCAGAGCCTGAACCAACAACTACACCATCTTGACCAATTAAAACCGTATGAGGAATTCCACTAACACCATATTGTTTTGAGTTTTCACCCTTAAAAGCTGTATAGTCTACAGTGTTTATCCAAGGTAAGTTTTCTTCTTTTGAAGCTTTTAAATACGCCTTTTCTTTGGTATCTAACGATAAGCCATAAACTTCAAAACCTTTAGGTTTGTATTCTTTATACACTTTCTTTAAATGTGGGAAAGACCCTCTGCAAGGGCCACACCAAGACGCCCAAAACTCTAATAAGGTGTATTTATTCTTTGCCACTACATCGCTTAATTTTATTGTTTCACCATCTATACTGGTAGCCACAACTTCTTTAAAAGGCTTTCCTACTCCAACCGATTTTTTCAATTTTTCTTTTTCTATACCTCTTAAATAACTATCTCTAACGTGATTTAAATAGGCATTCCCTTCACCTATTTCTTTTTCATACTCGTTAATAGTAGCTACTATTTTCTCAAAATTGTAATTTTCCCAGTCAGAATACCCATCCATAACAAAAAGCTTGGTTAATGCAGGGTAATCACCATTAATAACCGCTCTTTGTTTTTCTAACTTGAATTTATATGGCGCTCTTCGTTCTTCACTAACCGACTCTAGTGCAGTTCTGTGAGCCTTTGGGTTGGTAATATCTACACCTTCCATTGCCTTATCAAAAGCCTTTTTGGCAATATCATTTAAGTTTTGATACTCTTTGTCTGTTTTGTATCCATAAACAATGTTATGAACACCTGAGCCTGTAACATTAAATCCAGACTCATTATAAGATGCCTCGTAGTTTTGATTTTCTAAAATTAATTCGGTATAAGCTCTACCGTAATGTATTGCAGCTTTGGTTGGCTCTGTTATAGTACCGGTAATGGTAAATTTCCCATCTACAACATCGGCAATGGCGAGGGTGTCTAATTTGTAATTTGTCAATATTGCTTTTTCACCTTCAACAGGGCTACCTATAGTTCCGCTTATTGTATAACCCTTAGGCTCTGATGTACAGTTAACTAGCAGCACACCAAATAATAGGGTAAATAAAATGTTTTTAATGTTCATTTTTCTTTTTTTAAGGTTAGTTAAATAATTCTTTTAATGCTTTATCTAGTTTATCGCCACGCATATCTAAGTCAAGTATGGTTCCGTTTGCATCAACCAAGTAACTTGCAGGCACACCAGTTATTCCGTACATTTTTGCCACTGGACTTTTACGTGCCAGCAAATCTGAAGTATCAATCCAAGGAATTTCTTCTTCTTCGTATGCCTTGTCCCACATTGTTTTTTTATGGTCTATAGAGAAAGACACTATTTCGAAGCCTTTACTTTTGTACTTGCTATATACTTCTTTTAAATGTGGTATTGCCCCACGGCAAGGACCGCACCAGCTTGCCCAAAACTCTACCAATACATATTTATTCTTTTTAAGCACATCGCTTAAATTAAATTCTTTTCCATCGTGGTCTTTAGCGGTAAAGTTTTTTACTTGTTTGCCTACGCTAACAGAGTTTCTCATCTTCTCACTTTCAGCTGAAATTTTTCTAAAATGCTCTATGGTTTTTACCAGATGATGATCTGGTATTTTCTTTTTTAGTATTGCTAAACGTTCTGTACCGCTTGTATCGTCACCTCTATCGTAAAACAAAAGACCTTCAAATGCCACTAATGCTTTAACTATAGGGTTGGCATTATTATCGAAGACTGACTTTAAATAATCATCCTTAATTTTATTTACCTTACTATTTAATTCAAAATATTTTTTGCTTTGCTCTTTATTTTCATGGCTAAACCCTGGTTTATTGCCAAAGTCTACCAACTTCTTAAATGCATCGACATAGGTAGCGTGGTTTTTCCAAGCATTGAAAACATAGTAGTTGTATGTGCTTTCTAACAGAAAATTTCTGCCTTCTTTTAAGGTTAGTGTATGGGTTCCGGGTTCTATAACAATGCTACCTTTACCTTTCAAATCATCGCCATCATAAACTGCCCAACCACCTTTTAAAACTGTTTCTACATCGCCCGAAATGGTAAATTTACCATCTTTAATTACGACACCTTCTGTCTCGGTATGATCTCCAATGTTAACAGGGTCATAATAGCCCAACTTAGCAGTTAAGCCATTGTATCTTTCAAAACCAGTTGCATTAATGGTGTATTTGCCAGAGTTTTTAATCTTTATCTTATTATTAATCATTTCAAAAGTCTTATCGTAACCAGATACATCATTTCCTCTCGCTTTTGAAATTTCCATACTAAGCTTAAAGTACTGTAATGCTTTTTCCAATTGATTGGCTTCAAAATAACCTCTACCAAGCGATGAATATGCCATAGGAGCTTGTTGATGATTTTCTTCAACAATTTCATTACAAAGCTCAACAATATACTGCTCTAATTCTTCGTTATGCAGGAAAAACTTAGACCCTTCGTTAAAAACAGGACTGTATTTTAATGATTTGTCATCACTATATTTTTTTAAATATGCTTTAGATTGAGTTACAAAACCAGCATAATCTTTTTTATCAAACAGTAATGCTGTTAGCTCTAGAGTTTCCTCAATTTTTTCTTTAAAATTGTATCCAGATGCTTCAATAGCTGTATGTAATTCTTCAAAATCTTTTTTGTTTCTTTTTAACTCATAAGCTTTGTTAATAAGGTTCTTATAAAAATAGTTTTTAATAGTTTCTTCACCCAGAAGCTTTGAAAAAGCATCCTTATGTTTTAAAATTAAATTGTATGAAAAGCTACCTGAACTGTAACCACCTAATTGGTTCATTAAATTAAAAGTTTCTGAGGTAACTAATTCATCTTTCGATAGGGTGTTTATATATGCTTCGTATTTATCATTAAAAGGTAAACGTTTTTGTCTTAATTCTTTTAAATGGGCAGGCATATCTTTTTTTGCAATCTTATTTTCTTTAGCAATCAATTTGCCCAATTGTTTTGAAGGTTCTAATGCATCTTTGCCTCCGCTAATAAATGTTTCGGCATCCATAGAACCCACAAATTGATGTAAAAACTCACCATTAGCATCTGCAAAAATATAAGTTGGGTATTGTTTTATACCATACTTTTTTGCCAATGCAATGCCTTCTCCTTTTTCAGCATCTATCTTATAATTTATAAAATTTGCATTGTAAAAAGTGCCTACATTTTCTAATGGAAAGATATTCTTTTCCATTACTTTACAAGGGCCGCACCAAGTGGTGTAAAAATCTATAAAAATAGTTTTGTTTTCTTGTTGAGCTTTGGCTTTAACACTTGCCCAATCGCCTTTTTCGAATTTAATTTGCGAAGTTGCTAAAAAGGGAGTTATCAGTGCTAAAAGAATGTATATATTTTTCATATTATAATTAAGTTTTATGAGGTGTTTAATGTTAGACTTCTTATTTGTATAGTAGTAATACGCAATTATAAGAATAAACTCTTACAAGTAATATGTTAAGTTTTTCTTAATAAATTTGATTCTTGAGTAAACATTATAAACTTGTTTTGATTTTTTACAAAATGATTCGACCTAATTCTAATAAGGATTTTATTGTTTTTTCCTATATTTTAGAATGCAACCAATAAATTGTTTTCAATTTATAATCAAGAAACTAATACTTATGAAAACTTTATACATATTGCTTCATTTACTTAGCTTTTATACTTTCTAAAAAACGAGCTATGCAATTGAAACTTCTACTTCTAGCAAAAATAAACCATCAAAATTTTTACCTATATTTTAACTTCTTGAAGTTTAACACTCTAACAACAATTACAAAAATTATTTAATGATTTGTTTATTAGCCTATAACATACTTTTAATTAAGAAACAACTATACAAACTATTAACTTTCATAAATATTAATTGGTAAAGCTTTAATTAAAAAAGGGGAGGGCAATCCCTCCCCTTTTTTAATGGAATAATATATTCAAATATTATTGTTCGTATCCAGGGTTTTGTTTTACTACATTCTGAGAAGTTTTAATTTCAGAAAACGGTATTGGAAAAACAAACTTATTTTCGTTAGATAATGTTGATTTAAAATCTGTAATTTTAATATTTCCTTGTGTATGATATCTCACTAGATCTATAAAAGTTTCGCCATTTTCATTATACAGCTCTAATAATTTCTCGTTACGAATAGCCTCTAATAGTTCTGCCTTTGTGGTAGGGCTAGCAGCTGGTAAACCAACTGCAGCTCTTGTTCTAACAGCATTTAAACTATTTAATGCAGTAGTAGATACTGCTGTACCTGATTCTGCTCTGGCTGCAGCTTCTGCATGAATTAAATAAACTTCTGCTAATCTCATATGAATATTTACAGCTCTAAATGGAGAAGCATGTCTAGATCCTTTTTCAGTATTAAACCTAGGGTCTGCTGCTGCATAAGTTTCATAATAAGTTCCAGTAATTCTAACTAGTGGAAATACAACACCAAATCTATCTTCTGATCTATCATTATAAGGGGCAAAAAATGTTCCACTAGATGTATTTGTTTTTGAAAAAATAGTTGCGTAATCTGCTGCAAATGATTTTGCTGTAGTTGTTAAAACTGTATTTGCTAAAGTTGCTGCTTCTGGATATTTTTGCATATACAATAATACTTTAGCTTTTATAGCCTGTGCAGCTTCTTTTGTTGCTTTATAACTTGGTCCTCCATTTGCTGGAGCATTGGCAATTGCAAAATCTAAATCTTCTAGAATTGCATCATAAGATTTTTGTACAGTTGACCTTTCATAGGCATTTCCGCCAACATTATTTTCGTTACGAATAACAATACCATAAGATGATGATAAATCCCAATGCTGACCAAAAACTCTAAGTGTTGTAAAGTTTGCAATAGCTCTTAAAAAACGAAACTCCCCTAATACCCTGTTTTTATCAGCATCACTAAAATCTTTAGTGTCAATTTTATTAATAACACTGATAGCAATATTTACTGCATATACTAATTCATATGCATTTGAATATATAGATTCAGCATTACTATCATTTATAACAATTGCATTTAAAAAAATGGTTTCTTTACCAAAGTCTTTTCCTGTAATACCAGCAGTACCTAAAGATGATGCCAAAGTAGCATATCCATCTTTTCTCAATCTAGAATAGACACCAGCCAAAGCCACATCAGCAGATTTTACATCTTTAATAGCCACTTCAGGAAGTACTAAAAACCCAGAATCAACATCGTCTAGTTTAACAGCTAAATCACAACTAGTTACAGTTATAAGAATAGCTAACAAGTATAAAATTTTATTTTTTAACATAATTTAAGTTCTTTAAAGATTAATATTAACTCCAAAAGTGTATGTTCTAATTAATGGATATACATTACTAGAAGATCCACTATTTGCCGTACTAATAGAATTAGTAAATCGACCATTTCCTACAGATTCTGGATCTAATCCTGGCCAGTTAGTCCAAGTGTAAATATTATTTGCCCCTAACGATAGCGTTAAATTACTAACACCAACTTTCTCAAGAGCTATTGAAGGCAAGTCATATGTTAAGCGCAATGTTTTAAAGCGGACGTATGAAGCATCAAATGTAGTATGTGAATAGGCTGGATTAAAGAAAAAATCATGATAACCAAAAACAGCTAATTGCTCTGTTCCTTCTAAATTAGTTGGAGACCAAGTATTATCTAAAGCACCTACAATATTGTTACTATCATAATTATTGTGTTGAGCTTTGCGTTCACTAAATCTGTCTACCATTTCATGTCCTTGCACAAATTGAAAATCGAAATATAAATTAAAACCTTTATAAGTCACAGAATTTGACCATCCTCCAAAGTAATCTGGTTGGCTATTGCCTAAAGCTATTCTATCATCTGTTGAAATAAATCCACTTTTATCTGCATCATGGTAAAGATATTGACCAATGTGTGCTGTACCACCACGAGGTAGGTAAGTTTGTCCTTTTGCAGCAGCAGCAGCATTTAATTTATCTGCCTGTGCTTGGGTTGAGATTATACCATTCGTTTTTAATCCCCATATGACACCCATAGGCTCTCCTTCTCTAAAAGCCGCTGGATTTCCATAACTAAATAGCGTAGCTTCATTAAAAGAAAGCAATTTATTTTTATTAAATGAAATATTAAAAGAAGAATTCCAATTAAAGTCTTTGGTTTTTATTACATCTCCATTTAATTCAAATTCCCAACCTTTATTTTCAATAGATCCAATATTTTGAAGTTGCAAGCTTGCACCAGTTTGTAGCGGTATTCTTCCAAAAGATAATAAATCTTTTGTTGTTTTTTTATAATATGCAATAGTACCGTTTAATCTATTTTTTAACATTGAAAACGTCAACCCTAAATCAATTTGATCAGTAATTTCCCAACGCACATCTTTATTGGCAATTCCTGTTGGTAGCAAACCAGGTACACCGTTATAGGTGCTTCCAATATAAAAATCACGATCTCTACCGTATAACAACTCATATTCAAAACTTTGTAAAGCATTGTTACCTACACGTCCTATACTTGCACGTAATTTTAAATCGTCTATTAGTTCTGAATCTTTCAAGAAATCTTCACCCGAAATTCTCCAAGCTAAAGCTGCAGAAGGGAAAAGTCCCCATCTGTTATTAGGTCCAAATTTATCTGAACCATCAAAACGCCCTGTAAAAGTAGCATAATACTTAGAATCATAATTATAATTAAAACGCCCAAAAAATGAATTTAATACGGATTGTTGAAAACCTTCATTTGTATTACGAGTATCTAAAGTTTGACCAGGTATTTGGGCTGTAATATCATCATTATATCCCCTAAAAGCAATACTACTTTGTTTTAAAATTCTAACATCCCAAGCATTACCTACTACTGCATTTAAGTTATGCTTTTCTTTAAATACTTTATTATATGTTACTGTATTGGTAAGTGTTGTATTGGTTATTTCTGTGTTAATAATTTGTCTAGTTGCTTGAGAAGGACCAAATGCTTCAACCAATGTGCGTTGTAATAAATTGTCATTAGAAACATTAACAGCAAGATCAGATTTAAACTCAATACCATTAGCTATTTTTATCTTTGCAAATACATTAGCAATTGCATTATAAGATTTGGAAAGTCTAGTAATTTGCGAATACCCAAAAGGGTTAGCAGGAGTTCCAAAAGGTCCCTGAATTTTATCATCTACTCCAATGGTAGGGTTAAAAATTATATTTTCGTAACTACCTGCAAATGAACTTTCATCTTTATTATAATTATAACTAAGAGAGGTACCAAGAGTTAGCCACTTTTTGGCATCTAAATCTAAGTTCATTCTTAAACCATAACTGTTTAATTTATTATTAATAAATAATCCATCTTGCGTTTTTGCATAGGCAGAAACGGCATAAGAACTTTTTTCAGAACCCCCAGTTATACCTATGTTGTAGTTTTGAGTTAACGGACTTTTTTGTTCAAACAAATCTATCCAATCTGTATCTGAAGTCCCAAAGTATCCAGCTCCTGAAGGATCTGGTGTTCCCCAGAAACTAACTCTTTTATTATTAAGAATTTGATTTGCAAAGTTTGTGTTTAAGGAAGCGAAACCAGGTATATTCTTATCTGCATAAAGCGTATTTTGAGCTACAGTTTCCATATACTTGCGGTATTGTGCTGCATTCATTAACTCATATCTTTTAACAGGTGTATTTACTGAAACATTATAAGAAAAGTTTACTTGAGCCTCTTGATTCTTTTTACCTCGTTTTGTTGTAACAATAATTACCCCATTGGCAGCTCTAGAACCATAAATAGCAGCTGCAGAAGCATCTTTAAGAATATCAACACTTTCAATATCGCTAGGATTTAATGCTAGTAAAGGGTTTGATCGTTCAACATTTCCAAGTCCAAAACTTTCTCCTACATTATCTCTAATGATAATTGGAACACCATCTATAATATACAATGGTTGATTATCTCCTCTAAAAGAACTTACACCTCTAATATTAACAATAGCACCAACTCCAGGTTTACCACCTATTTGGGTAGCTAAAACACCTGTTGCTTTACCTCCTAATAACTGGTCAAAAGAAACTACAGCTGGAGAGGTTACTAATTCACGCTGTTTAATTGTTGTAACACTACCTGTTAAGTCTTTACGTTTTACAGTACCATATCCAACAACTACAATTTGGTCTAAAGATGTTACAGCTTCTTTTAACACAACATCTACAGTAGTTCTATTTTCTACAACAATTTCTTGGGTAAAGAAACCAATACTTGAAAATTGTAGTGTAGCTGTTTTATCTTTTTGTATTAAGATTTGATATTTACCATTAAAATCTGTTGCGGTACCTTGGTTTGGGTATTCTTTATAAATAACTGTAACTCCTGGAACAGGTTCTCCAGTAACATCTTTTACAACTCCTTTTATTAATAACGTACTTTGTGCAAAAGATTTTTTAATTTCTTTTTCTCTAATTATAATAGTGTTTTTAGAATCAAAAAAAGCGGCAAAGTTACCTTTTGACAACACAATGTTTAATAACTTGTTTGCTTTTATGACTCCTCCTTTAATAAGTATTTTAGGGGAATTTTTAAACAAATCTTCTTGATAGATAAAATTATATTCTGTTTGACTTTTAATGAGGTTAAAAACCTCATCAATCGTTACTATTTTTTCTTTGTCTATATTTATTTTAGCGTTTTGCGATAATAAATTACCGTTGCTAAAACTAAATAGTGTTGTGCAAAATAAGAGTATAAATATTCTCATAAGATTTGTGTAAAACCTTTTTGAAAACAAAAAGGAATTAGTTAATTTAATTTCCATAAATTTACATTTTAGTTAGTTAAACATTATTAATTAATTAAGATTTATAAAAGGGGTTATGAAGCCTTATTCCTGCAAGTCTAAACTTCATACCCTTTTTTCTATTTTAGTATTATTTTATCTTTTTTTATTTCATAAGATTTTACAAATTTTGTGTTTTTAATTGCTACTAGAATTTCTTCTATATTTTGTTTTTTTCTAAAAATACCGTTGAATTTAACTTTTTCTAGCGCTTTGTTTTCAAAAACAAAATCGATATCATACCATTTGCTTAATACTGTCATAATTTCTTTAAGCGTTTTTTTTTCAAAACTAAAAATTCCGTTTTTCCAAGAAATTACATTATAAACATCAACAGTTTTAATTTCTATAGTTGGGTTATTAACATTTATAATAGATTGCTGCCCAGGTTTTAAAATACTTTTATTTATTTTATTAGAAACCTCTATTTTTCCTTCTACTAAAGTAGTATAAGATGTATTTTCGTCTTTATAAGCTTTAACATTAAATTCTGTTCCTAAGACTTCAATTAGTTGATTGTTATTGCGTACTTTAAATTTAGATCCGTTATGGTTTTTACTAGACGAAACGTCAAAATATGCTTCTCCGTAAACAAGTTCTACTGTTCTATCTTTTTCTTTAACAAAAGATTTTGGATATTTTATTTTAGACTCTGAATTTAGCCAAACTTTAGTTCCATCAGACAATTCAACTTGAAATTGACCTCCACGAGGTATTGTAATATAGTTATACGCTATCTCTTTAGTTTGTTTTGAGCTTTTAGAATAAACTAAACTTTTACCATTACTTTTTAAATTCTTTAATTCAAAATTTTTCCCTTTTTCTAACGGAATAGTTTTTCCATCCTCTAAGGTAAGTATTGCTTTATCTGTACCAACCGCAATATCATTTGTAATTTTTGGTGAAACAGTATTCATATTATTTTGAGTTCCAAAAAATATAGATAAAGATATTAGTATTAATATTGAAGCAGCTGCAGCATATTTCCAATAATTCTTTTTCTTTTTAGTTTTGTTTATATGTTGTTCTAGAGTATTCCACACCTTATCTTTACTAACATAGGTTGTGTTCTTTATTTCTTCTATAGAGAAATTAATAGCCACATATTCTTGAAACAACAACTTATTGTTGCCTTCCGTTACCCAAACAACTAACTGCTGTATTTCATCAGTTTCTATCTGATTTGTACAGTACTTTATAATTAATATTTCAATTTTTTTTTCAATCATTTTTTAACCTTATTATAACCATTACGCTTATTTTTAAAAATACCCTTACATTAATTTCTTAAATATCTAATTTTTTTTTCTAGTTTTACGCAAGTTATATTTTATGAAGAAAAATAGAGAGAATAATAAACTTATTAAAAAAGCATTTAAAAGTGGAGATGAACAAGCTTTTAAGTTCTTGTTCAATACTTATTATGATAAACTTACCAACTATGTAAATAGTTTTACAAATGATCCTCAAATAACAAAAGATTTAGTACAAGATTCGTTTATTAAACTATGGAATGTAAGAGACACTTTTGATTTAAAACAATCTATACCTGGATATTTATTTAAAACCGCCTATTTTACTTTTATAGATAATTATAGGAAACAGAAGCGTAAGTACCAAATACTAGACGACTTAGCTTATAAAAAACGATTAGATTTAATTTCTGAAGATTCTGATATTAAAGAGAAAAAATTAGAAAGTATTAGAATTGCTATTGAAGAGTTGCCTCCTAGATGTAAAGAGATTTTTAATATGAGTAAGTTTCAAGGATATAAATATACAGAAATAGCTGAAATGCTTAACATTTCTGTTAAAACTGTTGAAGCTCAAATGAGAAAGGCCTTTTCTATTATTAGAAAGAAAGTAGAAGAAAGAGTAAAAACAGTTTTCTTCTTTCTTTTTTATTTTAAGAACAAAATACAACGTCTAAGCTCAAAATAAAAACTATGAAGTAATAGAGCTCTAATAATTTTAGATTTTAGTTCGTGTGAGGTTTTTTATTCCTGTGTTTTTTATCGTTAATTTCCAATACAATATGCAATATTTACCTGTATTACTTGGTTTGTAGCTGTTTTGGTGTACTAAATATGTACACTTTTATTTTCTTTTAGCTTTTATTTAGTGGATAAATTTAATCTTTTTTTTAAAATACGAATCTAAAGGAGTTCGATATATTATTTATTGATAATCATTTAACTATGTGTTTTTTTGGTGCGTAGATGTCATTCTGGACTTACTATATTTGACTGGACAGTAAGATGAATTTTAAAAGGTCTAGGGATAATTCCAATCTCTGTTTTTTTTTGCAAAGATCAAAACTTTATTTGTATTCACTCACAATATTTGTGATTGAGCCAGTTTACTTTTCCGAGAGGTTAATTTTTTATAGGGTTTAATAATAAAACCATACTTTATTTTTTTTAAAGGTTTTATTTGATATTTTTTAAGAGGTTCTGCACCCCAACTATTATCGCCACCAACTCCCATTTGTTTGTAGTCTATGTTAATATTCACTAGTTTTCTTTTTGGAATTTGGTATGTGTGTTTCTGAATTTTTTTTCTTCCTTCATCAAAGTCACTGTTTAGTTGATGATGAGCACTAAAACCCAATAAATTTCTGTTTGAAAATATTTTTATTCCATTGCCTTTAGAGTTAGTGAAAGCAATCTCTCTAACGTCTGTTTTATATCCGTTTTCTTGTGGTCTAATATAAGGAAAATATAAGTCTTCAACTTTTGCTTGATAGATTCCAACTAAAGAAGCAGTGTTTCTATCTTGGTAGTTTTCGAAAGGCCCTCGTCCATACCAAGAGACATTTTTATACTGATTATTTAATACCAAGTTGTTACCTAAACGAGGTATGTTTGGTTCATTATTGTCTGTTGTAAGAAGGTTTGTAACTAATATTTCACCTTCGGGATTAATTGTGTAAGTTACTGTAATTTTACCATTAACAGCTGTAAGTTGGAAAACAGCTTCTATTTTTACATATTTATTTTTAATCTTTCCTTTTGAAATTATTTTTTGTTTTCCTTTTACATTATTAAAAATTTTGAAAGAAATAAGTTTTTGATTTTGTGTAGCCTTTTTCCAAACTTCCATTTTTTTAGGCATATTAAAACCATAATCATTATCTGTACTAGCACGCCAAAAATTTGGAGTAATAGGTGATTGAAGTATGTTACCATTACCATAATTAATATTATAAAGCTGCCCAGTTATTAAGTCAAAACTAATTTTAAAATCTTCACCATTTATAGTTGTTGAATTGGAAGTACTATTAATAATAATAGTTCCAGTCTTGTTTTTTTCAAATTTATTAAGGGGATAATTTGTTAGTTGAAATTCTCCTGTAGCAACTTTGTGACTAGTCTTTAATAACCCATAATCTTGTTTAAGTTTTGCTTCAAGATGAAGGTAATACTCTTTGTTTTTAGGAATTTTAGGCAAGTTAATTAGATAATTACCTAGTGTTCTAGCAGGCAAGTTTAAATTCTTTAAACTCCCTTTTTTTACAATGATTCCATTTTCTAATAATTTCCAATTAATTTCAAATTTATTTAAATTAATAAAATCATAACCATTGTAGATAGAGAGTACTTTATTTTTCTTATTAAAATCTTTAAACTTTATGTATTGGTACACTTTTTTTACTTCCCAAAGTGCAGGGTGAGGTGTTCTGTCTGGGTTTACTAAACCATTTAAACAAAAATTTTTGTCATTTTGAAGGCCTTGACCTCCTAGATCACCTCCATAAGCATAAAAAACTTCTCCTTTTGCATTTTTAGTTTTTAAGCCCTGATCTGCCCAATCCCAAATAAAACCACCTTGAAGCACATCATACTTTTCAATTACATTCCAATAGTCTTGAAGATTGCCAACACTATTACCCATTGCATGAGCATATTCACATTGAATATATGGGAGCTTAGGATTGTTTTCAGCATATTTTATCATAGATGGTATCCGTTCATACATTGGAGCATAGATATCTGTATTACTATATTTTTTTGCTCCTTCATATTGTATTGGTCTAGTTTTATCTGAAGACTTAAGCCAATTATAAGTAGTAAAAAAATTCATACCATTACCAGCTTCATTTCCTAAAGACCAAGTAACAATACAGGCATAGTTTTTATTTTTTTCGTACATTCTTATTGTTCTATCTAAATGCATGGCTTTCCATTTAGGTAGATAAGCTGGATGAATGGCTTGCTTTTCTAGATCTTTGTCTAAACCTTGATTTGTGGCTCCCATACCATGAGTTTCAATATTTGCTTCATCAATAACATAAAATCCGTATTTATCACACATTCTATAAAAATGTTCGTCTTTTGGGTAATGGCTACATCTGATGGCATTTATATTAAATTGTTTCATTAAGGTAAGATCTTTCAAAGTAAGTTTCTCTTTAATAACATGACCTGTTTCTTCATCATGATCATGCAGATTAACACCTTTTAGGTAAACAGGAATGCCATTGATTAAAAATTGACTATTTTTTATTTCAATTTTTCTAAATCCTATTTTATGGCTTATGGTTTCTACTATGTTTCCTTTTGAGTCTAATAAGGTAATTAAAAGAGTGTAAAGGTTTGGTGTCTCTGCCGACCATTTTTTAACGTTTTTTATTACGTTTGAAAAAGATATTTTTGTTTTATCACCAGAGAGGATAACCTCTTTCTTAGCCAAAGAAAAACACTCATTCTCATTATCAAAAAGTTTAATTTTTGCGGTGTAATTCTTTGCTGGTATTCCTGTTGAATTTCTAAGTTTTAAATCACATGAAAATAGTCCATTCTTGTAATCTTTATCTAAATTTGAAATACATTTAAAGTCGTAAAGTGCTACTTTGGGCATAGCAAATAAATACACATCTCTTTCAATACCGCTTAATCTCCAAAAGTCTTGATCTTCCATATAACTAGCATCAGACCAACGATAAACTTCTACTGAGATTGAGTTTTTACCTTTGTTAATGTATTTTGAGATGTTATATTCTGCAGGAGTCTTACTACCTTCATTGTATCCAACTAGCTTGCCGTTTACCCAAATATACATTGCACTTCGAACGCCTCCAAAATGGACATATATGTCCTTTTTATCCCAATTTGAAGAAATAAAAAAATCTTTTTTATAACTACCAACAGGATTATAATCATGATCTATATAGGGAGGGTTTGTAGGAAAAGGGTAAGTAATATTAGTGTAAATAGGTATGCCATAGCCTTCTATTTCCCAATTTGCGGGAACAGTAATATCATCCCAATTTGATACATCATAACTGTTTTGGTAGAAATATTGTGGACGTTCAGAAGGCTTCTTTACCCAATTGAATTTCCATATACCATTTAAGGATTGATAAAAAGGAGATTTTTCATATTTTTTTCCAGTAAGAGCATTTTTCTCTTTCAAATGTCTATAAAATGTAGCGTGTGGATATTCTCTATTGATTTGAAAAACTTCTGGGTTTTCCCAGTCTAGAAGTTTTTGACTAAAAGACAATATGCTAGAAAAAAGTAATATTATAAGTAATGAAACGCTTTTTTGTTTTATAGTTAGAAGTAAGGTTAATTGGTTTAATTTATTATTTTTCATTTCATTTGATGTGTTTAAGTGTTTTTTAAGGATATTTTTAATATTGTATTCTATAAAATAAATAAAAACTCTTAGGGAGTTTTATTTTCTATTATGTTGAATTTTCATTATCTTTAGAAGTAGAATGATATTTGTTCTTATAATCTGAAGGTAATTTTCCAAATTGTTTTTTAAAGGATTTTCTAAAATTTCTTAAATCACTAAAACCAAGTTCATGAGTAATTTCAGAAATATTTAACTCTGTTTGAATAATAAGTTGTGCTGCTCTTTTTAGTTTTATTGTTCTAATAAACTCTAGTATGGATTGATTTACTAACTTTCTAAGTTTTCTGTATAATACAGAGCGACTCATATTCATTTCACTAGCTAAATCGTTTACAGAAAACTCGTCATTTGAAATATTTTTTTCAACAATGTTAATTGCTTTTTTTAAAAAAACATCATCTTCAGAATTAATTTCAAGTTTTTTAGGTTCAAGAATAATTTCTTTTTTTAACTTACTAAGTAGTTTTTCTTTAGACTTTATTAAATTATGCACCCTAGTTTTTAAAACTTCTGCATCAAAAGGTTTTGTAATATATGCATCTGCTCCAATGCTATAGCCTTTACTTTTATGTACGGGCAATGTCTTTGCAGTTAATAACACTACAGGAATATGCGCAGTTATTACCGTGCTTTTAATTGTTTTACAGAGCTCAAAACCATTCATTACAGGCATCATAACATCACTAATAATAAGAGCAACTGGTTTCTTTTTTGAGATATGAATAGCTTCTAAACCATTTTCAGCTTCAAAAACATTATATTTTTCAACAAAAAGACTTTTTATAAAATACCTTACTTCTGTATTATCTTCTACAATTAATAATGAGGGTATTTTTTCATTATGTTTTTCTTGATTTTTTTTTGCCTTAACTTTATTAGATTCTAATTCTTTAAAAATAAAGGCTGGTTGATTAAAGTATTTTTGTTCAACATCATCAAATTCTTCTTCAAAGCATTCTTTTTCAGTTAAATGTTCTTCCCCTAGTGGCAATAAAATTGAAAAACAAGTACCTTCAATATTGTTGCTTGTAACCTCTATTTTTCCTTTATGTAGTTCTACTAAGCTTTTGACAATTGATAAGCCAATTCCTGTTCCCGATTGAACTTCATTTTGTTCTAGTTGGTAAAACCTATCGAAAATAAAGCTTAAATGTTTTTTTGGTATTATTTTACCAAAATTTGTAATTTCTAATTTAATAGCCCCATTTTTAAAATCTTCATTTTCCTTTTCTTTTGAGATTTTTAATATTATTTTACTATTTTCTTTTGTGAATTTAAATGCGTTGGAAAGTAAGTTGAAAAGTATTTTTTTTAGTTTTATTTTATCAAACCAAACAGAGATATTATCTTTTTTACTAATAAAAACATATTCAATATTCCTTTGAATAGCTAGTTCTTCAAAGGATAATTTTATATTGTTAGTGAAAGCCACAATATTATTTTTTGAGGCACGTAGTTCTAATTTTCCAGATTCATTTTTTCTAAAGTCTAGTAATTCATTAATAAGTTGTAGTAAAATATTTGTATTTCTTTGTATGGTTTCTAAATTCCTCTTAACAAAAGTATCTTTGCTATTAATTTTTAATAACTGTGCTACAGGACCAGTTATTAAGGTTAGTGGTGTACGAAAATCATGAGAAATATTTGTAAAGAGTTTTAGTTTTAATTGGTTAACTTGTTCGAGTCTTTCCTTTTCAAATTTCTCTTGTTTTAATTCGTTTTTTTCTCTAATTCTTACTAATGATAATTTTCTAATATAATAAATAATAAGAAAAAGGATTAGGCTATATGATAAATATGCCCACCATGTTTTCCATGGGGCGGGTAGAATAGTTATTTTTAATGAAGTTCCTTCTTCGTTCCAAAGCCCATTATTATTTGAAGCCTTGACTTTGAATATATATTGACCTTCATTAAGGTTTGTATAAATTGCCTTTTTATTATTTCCTATATAATTCCAATCATCATAACCCTCTAGCTTATAAGCGTAATTATTTTTACTTGGTTGCAAAAAGCTTAATGCTGTGAAATTTATGCTAAAATCGTTTTGGTTGTGTTTTAGAGTAACCTTATTAATAGAATCGGTAATTTTTAAGAAAGATTTTCCGTTTACTTTTAAATTAGATATATTAATAGGAGGTAAATAGGAATTTTCTTTTATATCTGTTGGGTTAAAATAACTAATACCATTGGTGCCTCCAAACATTAAATGATTCTTCTTATCTTTTAAAGTTGCACCATAATTAAATTCGTTTCCTTGTAAACCATCAGATTCATCAAAGTTTTTAACGGTTTTATTTATAGTATTGATTTTACTGATTCCTTTATTTGAGCTTACCCAAATATTTTTGTTATTATCTTCTAAGATACCATATATAACTTCATTTGGTAGGCCTTCAGCAATACCATACCTTAAAGATTTACCTGTATTGATATTGTATTGATATAATCCGTCTCCTTTAGTTCCAATCCAATAATTACCCCTTGAATCATCATAAATACATGCAGCCGAATTACGAAAATTACTTTTAGTGTTTATATTTTTAAAGTTTATTAATGTCTTAGTCTTAGTATTGATGTTTATTTCTTCTACTCCCATTGAACCACATACAAGTATTTTGTTTTTGATTGATGATTGTGTTATACTTAAAATTGATTTTAGTGTATTATCCAATCTTAAAAACTTGTCTTCTTTTTTAACATAAATAAATAAACCCGAAGTAAGTGTTCCTATCCATATGTTATTATTTGCGTCTTCTAATAATGCTAAAATTCTGTAATCTGATATGTTTATGTTACTGTTTTTTCCTTTGTTAACTCTTTTAAATTTAAGAGGTTTTAAGTTAGGGTTTACAATATTTAAACCGCCATCATGAGTTCCAATCCAAAAATTCCCTTTAGAATCTTTAATCATAGATTTTACATTGTTAGAACAAATACTATTTTCATCTTCTGGGTTGTGTAATAGATTTTTATATTTACCAGTTTTTTTATTAAAAATGCTAATACCACTTCCTTCTGTACCAATCCAAAAAGTATCAAAATTTTCAATTATAGAACTAATTACTTTTGATTTTAAATCTTTGTTATTAGTTCTTGATAATAAATTTTTAAAGTATTGAAAACTAGTGTCGAAAAAATTAATTCCTCCAGCCCAAGTACCAATCCAAACCCCACCTCTCTTATCTTTATAAATTTTGTATATAGAGTTGTGACTTAAACTTTTAGGATTCTTCTCGTTATGGATGTGCTTTTTGTATGTTTGTTCTTTGTTATTTAAAATGTATAATCCAGTATAAGTGCCTATCCATAAATTATTGTTTTCATCTTCGTAAATGCTTCTTACTGGAGTTTTAATTATTTTATGACCATTTAATTTATAGTCTTTAAAAGTTTTTGTTTCCTTATTAAATTTTGCCAAACCATTATTATAACCTAGCCATAAGTTATATTCTTCGTCTTGATAAATTATTGGGGCATTATTAATATGTTTTTCAATTAATGCTTGTGGTGGATAATTATAGTGTTTAGTTTTTTTAATTTTATCATTTATAGAAACAATTCCGTTAATGGTACAAATCCATAAATTATTATTTTTAGAATAATGAAATGAGCGTATTCTATTATCTGTTAGTATTTTTTTATATATGTTTTTAATTGAGTCGTTTTTAATATTTAACTTGCAAACGCCAGCATTTGTTGCAATTAATAAATAGTTTTTGTTAACTTGGGTTAAATCCCAGATTCCATTATTAGAAACACCAAATTTTCCACTTAAATTAAAGTAATTCTTAAAATTATCATTTTTAGCATTATACTTGTTAAGCCCACCTTTAGTTCCTATCCATAAATTTCCAAAATTATCTTCATAAATCGAAGTTATCCAATTATGACTTATGCTTGTAGGTTCTTTTGAGTTATGTCTATAGGTTGTAAATTTTGAGCCATCATATTTGTTCAATCCATCTCTTGTTCCAAACCATAAATAGCCTTTTTTGTCTTGAAAAATAACTACTACAGAGCTTTGTGATAGCCCATCTTTAGATGACAAATGTTTAAAATTTAAATTATTTATTAGCAAACTGTTTTCTTGAGAATAACACAGAAACAAAGAAAGGGAGCAAATAATAAAAATTATAGATCTAATTACTTTCAATTTATAGTTTTATTTTAAATTTCTCATCAAATTCCGAACAATTAGCTTAGCTTTTGAAACTTCCGTTTTGAGAATTTATTAATATTGATTTGTTTTTTATCTAGTTTAAAATAGCTATAAAGCCTCTTTACTTGTTTGAAAATCAGAATTATTAACAAGGAGTCAATAAAAATTACTGATTATAAGACCTAAGAAATGTAATCAAACAATATAGCTCATACTCTATTATATCAAAGGTAATAAAAAACATAACAAAAAGAACCAGATAATATAGAATTAAGTAGTATCAATAATTTGATTATTGTTGTTATTCAAGATTTATGTTTGTAAATACGGATGAATATTTATAAGAAATTAGTGAAGTTAAATTCTGAGTTTTTGTTACTACAACTCAAAAATAAAATATATATTATAAAAAGGCACCCTTTATTATGGAATTGGGATATGACTTAAAAAAGTAGACAAAAAATATTTTTCACAAATCGCTTTCCTAGATTTAGAGGGTAAAACGAACAATTAAGGCCTGTTTAACGAACATTTTTACACACTAGTTTACCTGTTTGTTTAATTAGTTTTGTTTAGAAATAAATCAAGTAATTATATAATCAAGTAAAAATTAAATAATGAGGAAAAATTTTAAAAAAATAGAAATTAGAAGATTTCAGATACTCTTTTTATTTTTTATGTGCATTTTTGTTAATAGAGCAGTTGCTCAAACCACAATAATAAAAGGTAATATAAAAGAGGAGTCTGGAATTCCAATGATTGGAGTAAGTATTTTGGAAACTGGTACTCGAAATGGTACAACTTCAGATTTTGATGGTAATTATTCTATTAAAGTTAATAAAGGATCTGAATTAACTTTTAGTTATTTAGGATATAAAACTGTAAAAGTTAAAGTACGCAATCAAACGGTAATTAATGTTAGTTTAAAACAAAGTTTAAATGTTTTAGATGAAGTTGTAATAATTGGATATGGTACTGTTAAAAAAGAAGATGTTACAGGATCAGTAGGTGTAGTTAATATGGGGCAGTTAAAAGCTGCACCTGTAACTAGTTTTGACCAAGCTTTAGCAGGACGTGTTGCTGGAGTTAGAGTTAGTGCTGGAGACGGTCAGCCAGGAGATGCTCTTAAAATTACAATTAGAGGAGGTAATACCATAAATGGAGATAATTCACCACTATATGTATTAGATGGTTTTATTATGGATGATTTCGACCCTGCTTTAATAGATCCTTCAGATATTCAATCAATAAACATTTTAAAAGATGCGTCTGCAACTGCTATTTATGGAGTAAGAGGAGCTAATGGTGTAGTTTTAATTACTAGTAAAAAAGCTGAAATTGGAAAAATGAAGATATCATACGAAACTAATTTGGCTGTTAAAAATATAACAAAAAAACTAGAAGTACTTGATGCTTATGAATTTATTAAATTAGGTTTAGAAATAAACCCATCAAGTACTACAAGAAGATATCTATCTGTATACGATTATGATTTAAATACAAGTGTTGTTGTAGGGAAACCAGAAGATTACAAAAATGTAAAGGCTAGAAACTGGCAAGATGTTGCGTTTAGAACAGCTTTTACAAAAAGTAATAAATTAAAACTTTCTTCAGGTAATAAGATTACCAAATTTAATGCCTCTTTAAATTATATTGAAGATCAAGGGTCATTATTACAATCTGAATACAATAGGCTTAATGGACGAGTTGTTTTTAATCATAAAATTAATAAAAAATTAGATGCTTCTGTATATATGTTGTATACAAATTCTGTTCAGAAAGGATTAAGAACAACAGGTACATCATCATATTCATTTATGAGAAATCTAATTTCTTATTCTCCAATTCTAAATAAGTTTATTGATTACGGAGATCAAGATCCTTTAAACGATGTTAATGAAGATTATGACTATTTAAATGTAGTTAGCTGGCATCCTATTGTTTCATTAAACAATGAGTATAGAAAAAATGAAAAAGATCAATTTATTGCAAGTTTAGGATTAAAATATAAAATTACGCCAAATTTACGATTAGAGACTAAAGCTAGTTATAATACTCAATTTTCTAGTTATGGTCGTTTTAATAACAGTAAAACTGTTTCAGGACGACTAGTTAATAAACGAGATGGTATTAATGGATCTATGGATAAAAGAAGAAGAACATATTTTTCAAATGTAAATACTTTAACATATAATAAGAAATTTGGAGATCATAGTTTTAAAGTATTATTAGGTGCTACTTTAAATATTAGAAAATATGAACGAAGTAAAAAGTATTCTAGAGATATTCCTCAATATTTAGAATACCTAGGCATTAACTCTATAGATGGAGGAACTCTTGATAACACAGGAGATATATATGGAGATAGTGAAACTAGAGTTTTTTCACTTCTAGGAAGAGTAAACTATTCATTTATGAATAAGTATTTACTTACAGCATCAATAAGACGTGATGGTTCTTCAATCTTTCCTAAAAAAAATAGAATAGGTTATTTCCCTTCAGCAGCTGTTTCATGGCAAGCACATAAAGAAGGCTTTATAAAAGACTTAAATATATTTTCTCAATTAAAATTTAAAGCAGGGTATGGTAGAACAGGTAATGATAGAATTCCAGGCTCAGCAAGATTTGAGTTCTTAACAGATGAAAATTCATCATATTTTTTTAATGGAAACATAATTGCTGGTCAACGACCACCAGGATATGGAGCCAACCCAAATTTATTTTGGGAAACTACAGATCAAACAAATATAGGGTTAGATTTAGGATTCTTAAATAACAGAATTTCAATATCTGCTGAAGCTTATCAAAAAGATACTAAAGACTTACTTATTAATTCAGATGCAGCTTTATCTCAAGGGTTTTCTTCAATTTGGATAAATTCAGGACATGTAAGAAATAGAGGTTTTGAGTTTGGATTATATACAACAAATGTATCAACAGAAAACTTTAAATGGAAAACTGATTTCAATATTTCTTTTAACAAAAATAAAATAGTTTCATTACCAGATCAAAAACCAATTTTTGGAAAACCATATTATTATTGGAAACTAAGTACCAATCAATTTATTGTTCAAGAAAATAAACCTTTAGGTAATATGTATGGTTATATTTCTGACGGTGTTTATCAACCAAAAGATTTTGTTGACTATAATCCAAATGCAACATCTCATACTTTATTACCAACTGAGCCAAGTTATAAAGGTAATCACAGACCAGGAGATGAAAAATTTAGAGATTTAAATGGTGATGGAAAAATAACTGGTATAGATAAAACTATTATTGGTAATGCTTTACCAAAGCATTTTGGAGGAATAGAAAATAAATTTAGCTATAAAAACTTCGATTTAAATGTATTCTTTCAATGGTCTTATGGTAATGATATTTTAAACGCAAATAGATTGATATTTGAAAGTATGAGTATTTCTTCTCAAAATCAATTAGCGACAGTAAAAAATAGATGGAGACCAGATAATCAAAATACAGATTTATATAGAGCTGGTGGTCAAGGATTTGAAGATGTATCTTCGAGAGTTATTGAAGACGGTTCTTATATAAGACTGAAAACAATAAACCTTAGCTACAATTTTGGAAGTGAATTCCTTAAAAAGATAAAGGTTAATAGTCTACAATTATATATGTCTGCTCAAAATCTTTATACATGGACTAATTATAGTGGTTTTGATCCAGATGTGTCAGTTCGAAGATCTTTAATAACACCAGGTATTGATTATTCTGCTTATCCAAAGCATAGAACAATTAGTTTAGGTACAAAAATTACATTTTAAATAAAATTATAATTATGAGAAATAAGATAATAGTTTTAACCATATTTTTTCTAACTACAATCGTGTTGCAAGGATGCGATAGTCAATTAGAAATAGAACAGAGAGATAATATTTCTGCTGAAAATTTATACAATTCTGAATCAGGTGCTTTAGCAGGACTTGCAGGTATTTATAGTCGAATAGTAAAAACGTACCGAGAATCAATTATTAATGCGCAATATCCTACTGCCAGTACAGATGAAGGTCATATAGCTAGACATGGAACTAGAAGTATTTTAAAAAATAATTTTACTACTGCAGACCCTACTCTTAAATTTATTTGGGCTACATATTACGAAGGGGTAAATGCCGCAAATAATTATATACTTAATCTTAAAAAATCTGCATTAAGTGATGATATTAAGAATAAATATTTAGCGGAAGCACATTTTTTAAGAGCACTTTTCTATTTTGATTTACAAAAATCTTTTGGAGGTGAAGAAGGAGTGCCAATGCCGTTAGAAAAAACAGCAAAGCAATTACTTCCTAGAACTAAAGGAGTAGATGTTTATAAACAGATTATTTCAGATTTAGAGTTTGCAGAACTGTATTTACCAACAGACGCAAAAGCTACACCAGGTAGGGCAGGTAAAAATGCTGCTAGAGGTTTGTTAGCAAGAGCATATTTATATATGGCTGGGAACCCAATTAATGAACCAGGTGCTTATGAAAAGGCTCGTGATTGGAGTAAAAAAGTCATCGATGAAAAATATCATATGCTAAACCCAAGTTATCAAGACGTCTTTGATAATTTAGCAAAAGAACAGTATGAAAAAAAGGAAATGATTTTTCAAATTGGATTTTCTTTTGCAGAATTAAATAGTAATTATTCTTCAAAAATTGGATCCGTATTTGGAATGTTAGTTGAAGATGAAGCTTGTGGTAAAGGTTATGGAATTTCTTTTGCAACTATTTCATTAATACAGAAATATAGATTAGACCCAACTGACGAAAGAGGGTTGTGGAATGTATCACCATATTATGTAAAAAGAAAAAGAGATTGTAATTTTAGTACTTTAGATACACAATTTAGATACCCAATGTCTAAATACCGCAGATTTTTAGAAAGTAATCATACACATTCAAGTTATGGGCCTCATCATTGGCCAATACTTAGATATTCAGATGTTTTATTGATGTATGCAGAAGCAGAAAATAAATTGACTCCTGGTTCGTCAAAAGCATTAGCAGCAGTTAATAAAGTAAGAGGTAGAGCCAAGGCTACATTATTAACAGCAATTAATGAAGAATTAATTCAAGAAGAACGTTTATTAGAATTGTGTTTCGAAGGTCAACGTAAGTATGATTTAATTAGATGGGGTAAACTTCATGAGAAAGTTCTTGAAACAAAACTGATAATGGAAACATATGCCGCAAATAAGAAGTTTGTAAATAAAGATTATTTAATTTATGGCCCAGAAAATGTAGGTCCTGATGGAATTCCGCAAAGTGGAGATGAACCAACTAAACTAAAAATTAAATATAATTATATGCCTACAAGGTATAATTATTATGACGGCTATAATGATTTTGACCCTACAAAGCATTATGTATTACCAATACCAGAGCAAGAAATAGGTGTTAATCCACACATTACACAAACTAAAGGTTGGTAATCCCATTTTTAAACTAAAACCATTAAAAAATGAAAAAAATAATTTATACACTATTTAGTATTGCTTCAATACTTCTTTTATTCCAAAGTTGTGAAGATTTTGAAGAAGTTGATAAGCCAGGCTTTAAAGTTAAATTCAATAAAACTGTTAAAGCAGGAGAAGAAGTGCAGTTTAAAATAGAAAATGCACCAAATTTTTTAAACTTTTATTCGGGTGAATTTTCACACGAATACAAACACAGAAAACGCACGCTTGCAGAAGGTACTTTAAGTATGTCTTTTGATAACTCACAACACTGGCAAAATGGAGTAAGTAGAACAAAACAATCATTGTTTATTTTATATTCAACTGACTATGATGGGTCTGGAGAAAAAGAAAGTATAAAAAAAGCAACTTGGGTAGATATATCAGATAGGTTTACTTTAGCAACTGCAAGAACTTATTCTTATACACATTCTGGTATAGCAGATATTACAGATATTGGTGGAGATGGCTCAAAGCCTATTCATATAGCAATTAAATATTATTCCGAAGAAAAGAAATCTGAAGGAAATAGACAAGGCTTATGGAGATTTGATAATTTTAAAATAGATTTAACATTAAAAGATAGTGATAAATCATTGAATGTAGCAAATCTAGTATCACCTGGTTGGAAAATTACAAATGTTCAAGGTTCTAACAGTAATTCTGCTTATGATCAATGGTATCCACGTAAGGGGTATTTCACAATCTCAGGCACAAAAGCAGAATATACAAATGAAGATTGGTTAATAACAAATCCTATTCATTTATTTAATGTTTCTCCTGATAGAGGTAAATCATTAAAATCATTTTCAGATAAGTTAGAATCGTTCTCATACATTTATAAAAAACCTGGAACTTATACTATTACATTTGTTGGAAACAATACAACAATCCATGGTGATGAAGAGACTGTAGTAGAATATAATATTACCGTAACAGAATAATTATATAAATTTGAATTATGTTTAACAAAAAAACTACTATAAAACTATTTTATGGTAGTTTTTTATTTAAATAAATTAATTAAAACCATGCAAAAAATAGTTGTATTTATTTTAAGCTTTACGTGTACTTTATGTTTTATTAACTGTGCAGATTCTTCAAAAAAAAAGGAACAAAGTAAAACTGTAACTCAAAAAATTAACAATACAGACTTTGATTTAGGTAAAGAGATTGCTAAATGTAGCAAACAGCTAGAACAAGTTGTCTTAAAATTAACAGATTCGTCTAAACATCCAAGATTTATTAAAACAGGTAAAAAAGAATGGACACTAGAAAAGAGTACTAAAAACACTTGGACATCAGGGTTTTATTCTGGTATTTTATGGTATATGTATAATATTACTGGTGATGAGAAATGGAAAAAAGAAGCCATAAGAAGAACAGAAGTTTTTAAAAGCTATAAAACAATTAAAAACCACCATGATATTGGTTTTATGATGTTCACCTCTTACGGAAATGGTTATTTATTTGGTAACAAAGAAGATTATAAAAGCGTGTTGCTAACTTCAGCAAATTCTTTAGCTACCAGATATAATAAAAATACAGGAACAATAAAATCTTGGAATTCTAAAGGAAGACCACGTTGGAATCAACATATTACAATTATTGATAATATGATGAATCTAGAATTGTTGTTTTGGGCTGCCAAAAATAATGGTGATAAGGAACTTTATGATGTGGCATTTAATCATGCAGAAACAACAATGAAAAACCATTTCAGAAAAGACTACACTTCTTGGCATGTTTTAGAATACGATACTATTTCAGGAAATGTATTAAATAAACATACTAGACAAGGATATAGTGACGAAAGTTGTTGGTCTAGAGGTCAAGCTTGGGCTATCTATGGTTACACTATGGTATATAGAGAGACAAAAGACAAAAGATTTTTAAATTTTGCAAAAAAAATAACAGATAAATATTTGTCTCTTTTAACAGAAGATTATGTACCTTATTGGGATTTTAATGCTCCCAATATACCAAATGAAGAGAAAGATGCGTCTGCAGCGGCTGTAACTGCATCAGCACTATTAGAGTTAAGTACTTTAGTTGATAATGAAGATGATAAAAAGAAGTATTACAATGCAGCTCTTAAGATGTTAAACTCATTAAGCTCTGAAAAATACTCAGGTATTGGAAAATCTGATGCTTTCTTGTTGCATTCTACAGGGGCAAAATCTTTAGGAAGAGAAATTGATGTAGCCTTAATTTATGCAGACTATTATTACATTGAAGCCTTGTCAAGATTGAAAAAAATACAAGAAAAAAAATAATTTATCAATACTGTAGACTTATTTAAAGGTTTTTATACTACCATATATAACAAAAAAACTCTTTGTAATCATAAAAATAAAAAAAGTATAATTTTCAAAAGGAAAATACAAAAATGAATGTTGTAAAGAATATAATTATTGGCTTAATTTTTATTTTAAGTATTGGTTTGCAAAGCCAAGAGTCGCTTATTTGGAAAAAATATGTAGGAGATATTGATAATGATTCTATTCCTTTATTAATGGACTATTCGTATGCAGGATATGCCTTGGGAGAAAAAGGAATACCAAACTGCTTTAAAAAATTGAAAAAGTTTAATGTTATTAATTATGGAGCAATTCCAAATGATACATTATCTGATCAAGAAGCTATTCAAAAAGCTATTAATGCTGCCGAAAGAAATAACGGTGGTATCGTTTATTTTCCTCGAGGAGAATTTTTGGTGAATGTAAAACCTAAAAAAGCGAATCCAATAACGATTCGTTCTTCTAATGTTATTTTAAAAGGTAGCGGTCTTGGAAAAAAGGGAACAATTATACATATGAAAAATCATATGTTAAGAGATTACCCAGAACAAGAAGAGTGGCGTTTGAGTTATATGTTTAAATTTATGCATCATCAAAAAGTACAAGATAGTACTATTCTTATTGCAAATGCTAAAGAAGGAGATAGAGTTATTAAAGTTAAAAATGTAGAGCTATTTAAAAATCAAAAATATTTAAAACTAAAAATGCCTTATAATTTAAACGAGGTAACTCCTCATTTTGAAGGTAAAGGGTCAAGACCATTTTGGGATAAGATTAATAAAAGAGGAATTAAACTTATTGAAATACATGAAATTAAACAGATTAAGAACAATCGTATTATTTTAAAAGATCCTCTTTTAAATAATATTGATATAAAAAATAAATGGAAGGCGATACCTTATAGTCTTCTCGAAAATGTAGGCGTAGAAGATATATATTTCAAAGCAAATTTTGAAGAAGATTTTATACACCATAAAAATTTCATACACGATAATGCTTGGTCTATAATAAGTATGGATAAAGTAGCAAACTCATGGGTGCGTCGTTGTCGCTTTAGCAATATTACTGGAGCTGTATCTTTAAGTAATAGTTACTCATCTTCAATACTAATGTTATTAGTTGATGGTAATAGAGGGCATAAACTTACAAATGTATCTTTGTCTACAAGGGTTTTAACAGGTCTAATTAGCGACAAGACCAACAAAGGCCAGTGGCATGGAGCTTGTGTATCACATAAAACTTCAGGTTCTGTAATATGGAGAGTCAAAACTCCAAAACGAGGATGGGATTCCCATGCAGATATTCCAAAAAACAATTTGATAGATATGTATGAAGCAGCAAAAATGACTGCACATGGAGGTAATAACAAAAATGAACCACATCATTTAAAAGGATTAACCCTTTGGAATTACAAAAGAGTTGGAGATAATGTAGAAAACTATAATTTTTGGAAGTTAACAGGTAATAAACATAATTATTGGGGATTTGCGGCTGTTAATCCAATTGTTATTGGCTTACATGGATCTAAAACAACTCTTGTAAACGAAAATGTTGGTTATATAGAGAGTTTAGGTAGTAAAGTAATGCCAGAATCTTTATATGAAGCTCAATTAGAATATAGGCTAGAAAAAAAACCTAAATGGTTAAATAAAACCTTACGAAAATGGAGAAGAATAGAAAAAAATTGGATAAAACAATTAGGTTCTAATTAATAATAAATATTGATTAATCACCCTTTTTTATTTTGGTTTAAATATATTAATTGATTAAAAATTAATTTGCTTTTCAGGCGATAAAAATCATTAAAGCAATAAAAACCCTCTCTTAAAAAGTAAAGTTTAGTGTCTAAATACATAGAAATTATAAGTAAGTAAAACACCTGATGTTAACAAATTAGGTAAAATTATAAGAAAAAATGAAATTTCAAATTAAAAAAATAATTCTACTTGTTAGTTTTTTTGTTGCAACAATTAGTGTTGCACAGCATAAAGAATCTTCACTTTTAGAAAAGTTAAACCAACACTCAAATAATGCAAGAGTAAATCACGTAATTAAAACTTATAAAAAAGGCAAACAGGCTGCTGCTTTAAATCAGCTTTTAGACATTTATCGATCTAAAGAAAATTTATATTTAAAGCGAAGTAATACCAATTTGAAATTTATTACTGATAATTTTAAAGAAGATGTAGCTCAAACTATAAAAGTTGCAAAACAAGTATTAGATAAAAACTTTGTTTTTAGGTATGATTGGGATATGGAAAAAACAAATATTCCATATAAATTTAAAGGTGATATTGATTGGAAAGCAATTCCAAACGGAGATGAAGAATGGTGTTTTATGTTAAATAGACATCGGTTTTGGGTCGATTTAGGAAGAGCATATTACATAACAGGAAAAGAAAAGTACGCAAAAGGACTTGTAGCTCAAATTACACATTGGATAGATAATAATTCATTAGAAGATGATGAGTTAAAGAAATTTTCATGGAGAAGAATAGAAGCAGGGTTAAGATGCGAAAACTGGATTAAATCCTTTGAATATATTAAACACTCAAAATATGTAACGCCAGAGTTTTTAGCAAAATTTTTAAACTCCTTATATGAACATGGAGACTATATTAATAGTAAGTTTAGTAATTTTTCTAAAACAAGTAATTGGGGAGTATTAGAGTTTAGTGGATTGTTCAATCTTTCAGTTTTTTTAAGTGAATTTGAAATAGCAGAGAAATGGAAAAATAGCGCAATTGATAAATTGACCACATGTATTAATATTCAAATTTTAGATGATGGAAGTCAATGGGAGCAATCTCCAATGTATCATAACGAGGTGTTTCATTGTTATATGAATGTTGTCTTACTGGCTCAAAGAACTAAAACAAAGCTTCCCAAAAGTATAATTAATAAGACAAGAGATATGGCGTTTGCCAATGTGAAATGGCAACAACCAAACTATCATCAGCCAATTTTGGGAGATAGTGATGATACAGATTTAAGAGATCTAATTTCTTTGTCTGCACACCTTTTTAATGATCCAGTTTTAAAATCAAGAGGTTTTAGTAAAGCTAATTATGATTTGCAATTTATGTTAAATGAAGTAGAGATTCAAGCATATAACAAATTAGAGCCTAAGAACCCTGATTTTTTATCGGTATATCAGCAAAATTCGGGAGACTTATTTATGCGAACTTCATGGAAAGAAGATGCGACTTATATGGGATTTCATTTAAAAAAACTTGGCTGTGGCCACGGGCATGATAACTTGTTACATTTTACCCTATTTGCTAATGGCAGAAATTATTTAATTGATGGCGGAAGATTCACGTATGTTGATAATAAATGGAGAGAGTATTTTAAAAATAATAAAAGCCATAACACTTTAGGTGTAGATGACTATACAAATAGTGTTTACAAGGATTCTTGGTCAAATAAATACGAAGCCAGTTCTAAAGGTATTTATACAAAATTAACTTCTGATTTTGATTATGCTGAAGCAACGAATATGGCTTATAGTAGGCTGAAAGATCCAGTAAGTATGAAACGTAGGTTATTGTTCCTTAAGCCAGATATTTGTTTAGTTTTTGATAGTTTTTCAGCAAAGGAAGAACATAAATATTCACAATATTTTAATTTTTCAGACCGCAATGTAAAAATTGAAAAAAATGGTTTAATAACAACATTTAAAAACAACAATTTAAGAATTCAACCTTTAAAAAATGTAGATGTTAAATTAAAAAAGACTTTTAGATCACCTGAATATAACTTAAAAGTAGAAAATAAAAGAGCAGAATTATCTACTAAGTCTAAAGGGTTTACATCACTAATAAATCTTATCTATTTTCCTGAAAATGTTAAGTTAAAATATAAAAAAGAACCAGTATATAATCGCAAAAATGTATTGATAGATGATGATGATGTTGAGGCAGTAACCATTGAATTTGAAGATAAAAAATATACAATTATAATTGCACATAATTTTCCAAAGCCAAATTATGATTTTTATAAAGTAAAAAATTATTTTGTTATAGGAGAAGTTATTTTAATTGAAGAAAAAGGTTCTAAATTTAAAATTAATGTTATAAAATAAGCAATAGTGTTTTGTTTAAATAGTTGAGTGCATTATAATCAACCCAATTATTAAAGAATTTTTACAAGTAACTAATTTAAATAACTTATGTTAATATGAAAATTTTTAAAAAAATATATTTTTTGTGTTTTGTAGTTTTTTGTAGCTATGGACAAACAGATAGTTTAGTAGTAAATGGTGTTCACGCATATTCAGAAAAAAGTGTTAAAGCCGGCACTTTAGTTAACTTTAGAGTAAGTGCCGATGTTCCTTACGAGTTTTCAATTGTACAATTAGGGAAAAACTTAGATAATTCTACAGAAGATAACACCCTATACAGCACTTCATCTAAAGCTAGACCTCAAAAATTGCTAGTAGGGTCTTACGTTAAGTTTAATAAACCAATTAAAATACCAAGAAGGTTTTCTATGGAAACTTGGATTCGTCCTTTTGGAATGAATGGGAATGTAATTGATAATTGGCTAATCCTAAACAAAGGAAAAATAGTTTTTTTAGATATTATATCTGATGTAAAACTTAAAAAGAATGAATGGTATCATATCGTTGTAATTCGCTTGAAAAACAAATATGAACTTTGGGTTAATAATAAGTTAGCTGTATCTAAAAGCGTTAAGAATAAATCTTGTTTAAAAATAAAAACTATCGGTTACAAATATGATGGTGATATTGGAAAAACAGTAGTTTATAAAGGAAATAAAGGTTTTAATATAGCTAAAAGTTATAACTCTTTAGCTCTAGGAGAATCAAAAGGAAAAATTATTGCAAATTGGAATTTTGATGAAGAAAAAGGTTATAAAATAAATGATGTTTCAGGAAAAAATCATCATGGAATTATTATAAATAGAGGAACTTGGATGGTTGGTGGACCTAGTTTTAAAGCTAATAAAATTGATTCGCGTGATGAAGATTATTCACCTTTAAATGATCCTGAATTCGGTCACAGTCTTAGGTTAGCTACAGATGATTTGTATGATTGTAAATGGCCAGTAGCCCATTCTTTTAGAATTCCAGAGAATATTAAACAAGGTGTTTTTGTAGGAAGATTTAAATTTAACAATAAAGAATACAATAGCACTTTTGTAGTTACTCGTTCTAAAAAAGTAAGGAAGAAAGATATTTTGGTGGTATGTTCAACAAATACATGGTTAGCTTATGGTAGAGGAACATTTGCAAATAACCATAAACCAGGATTAATTAATTGGACTGGAGGAACAGTAAAAAAAATAGGAACTAGCAACCCTAAGTTACCTAGCTACAATATGTACGAATCCCATAAGAAAGGACAGCCAACGTATCAGTTAGGAGTTAATATGCCATGGCCTGTTGCTGGACCATATAAAACGTATAGAAATAGTAAGGATTTTAGTCAGTGGACACGATGTGAGCGTTATTTACACGTTTGGTTAGATAATAACAATTATAGCTATGATGTAACCACAGATTTTGATATTGAAAAAGATACTTCAGTTTTAGACGGATATAAAGCAATTATTATTGCTGGGCATAGTGAATATTGGTCTGCAAAGGCATTTGATGCAGTAGAGAGGTATGTAGATAAAGGTGGAAATTTGGCAGTATTATCTGCAAATAGTGTGTTTTGGCGTGTAAGTTTTAATGAAGATTATACAGTTATGGAATGTAGAAAGTATCCTAAAGGAATGGCTTCAGGGAATCCATACACACAAGCAGGACATTTATTTCATACCCAAGATAAAAAGAAAGGTGGGCTTATGCGTTTTTGTGGTTACCCAGGATGGAAATTAGTAGGTTTAGAAACAGCTGGATGGAGCTCCAAACTAAAAGATTTTGATTTATATACTTTAGATAAACCAGAGCACTTTTTATTTAAGACACCTCATAAAATTGATTTAGAAAAAAATGATAAGTTTGGTTATATGACTAAAAAATTAGGATGTGTTGGACATGAATATGATGTACGATTACCAGTAATACTGAAAGCCAGTAAAGATTCTTATGATATTAAGGAACCAAATGGTATAGTTACGCTTGCTAGTTGTTATTCAGATTCCAAAATTATTGACTATAATGCATCAAAGAATGGTGAAATGGAAAATCCAACAAAGGTAATTTCTGAAATTATATATTGGGAAAAAGAAACAGGGGGGAAAGTATTTAATATCGGTTCTGTTGCTGCTCCAATAGGAGTTTATTTCGATGAAAATTTAGGAATGTTAATGAAAAATGTATTGCATCAATTTTTGAAATAAACATATTTTACGAATTATTTAATACCTTTTATTTTGTAGAAGAAAAGGAAAGGCGTAACAAAGAAATAGTATGATAAAAAAAATCAAAATGTATAGTATTCCAATGCTGACCATAATCTTTTTTGGAACTATTGATCTTAATTATGGATCTCCAAAAACCTATAGAAGATATTCTGTTTCCAAAGTAAAACAGGAATGGCGATCAAATTTTTCGCAAACATTTGAGTACGTTGATAAACTACCAAATCCAAACAGTTTATATATATTCTTTATGGTATGTCAGTCAAATATGGTTGGGAGAGGTTTTGTTGAGCCATCAGACACAATTTCAAATAAAAGGATTTTGACAATTGATAAATCTAATAAGTGGATTTATACAAAAGAGCCCTTCATTTTTATGAACCTCCTTTAGCGGGACTTGGTTGCGGAATGTCATTTGCAAAAAAATTACTCGATTCGATTCCAGAAGGAATTTCAATTGCTATGATTCCTTGCGTAGTTGGGGGAAGTTCTTTAGAAGTGTGGTTATATAATGAAGTTCGTCAAGGAGTTAGGCTACTTGATAATTTTGAAAGCAAAGTGAATTTTGCTGAAAAATATGGGGAAATAAAAGAAATACTTTGGCATCAAGGAGAAAGTAATGCTAGGTCGGAATTAATTCAAAAATACTCTCAAAGATTAGATTCATTAATTATAAAATTTAGAGAAATAACCAAAAAAGATTCTTTATTAATAATTTTAGGAGAATTAGGATCTTATTCCAAACCAGTAGAAAAACAAGTAAAATGGGATTCAATAAATACAATCATTCATAATATTACTGAGGCTGATAAAAATCTTTACATTGTTGAAACAGAAGACTTGAAACACAAAGGAGATAACGTTCATTTTAATTCTGAATTACAACGAATATTGGGAGAAAGATTTGCAAAAGTATATCTGAAAACTAACAAAGGTTTACAAGAAAAAGAAGGTAATTCCTTACGGAATTAAACGGTAACATTTTTGTTATTCATTTTTAATTCAAATTTACTATTTAAGGCACAAAACCAATAAGTGTGTAAGTAAAGTTATTCTGAAATTTTTAGAATTTTAAAGTTGAGTTAGGGCAGTATCCAAAAAATTGTGTAAATAGAAAAATAGGAGGGTTTTAAAACCCTCCTATTTTTCTATTTACACAAAATATTGGACAGTGTCTTATAATTGAACTTAACTCTTTAAATTTTTTACTATGAAATCATTATTTCTATTATTCTGAATAATGATAATAAAGAAAAAAGATAAAAAATTTAAGACAATCTAAATTTCAGGTAATTTATCAACCGCTTTTCGTTTACTTTCATCCATTACTTTAGCATAGATTTGAGTTGTTCTAACTTCTCGATGCCCTAATAACTTAGAAACAGTATAGATATCAGTTCCGTTTGCCAATAATAAAGTAGTATGAGTATGACGCGCACAGTGAAATGTTATGTGTTTTGTTATTCCAGCTTTTAAAACCCATTGACATAATCTAATATTCATTTCAGAACTGTAATTCAATCCTTTGAAAACTCTTTCTTCTAAGTCTTCAATATCTTCACTCCACTTAATTAATTCAATTACTTGTTGTGTTAGAGGTAAATTAATTTGTTGTTTAGTTTTCTGTTGCTTTACATATAAAGAATATCCTAAGTCTTTATTATATGAAATTTGTTTCCAAATCAAATTATTTACATCACTCCAACGTAATCCTGTTAAACACGAAAACAGAAATGCTTTCTTTAATACGTTACATAAAAGATTGTAAGTAACAAATTGTATCATAATGAGAGTATCACTTCGTAAAAGGAATCTATCGAAAGGACGTACTAGTCTTTATTTAGAAGTTTATCATAATGGAAAAGTTTCATATGAATTTCTTAAACTTTACATTGAAAAACCTACTACTACTGAAATTAGAAATCAGAATAAACAAACTTTAAAGTTAGCAAGAACTTTAAAAGCTAAACGTCAAGTTGAATTACAAGACGGAACATATGGAATTCGAACAACTAATAATGTTGAAGATGATTTCATAAAATATTTTGAAAAACTTACAGAGAAAAGACGTAAAAATGGTGTGAATTTCACTCATTGGTGGAGTACTTTAAAACAAGTTAAACAACATTAAAAAACTAAACTTCGATTTTCTGATGTCGATGAAAATTGGTTAAAAAAAATTAAAGTTTCTTTGGTCAGCAACTTCAATCAGAATACTGCTCATACTTATTTCAATAAAATAAAAGCAGCTTTGCATCAAGCCTCACGTGAAAAGCTAATCTATCATAATCCAGCATTAAATGTTACTTCCCCAAAACTTATTGATTCTAAAAGAGAGTTCTTAACAATTGATGAAGTTAGAAAACTCTCTCAAACTGAATGTAGATGTAACAAATACCTACCTAAATTTGATATTAGACAACAGAAAAAAAAGATTAGTCAGAAATAAGTACTTAAGATTTAGAAGAAATAGTAAATATTTACACAGAATAGTATCAGAAAATCATCTGTAACACATACTGTGATTGACGTTATTACTTACCAATACAAAAATTCCCAAAAATATGACCCAAAATATCTTTATCAACATCATATTCACCAGTAATATTTCCTAAATGACGTAAACATTCTCTGATGTCGATGGAAAATAAATCGGTAGAGATTTCTAAATCAATTCCTTGTTGAACAGAAGTAATTGCGGTTAAGGCATTATTTAAAGCCTCAAAATGACGAGAATTGGTAACAATAGTTTCATTATTACTTAAAGCACCAGTATTTACAAGAGAAGTCAATTCTTGTTTTAAAGTTTCAATACCTGTTTTGTTTTTTGCGGATAAAGGAATTAAATTCTCAATTTTTGATTGTAGAGTAGAAGTTTCACTATCAGAAATCAAATCAATTTTATTGGCAATTACTAATAATCTTTTATTTGGAAAACGCTCTTTAATAGTTTCAATTTCAGCGTTAAACTCTGAACTTTTAACTTTAAACTTTTCCGAGTTTACGAGGAAAATAATCAATTGTGCATTCTCAGCTTTTTCGTAGGTTTTTTGAATCCCGATAGATTCTACAGCATCTTTAGTTTCTCTAATTCCAGCAGTATCTATAAAACGAAAAGCAACACCATCAATAATCAATTCGTCTTCAATAGCATCTCTGGTGGTACCTGCAATATTAGAAACAATCGCTTTTTCTTCATTTAGAAGCGCATTTAAAAGTGTAGATTTCCCTACATTTGGCTCACCTATAATTGCAACAGGAATTCCATTTTTCATCGCATTTCCAAAAGCAAAAGAATCTATTAAACGTTTTAGAACAAACGTAATTTTACTAACCAATTCTTTAAATTTAGTTCTATCAGCAAATTCTACATCTTCACCAGAAAAATCGAGTTCTAGTTCAATTAATGCAGCAAAATCTAATAATTTGGCACGTAATTCTTTTAACTCATTGGTTATTCCTCCACGCATTTGCTGAATTGCCATTTGATGACTCGCAGCCGAATTAGAAGCAATAACATCTGCAACAGCTTCAGCTTGACTTAAATCCATTTTACCATTCAAGAAAGCACGCATAGTAAATTCGCCATTATCAGCCATTCTACAGCCATTTTGTAAAAACAACTGAATTATTTCTTGCTGAATAAAACGAGATCCGTGACAAGAAATTTCTACCACATTTTCTCCAGTATAAGAATTTGGATTTTTAAAAACGGACACTAAAACTTCATCTAAAATCACATCATTTTCAACAATATGTCCTAAATGTATGGTATGTGATTTCTGACTTTTTAATGATTTTCCTTTTCTTACAGATTTAAAAAAAGTATCAACAATAGCAATAGATTCTTTACCAGAAAGTCGAATTACAGAAATAGCGCCAACACCAGAAGGAGTTGCCAAAGCAATAATAGTATCATTTTGAATCATACTGCAAATATACATCGCTTAATTAAGTTGTAAATCATACTTTTGTAACAAAACAGTTTTTTGTGCGTCAAATAATTAAACAACTAAATTTTAAGACATAAAATGAAAGAAGACAGACAATTATTGGTATTAACACATTTAAGTCAATTATTAGATTTTGTAACAGGAATTGGAGGCTTTATAGTGCCTTTAGTTTTATGGCTCACAAAAAAAGATGAAATTTTAGATATGGATAGAGACGGAAAAGCAATTCTAAACTTTAGAATATCGATGTTTATATACATTTTAATCTGTATTCCGTTAATTTTATTATTAGGATTAGGAATTTTGGGATTGATAGCTATTGGGCTTTTCTATCTAATTTTTCCAATAGTTAACGCCATAAAAGCTAGTAATGGAGAAGTACCAAGTTATCCTTTTACAATCCATTTTATAAAATAGAAGAAGAAAACAGTAATATTAAAATCGCTCTTTAGAGCGATTTTTTTATACTAAATTTTTATGATTTTTACTTTTTTAAATTTGATGATGTTGGTTTTGTATTCATTAAATTTTTACTAATTTTATTTTTTAATTATAAGATACTTTGCTTACAACTTTATCAATAAATAACTACGCTTTAATCAATCAATTGTCCATAGATTTTTCTTCTGGATTATCAATAATTACAGGAGAAACAGGTGCAGGTAAATCCATTTTGTTAGGAGCTTTAGGATTAGTTTTAGGCAACAGAGCAGATTTATCTAGTTTAAAAGATACATCAAAAAAATGTGTTATTGAAGCAGAATTAGCAATCAAGAATTATCAGTTAGAAGATTTTTTTAATGAAGTAGATTTAGATTACGAAGCCAATACTATTTTGCGTCGTGAAATTTTACCTTCAGGCAAATCAAGAGCTTTTATAAATGACACACCCGTTACTTTATTGGTGTTGAATGCATTAAAATCAAAACTGATAGATATTCATTCACAGCATCAAACAATGCAATTGTCTGATACAAGTTTTCAGTTTTCTGTAATTGATGCTTTGGCAAAAAATCAACAAAAAATAGCTTCTTACAAAAGAGGTTTAAAAGAACTAAACTTTTTACAAAAAGAGTTAGCAGAATTAGAAAATCAACAAAGAGAAGCCAACCAAAAATACGATTATAATTTGCATTTGTATAATGAATTGGTTGATGCTAATGTAAAAGAAGATGAACAAGAATCTTTAGAAGAACAATTAGAAAAACTAAATAATGTAGAGGACATAAAATTAAATTTATCAGAAGCATTACAAATTTCTATAAATGATGAAATTGGCGCACAATCTTTACTAAATTCTCTAGAATATAATTTGCAAAAAATTAGTTCTTTTTCTAAAGAATATGATGAGTTATATCAAAGAATTACGAGTATAAAAATAGAATTAGATGATATTGTTACTGAGCTAGAAAATGCTAACGAAGCTATAGAATCGAATCCGAATGAATTAGAAAAACTCAATGATAGACTGCAGTTGATCTATAATTTGCAGAAAAAACATTATGTACAAACCAATGCAGAATTATTAGAAATTCAATTGCAATTAGAAGAAAAAGTTGGGCAGGTAGAAAATGGAGAAGTTATTATCAATCAAAAGCAAGAAGCAATAAATTTGGTTGCTAAAAAGTTAGATAATGTTGCAGAAATGATTTCAACGGCTAGGCAAAAAGTAATTCCTAAATTAACAAAAGAATTAGCGTTTTTATTATCAGATTTAGGAATGCCAAATGCACGTTTTTCTATCAATAATAAATTATCAAACTCATATTTTTCTAACGGAAAAGACGAATTAGAATTTTTATTCTCTGCAAACAAAGGTGGTAGTTTTGGTGAGCTAAAAAAAGTTGCTTCTGGCGGAGAGTTATCTAGAATAATGTTGTCTATCAAAAAGATTTTATCAGAAAACACCAATTTACCAACCATTATTTTCGATGAAATTGATACAGGAGTTTCTGGCGAAGTTTCTAATAAAATAGCATCAATAATGCAGCAAATGAGCAAACATATGCAAGTCATAACCATTACGCATTTGCCTCAAATTGCAGCCAAAGGAAACCAACATTATAAAGTTTATAAAGAAGAAATTAAAGAAATTACAACAACCAATTTAAAACAACTTTCTACTGATGAACGTATCGTAGAAATTGCAGAAATGTTAAGTGGAAAAAATATTTCTGATTCTGCAATTACACACGCAAAAGAATTGTTGAATTGATTTTAAGGCAAAAGGCAAAAGTAAAATATCAGTTCGAGTGCAGCAGAGAACTAAACACCAACAACTAAACACTAACAACTAAACACTAACAACTAACAACTAAAAACTTATTAATATGTACAACTTACTAAAAGGAAAAAAAGGAATTATTTTTGGAGCTTTAAACGAACATTCAATCGCTTGGAAAGTTGCCGAAAAAGCACACGAGCAAGGAGCAGAATTTGTGTTAACAAACGCACCAATTGCAATGCGAATGGGAGAATTAAATGCTTTGGCAGAAAAAACAGGTTCTCAAATTATTCCTGCAGATGCAACCTCAATAGAAGATTTAGAAAACCTGATAGAACAATCTATCGAGATTTTAGGAGGTAAAATCGATTTTGTGTTACACTCCATTGGTATGTCTGTAAACGTGCGTAAAGGAAAACATTATACAGATCCAAAATACGATTTTACAACCAAAGGTTGGGATGTTTCTGCGGTTTCTTTCCACAAAACAATGAATATTTTATACAACAAAAAAGCAATGAACGAGTGGGGAAGCATAGTTGCTTTAACTTATATGGCAGCGCAAAGAGTGTTTCCAGATTATAACGATATGGCAGATAATAAAGCCTATTTAGAATCTATTGCACGTAGTTTTGGCTACTTTTTTGGTCGCGATTATAAAGTGCGTGTCAACACCATTTCGCAATCGCCAACGCCAACCACTGCAGGAAGTGGCGTAAAAGGTTTTGATGGTTTTATTGCCTATGCAGAAAAAATGAGTCCGTTAGGAAACGCAACCGCTTCAGATTGTGCCGATTATACCATTTCTTTGTTTTCAGATTTAACCAAAAAAGTAACTTTACAGAATTTATTTCACGATGGCGGCTTTTCAAATATGGGCGTAAGTGATGCAATTATGGAAAAGTTTGAGTAAAAAATGTCATCTTTAGCGCAGTCTAAAGGTTAGAAGCTATTTCGCGCTTTCGCTACTCGCTTTTTTTTCGTTCCTCAAAAAAGAGCTCAAACAAACCGCTCAATCACGGCTAAACCTGTTTGCGAGCTTTTAGAAAACATAAAGATTCAATTTTTAACTTTACAACTTTGAAACTATTTTTTAGCATCATAATTCCAGTATATAATCGTCCACAAGAAATTGATGAGTTGTTAGAAAGTCTTACAAAACAAGATTTTTCTGATAATTTTGAAGTGCTAATTATCGAAGATGGTTCTGATAATAAAAGTGATTTAATAGTTGAAAAATACAACAATCAACTTAATGTAAAATATTTTTTTAAAGAAAATAGTGGAGCAGGAGCAAGCCGTAATTTTGGAATGCAAAAAGCATCAGGCAACTATTTTATCATTTTAGATTCAGATGTTATTGTTCCAAAACAATATTTATCAGAAGTAAAAAAAGCTTTAGAAATCAATTATACAGATGCTTTTGGCGGCCCAGATGCTGCACATAAAAGTTTTACCTCGTTACAAAAAGCCATAAATTATTCTATGACTTCTATCTTAACAACTGGCGGAATTAGAGGAAAGAAAAAAGCGGTAGGTAAATTTCAACCCAGAAGTTTCAATTTAGGAATGTCAAAATCGGCTTTTAAAAAAACAAACGGATTTTCTAAAATGAAAAACGGAGAAGATATCGATTTAACTTTTAGATTGTGGGAAAATGGTTTTAAAACCCAGTTGATAGAAAAAGCTTTTGTATATCACAAAAGAAGAAGTACAATTCAGCAATTTTTTAAGCAAACTTTTGGTTTCGGAACAGCAAGACCCATTTTAAATAAAAAATATCCAGAAACAGCAAAACCAACGTATTGGTTTCCTAGTGTATTTATTCTTGGATTAGACATCAGTATCATTTTGGCAATTTTTGGCTACCATCAAATCTTATATTTCTATGGATTTTATTTCTTACTAATTTTCTTAGATTCGTTGTTTCAGAATAAGAATATCTATGTTGCGTTTTTAAGTATTGTTACTTCTTTAACGCAATTTTTAGGTTACGGTTTGGGTTTTTTAGAATCGAAGTTTTTTAAGAAAATTTGCTAACATATTTAAGCTTTGTTGCGTAGTTTAAGCTGTTAATTTACTAAATAAAACATGAACGGCGAAATTCCGAAGGAATTTCCCAAGCGAGCAAAAAACCAGCAATGAAGTTTATACGGTGTTGTAATGTGTTTTACATTTTTCTTTTATTTCGGATCTTGTCGGTTTGAAAAAAATGAAAGAATTTCAATGGAACTCTCATCTTCTCTAAAATATAACGTATTGAATTTTTTAATGACAATTTTTCTCACTCCTTTTAATTCAGATTTCGGAAATAAATTAGGGTTTTGTGAAATTAATTTTAATGTTTTATCAAGTTCAGTAGAAAGTTTTTTGAGTTCTCGTTCAGTAAAATGTAATTCTAAATATTCATAAGTATCAGACAGTTCATTTAAAGCGTGTTCTGTCCAAAGAATCTTATAACCACTTTTCATATATTTTCTTTGCTTCAGAGTGCGATTTCAAATTTCTATTATCAGCGTCAGAAATCCCTAATTCTATTGATTTTTTCTCTGTTTCAGATATTTTATTCCACCAATCTTCCTTTTCTGTATTTCTTAATTCCATAATTTTTTGAATTATAGAACTATCTTCAATGGTCGTCAACCATTGAATTAAGTCAATTTTAGCATTTTGAATATTTATTTCCATAATTCAAATTTAGCATATTTTTCATTCGTGTGCAAATGCATTACAACGTGTAAACTGATATTACGTCCGTTTTAATGACTTAAATCAGAAGTTAGAGAAGTTAGCTTTTTTGAATCAAAAAATTAATAGAAAAAACGCTTGTTTCATAGCGTCGTCAATTCTTTAACGGAATTTTTAGGCTATGGATTGGGTTTTTTAGAATCGAAGTTTTTAAGAAAATTCGCTAACCTTATTCTCAGTTTCTAAATCAAAGATAGTAAAATGAGATTATGTTTCAAGCCCCTATTAAGCAGCATTATTTTTATAAATTGTTATGTGCTACTATTTTCCTTTTATTACTAAGCATAATTTTTTTGTTTAATATAACCTCTCTTGTATTTTAAAATATAAATGTTATGTGTTTTATTTTACTTCCAAAATCAGACTAACTTAACAGTTCATTTATCTGTTTATTTAACAATAGCTTTGGCTACAATTTTAGCCATTACATTAATTCCTGTTTCATTAGGGTGGATTCCATCAGGAAACAAATTCGGCATTTTGGTCATCCCGTTGTAAATATCAATTATCTGAAGATTATTCCTTTTTGCAATTCTTTCAACTATTGGGATAACTCCTAATCGAATTGTTGAATCGCTAATACTCCAAGCATTGCTGTATGCAGGAGGAGGGGAACAAAGATAAATTTGTGGTTTGGAGTCTATCGTATTTAAGGTATCAATCATTAATTGGTAATTACGTTCATAACTGTCTGCGTTCCAATTATTAGTTTTAGAATCATTTGTGCCTAGCATAATAACAACTTTATCTGGCTTATACATAAATACATTATGCAAATCTTTTTGATACCAATAGGGTTTATTTCCATCGTTTTGCATAGTGGCTCCACTTTCTCCACAATTCAACACCTGAAAACCATCACCTAACAATATGTCCAATTGTATCGGATAAAATGACGATTGACTCTTTCCTCCACCATTGGTAATACTATCACCTATGCAAGCTATTTTTATTTCTTTTTTGCACGAAAAAAGAATTGTTGAAAGAGATACAAGAATAATTAAATAAGATTTCATAATTTTTATTTTATCAGAGTTTATAATATGATTTAATAAATTACTTAGTTTCAGTTTTTAAATTTTATAAGATTTTGAAACAAGTTCAGAATGAGGTTATTTTTTTCTTCGCTGTTGTGCTTGTTGTTCTTGTGCTTGTTTCATAGCGTCGTCAATTCTTTGGCGGAACTTGCTCTTTTTCTTTTCAGGACGCTTTTTGTTTTCTTCTATTTGCGCGTGAATCTTATCTTCATCAATTACATAATTTTTAATCACCAACATAATTGCAATCGTTAATAAGTTAGAGATAAAATAATACAAACTTAAGGAACTTGCATAGTTGTTAAAGAAAAATAACATCATAATAGGAGAGAAGTAAATCATATACTTCATCATTTTACTCATATCTGGCATACCTTCTTGAGGCGGTGCTTGCATATTTGCTTGCTGACTTTGATTCATTTTCATATAAAAGAAAATTGCTACAGATGCCAAAATAGGAAACAAACTTACGTGATCTCCATAAAAAGGAATTTCAAATGGAAGTGTAAAAATAGTATCGTAAGAAGATAAATCGGGTGCCCATAAAAAACTTTGTTGTCTTAATGATAAGTTTGTTGGGAAAAACTTAAATAAAGCAAAGAATACAGGCATTTGCAATAAGGCAGGTATACAACCAGACATCATACTAACACCAGCTTTTCGTTGAATTGCCATTGTTTCTTGCTGACGTTTCATTGCATTTTCTTTACCAGGATATTTTTCGTTTAAAGCAGTTAACTCAGGTCTTATCACTTTCATTTTTGCACTAGAAACGTAAGATTTATAAACTAGAGGAGACATTAAAATACGAACAACAATGGTCATCAGAATTATAATTAATCCGTAGTTAGATAAAAATCCTTTTAAGAAATTAAATACAGGATAAAATACGGTTCTGTTTAAAAAACCAAAAATTCCCCAACCCAAATCTGCTGTTTCTTCTAAACTTGTTCCTTCGTAAGTTTTTAATAAATTATAATCACTTGGTCCGTAAAACCATTTCATATTATAATTTAACTCACCATTAGATAAGGCTAAAGGTGTTTTTAGTTCGTATCTTTTTGTGAAAACCGTATCAATTTCTTCATTTTTCACTAAATCTGTAGAGGTAATTGTTGCATTGTTAAAAGGCGTATCAGACAGTAAACTAGAAGAGAAAAAATGTTGCTGATAAAAAACCCAATCTACATTATTGGCTACTTCAGAGTTTCCTGGTCTTATGTATTCTACTTCGTCATTGGTTTTATAATAATACCAAGAATACATTGTGTTTTCGGTTTTTAGACTTTTTTCATGTCTGTAACCATTTAAAGACCAGTCTAAATTTATAGGATTAGAAGCATTAATTACATTGCTTAAACCTTGAGAACGAACTGCGAAATTTACCATATAATCATTAGGTTTCATTTCATATCTGTATTCTAAAAACTGAGTATCAGAAACTTTTAGTTTCATAGAAACTATTTGATTGTCTCCATTTTTTGTAACAGTTGGCTCAAAAAATAAATCTTTAGTATTTAAAATTCTATTATCTGTTGTCCCGAAATTGATATTAAAAGAGGCATTTTTATCTTTTATCATATATAAAGGTAAAGAATCGTGTGTTTTGTAATTCTTTATTAAAGCTTCAGTAATTTGCCCTCCTTTATTATTAATTGTTAATTTAACAACTTCGTTTTCTAAGACAGAAGTTCCTTCAGAGCCATTTATGGCGCTTTTAGCAAATGCACCTAATTGATTTGTAAAGGCAACTTGTTTTAAAGAGTCGTTTTTAAAAACAGGTTTGTTTTGGGTAATTGTTTTGGTTGTGTTTTTTGTAGTATCTACAATTTGTTCGGTTTTTGTTGAAGTATCTTTGGTTTCTTCGGGTTTGTTAGAGTTCATCCACCAAAGTAAAATACCACCTAATAAAATCATCCCTATAAAGGAATTGAAATCAAATTTTTTTTGTTCCATATTTTTTAATTGTCAATTTGTCATTAAATCAGAATTCACTTCTGATAAAAACGCGACAAATGTAGTAAAAAAGCAGTTTTTATAGTTGTTTTACTGCTTTATATTTTATGAACTTATATAGTTCAAATCTTATTCCAAAATTATTTTTTAGATTGTTTTAAAGCTGCTTTAATAAAATCTACAAACAAAGGATGAGGTTTTAAAACGGTACTTTTATATTCTGGGTGATATTGCACGCCCACAAACCAAGGATGCGTAGGTATTTCTACAACTTCTACCAAACCAGTTTTTGGGTTAATACCAGTTGCTTTCATTCCTTTTAATTCTATTTGATTTTTATAGTCGTTATTAAATTCATAACGATGTCTATGACGTTCGCTAATTATTTCTGTTTGATAAGCATCAAAAATTTTAGAATTTTTAGCTAATTTACAATCCCAAGCTCCTAAACGCATTGTGCCACCTTTTTCTGTAACCTCTTTTTGACTTTCCATTAAATTGATAACAGGATTTTTACAATCCTTTTTCATTTCTGTAGAAAAAGCATCAACCAAACCTAAAACATTTTTAGAAAATTCGATAACAGACATTTGCATACCCAAACAAATTCCGAAGAACGGAATGTTATTTTCTCTGGCATATTGCACGGCTTTTATTTTTCCATCAATTCCTCTATCGCCAAAACCAGGAGCCACCAAAATACCGTTAACACCTTTTAGTTTTTTTGTATAGTTTTCTGGTGATAAACTTTCTGAATGTACCCAACGTACTTTTACTTTGGTTTCGTTTGATGAACCCGCATGAATAAATGCTTCAGTAATTGATTTGTAAGAATCTTGTAACTCTATATATTTACCAATTAAAGCAATTTCTACTTCAAATTTTGGGTTTTTATGTTTTCTTAAAAAGTTGTTCCATAGTTTAAGTTCTGGTTGTTTTTCTGAAGATAAATTCAATTTATTTAAAACAACTTTATCTAAACCTTCTTCTAACATTAAATTAGGAACATCGTAAATAGTTTCTGCGTCTATAGATTGTATAACGTCCTCTTTTTTAACATTACAGAATAAGGCTAACTTACGTTTAATGTCATCAGAAATTTCGTGTTCTGTTCTACACACTAAAATATCTGGACTTACACCACTTTGCATTAGCATTTTTACAGAGTGTTGTGTAGGCTTTGTTTTTAACTCACCTGCAGCTGCTAAATATGGCACTAAAGTTAAATGGATAACAATGGCATTTTCTTCGCCTTTTTCCCACAACATTTGTCTTACGGATTCTACATAAGGTAAAGATTCTATATCACCAACAGTTCCACCAATTTCTGTAATAACAATATCGTAATCACCAGTTTCACCTAAAATTTGAATTCTACGCTTAATTTCGTCTGTAATATGAGGAATAACTTGTACTGTTTTTCCTAAAAAGGCTCCTTTACGTTCTTTATTAATTACAGATTGATAGATTTTACCTGTAGTAACATTGTTTGCTTGAGAAGTAGGAATGTTTAAAAAACGTTCATAATGGCCTAAATCTAAATCGGTTTCAGCTCCATCGTCAGTTACATAACATTCTCCATGTTCATACGGATTTAAGGTTCCTGGGTCTATGTTAATATAAGGGTCTAATTTTTGGATGGTTACAGAAAAGCCTCTTTGTTGTAAAAGTTTGGCTAGAGAAGCTGCAATAATTCCTTTTCCAAGTGATGATGTTACGCCTCCGGTTACAAAAACGTATTTAGTATTACTCATGGTTCTTTTAGGTTTGCGCAAAAGTACTAACTCTAGTTTTTATCACAAATAAAAATGAGAAAAACATTCAGAGAAATTATGGTTTTTAACATCAGAAAAATATTTTTAATTTTTTTTAAAATAGTATTTGTCATAAATAAAAACAGTTGTATATTTGCCCACGCTTTTAACGAGTAAAATTGTTTAGCACAAATAAATATTAAAGAAGACTTTTAAAAATACATAATAATGCCAAAAAGAACGTATCAACCATCAAAGAGAAAGAGAAGAAACAAACATGGTTTCAGAGAGAGAATGGCTTCTGCTAACGGTAGAAAAGTATTAGCTCGTAGAAGAGCAAAAGGAAGAAAGAAAATTTCTGTTTCGTCTGAAACTAGACATAAAAAATAAAATGATTAACAATTGTTAATATATAAGGTGTTACTTTTTTAGTAACACCTTTTTTTATATCTAAGCACTAACTATTTTTGTGAAAAAACAAAACAATAAAGAAGGTAAAAGCAAAAAAAATCAATTTTATTTTTAAAAACAAATATGTTCAATAATCATAAATTAGATACTAAAGTAACTAATAATCTTGCCAAGACTAGATTAAATTTACTTTTTTTTCCTGTTTTATTACTGTTTGTTGTTGCTTTTATTCTTTTTAAAGAAGATGCATTTTCTATTAATGGCTATGTTAAAGTTCAAGAAGATTTATTTTTTTCTTTAAATAATAAGTTATCTAAATTACCTAGTTTACAATTTAATTTAACACAATTAGGAGATGTCTTAATATTTTTCTCTTTGTTAGTGGCTTTTATTATTTATACTCCTAAATTATGGGGTGCTTTGTTTACATCAGCAATAATTTCTGGGGTCTTTTCATTTTCTTTAAAAAAGTTATTTGCAGTACCAAGACCTGCAGCAATGTTTGATAATGATAGTTTTGCGATTATTGGAAAAACACTTTCTGGGCATACCAGTTTGCCTTCTGGGCATTCTATTGCTACTTTTACCATAATTACTGTATTAATTTTTGCATTTATGCCAAAAGAATTTAAATACAAAATAGGCTGGTTTTTTTTTGTATTATTATTGGGTTTATTAATTTCTTTTTCAAGAGTTGGTGTTGGAGCACATTATCCTTTAGATGTTATAATAGGTAGTATTATAGGTTACATTTCTGCTGTTTTAGGCATTTTTATAAACAATAGAATTAGTTGGTGGAATTGGATTGAAAATAAAAAATACTACCCTATTTTTATAGTTTTTTTTATAATTTGTATGTTTGCGATTGCAAAAAAAATAGTAGAAAATAATCTATTTATATTTTATTTAGCGTTATTATCTTTAGTTGCAACTTTATATTTAATGATAAATATTTATGTTAAAAAAAGACATTAAATTAAGTTACTATGTATTAATAATTAGTTTTATTAATTTAATTCTATACCATTTTCCGTTATTTAAATTTACATTTAATAATTTAGATAATAGAAGTTTACAAGGAATTACAATTATTGTTAGTCTGGCAATTTTAGCTTTTGTTTTAAATGCAATGGTTTTTTATATAGGGCTATTTATCTCTCGTTTTGTGGGTAAAATTTTACTCGTAATTTTTTTTAATGTAAATGCAATAGCTGTCTATTTTATAAACACTTATGGAGTTATAATAGATAAAACAATGATTGGTAATATTTTGAATACGAGTTATGAAGAATCGACCAGTTTTTTATCTTTTACCTTAATTATTTACTTGTTTTTCTTAGGGATAATACCCAGTATTTTAATTTATAAAATAAAAATTATTAAAGTTAAATTCACAAAGTTTTTAGCGCATATTATTTTAACACTAATTTTTATTGGCTCTCTAGTGTATGCAAATTCTAGCAATTGGTTATGGATTGATAAACACTCGAAAACTATTGGAGGTTTGGTGATGCCATGGTCTTATGTGGTTAATATTTATCGATTTTATTATCATAAGAACCAAGAAAACAAGCAACAAATTTTATTGCCAGATGCCACTATAAAAGATGATAAAAAATCTGTAGTAGTTCTTGTAATAGGAGAATCTGCTAGAAGTCAAAATTTTTCTTTATACGGTTATAAAAAAAATACAAACCCATTATTGTCTGAGATAAAAAATGTATACAGTTATAAATCTGAATCTTGTGCAACATATACCACAGCTGGGATTAAGTGTATTTTAGAGCACAAAAATACAAATAAATTGTACGAAATTTTACCCAATTATTTATTCAGAAATAATGTAGAAGTCTTTTGGAGAACTACCAATTGGGGAGAACCCACTGTAAATATTAAAAGCTATCAAAAAAGCGAAGAATTAAAAAAACTATGTAAAGGCGATAATTGTAACTATGATGAAGTTTTATTAAGCGGTTTAAACGAGCAAATACAAGCTAGTAAAAAGAACAAAATATTGGTAGTTTTGCATACAAGTACAAGCCATGGACCAACATATTATAAAAAATATCCAAAAGAGTTTAATAAGTTTACTCCAGTTTGTAAAAGCGTTGAGTTAGGAAAATGTACACAAGAAGAACTAATAAATGCTTACGATAACACTATTGTTTATACAGATTACATACTTGCTAGTTTAATAAATAAATTAAAACAGCTTAAAGATTATAATAGTTCTATGATATATGTTTCTGATCATGGAGAATCTCTGGGAGAAAACAATTTGTATATGCATGGAATACCCATAAGTATTGCCCCAAAAGAACAATTAGAAATACCATTTATAGTCTGGAAATCAGACAAAACAAAAGAACTTAAAAAGAATAATACAGTATCTCAACACCATATTTTTCATAGTGTGCTAGATTTTTTAGCAATAGAAAGTCCTATTTTTGATAAAAATAAGAGCATTTTTAAAAACTAAAAAGCTTAATGATAAAACACAATTATTAACAAAATAACAATTAACACAACGAATAACAATGCCAAAAAGAAAAGACCTTAACTCCATTTTAATTATAGGATCAGGACCTATAGTAATTGGACAAGCTTGTGAATTTGACTATTCTGGATCTCAGTCTTTACGATCTTTAAGAGAAGATGGAATTGAAACCATTTTAATCAATTCTAACCCAGCAACAATTATGACAGATCCTTCTATGGCAGATCATGTGTATTTGTTGCCACTAACCACAAAATCAATCATTCAAATATTAAAAGAACACCCACAAATAGATGCGGTTTTACCAACAATGGGTGGGCAAACAGCTTTAAATTTATGTATAGAAGCTGATGATAAAGGAATTTGGGAAGATTTTGATGTAAATTTAATAGGTGTAGATATTGATGCAATTAATATTACTGAAGATAGAGAACAATTTAGAGAATTAATGCTAAAAATTGATGTGCCAATGGCGCCTCAAGCAACTGCAACATCATTTTTAAAAGGAAAAGAAATTGCGCAAGAATTTGGTTTTCCATTAGTAATTCGTTCTTCTTATACTTTGGGTGGAGCAGGAGCTTCTATCGTTTATAAACCAGAAGATTTTGATGAGCTGTTAAGTAGAGGTTTAGAAGCATCACCAATACATGAGGTGATGATTGATAAAGCAATGATGGGATGGAAAGAATACGAATTAGAATTATTACGCGATAAAAACGATAACGTAGTAATTATTTGTTCTATCGAGAATATGGATCCTATGGGAATTCATACAGGAGATTCTATTACAGTTGCGCCTGCTATGACATTATCTGATACTACATTTCAGAAAATGCGTGATATGGCCATAAAAATGATGCGTTCTATTGGAGATTTTGAAGGTGGTTGTAACGTACAATTTGCAGTTTCTCCAGATGAAAAAGAAGAAATTATTGCTATCGAAATTAATCCACGTGTGTCGCGTTCATCAGCTTTAGCTTCTAAAGCAACAGGTTATCCAATTGCAAAAGTGGCTACAAAATTAGCTATTGGGTATTCTTTAGATGAATTAGAAAACGGAATTACAAAATCTACTTCAGCTTTATTTGAGCCAACTTTAGATTATGTAATCGTAAAAATACCACGTTGGAACTTTGATAAATTCGAAGGTTCAGACAGAACTTTAGGTTTACAAATGAAAGCTGTTGGTGAGGTTATGGGTATAGGACGTTCTTTTCAAGAAGCATTGCATAAAGCAACACAATCTTTAGAAATTAAAAGAAATGGGTTAGGTGCAGATGGTAAAGGATATACAGATTATAATAAAATTATAGAAAAATTAACCCACGCAAGTTGGGACAGAGTTTTTGCAATTTATGATGCTGTTGCAATGGGAATTCCGCTAAGTAAAATTTACGATATCACAAAAATTGATATGTGGTATTTAAAACAATACGAAGAGTTATTTCATTTAGAAAAAGAGATTTCTAAATTTTCTATTGATACTATTGATAGAGATTTATTGTTAGAAGCAAAACAAAAAGGTTATGGAGATAGACAAATAGCACATATGTTAGGCTGTTTAGAAAGCCAAGTTTATAATAAGAGAAAAGAATTAAAAATTCAGCGTGTTTATAAGTTAGTTGATACTTGTGCTGCAGAGTTTAAAGCAAAAACACCTTATTATTATTCAACTTTCGAAAATGAGATTGAAACTGTTAAGGGAGATATAGTAATAGCTAATGAAAGTGTTGTGACAGAAAAGAAAAAAATTGTTGTTTTAGGTTCTGGACCCAACAGAATTGGGCAAGGAATTGAGTTCGATTACTGCTGTGTTCACGGAGTTTTAGCAGCAGCAGAATGTGGTTATGAAACTATTATGATTAACTGTAATCCAGAAACGGTTTCTACCGATTTTGATACGGCAGATAAATTATACTTCGAACCTGTTTTTTGGGAACATATTTATGATATTATTCGTCACGAAAAACCAGAAGGAGTTATTGTACAATTGGGTGGTCAAACCGCATTAAAATTAGCAGAAAAATTAACTAAATACGGAATTAAAATTATAGGAACTTCTTTTGAAGCACTAGATATTGCTGAAGATAGAGGAAGATTTTCGAGATTATTAAAAGAAAACAACATTCCGTATCCAGAATTTGGTGTCGCAGAAACTGCGGATGAAGCTTTGGCTTTAGCAGACCAATTAGATTTCCCAATTTTGGTAAGACCTTCATATGTTTTAGGAGGGCAAGGAATGAAAATTGTTATCAACAAAGAAGAATTAGTAGAACACGTTGTAGATTTGCTACATAAAATTCCAAACAATAAATTATTGTTAGATCATTATTTAGATGGTGCCATAGAAGCAGAAGCAGATGCAATTTGCGATGCTGATGGAAATGTATATATTATCGGAATTATGGAACATATAGAACCTTGCGGAATTCATTCAGGAGATTCTAATGCAACTTTGCCAGCCTTTAATTTAGGTGAGTTTGTGATGCAACAAATTAAAGATCATACATATACTATTGCAAGAGAGTTAAAAACTGTTGGATTGATAAATGTACAGTTTGCCATTAAAGATGATATTGTTTATATAATTGAAGCAAATCCTAGAGCTTCTAGAACGGTTCCTTTTATAGCAAAAGCATACAAAGAACCGTATGTAAATTATGCAACTAAAGTAATGTTGGGAGAAAAGAAAGTAACAGATTTCGATTTTAATCCACAATTAGATGGTTTTGCAATTAAGCAACCTGTATTTTCTTTTAACAAGTTTCCGAATGTAAATAAGAAATTAGGGCCAGAAATGAAATCGACAGGAGAAAGTATACTATTTATTGATAGTTTAAAAGATGATGACTTTTACAACTTATACTCACGTAGAAAAATGTATTTGAGTAAGTAAAATTTATTTATATAGAAAGCATCCATTTATGCTGAATTTGTTTCAGTAATTGGATGCTTTTTTTATAGTTATTTTATTAATGATTTTTGTTATTTATCCATTCTTCTTTTAAGATTCCATAGCTTACAGAATCAAAATACTCACCATTTATAATTCTTGCTTTTATATATCTTGCTTCTTTTTTCAGTCCTAATTTTTCAGCGAGTTTAATCATTCCAAAATTTCCAGACCAAGTTGATATTCCAATTCTAATAATTTCTTTTTTTGTGTTAAACACTTCGTCAATCCATAATTTAAGAGCTAAATAACCAATTCCTTTGCCCCAAAATTGTTCATTAAAAATTACAATTCCTATTTCTAACCAATTAGTTTCTTTAGATTTCCAATACCAACTAACTTCTCCAATAATTTCATTTTTATCATTAGAAATAATTCTTACATTATTTAAAACATTTTTACCTTTTAAGAATTTGTTTCTTAATTTTTGAATTCTCTTTTCAACTTTATTTTCAGAATCTTTTTTAAAATAGGGACCATTTAATGAGTGATATTTATGTTTTGGTAGTTTCCAAAATCTATAGTCTTCTAAATCATTAAGTTCTAGTTTTCTTAATTTTATCATTAAAAAGAATTTTTAACTTTCAATTTTATTGTTTGATGAAGTTAAGTTATATTTTTTAATTAAATAATCAATAAAAAGAACATAGTTTTTTAGTTAAATTTTATAAAGATGTTTCATCAAAAGAAAGACATTATTTTTATATTAAAAACGGAAAACCTGTTATGTAAAAACCATAGTTTAACTTTAATATAACTATAGTTTAATTTTAATATAGCTAAGTGTTTTAAAAAAACTGTAATTTTGATACTTCTTTTACGACTATGTAAAATAATTATTAAACTTTTTAAAAACTACATCACAATGAAAAAAAACTATTTTTTAAAACTAATCTTATTGTTAATACCAGTTTCCGCATTTACACTCTTATCATACACAAGTGGTAGTAGTGCAATTGGTAGTAGAACTGGTTCACCTCAAGACGCAACAACTTGTACAGCTTGTCACTCAGCAGGAGCTAGTTTCGGTGCTTCTGCAACGGTTACAACTAACATACCTGCTGGGGGTTATGCACTAAACACAGATTATACTATAACAGTAACAGGAAGCTCTTCATCCTCTAAACATGGTTTTCAACTTACTGCAGAAAATGCTTCTGCAAAAGTAGGTACTTTTAGTGGAGGTGCAGATGTAAATGTTTTAAACAGTGGTAAATCTATTGGTCATAATAGTAGCTCTACAAACAAAACTACTTGGAATGTTACTTGGAAATCACCATTAACAGATCAAGGAAATATTACTTTTTACACCGCTTTTAATGCTACAAATGGTGATGGAAGTACAGGTGGTGATCAAGTAGTAACTGCTTCTTCTTCTCCAGTATCTGTATTAGGAATTTCTGAAGCTCAACGTTTAAACTTTGATATGTATCCAAATCCAGCTTCAGATAAATTAAATATTCAATTATCTTCAGATGTAAATGAAGCAACTGTAGAATTTTACGATTATGTGGGTAGATTAGCATTATCAAAAAAAATAACAAAATCTAATCAAGCTGTAGATGTAACTTATTTAAGTTCTGGTGTTTATGTTTTAAAAATTAAAACAGAAGATAAAATAGGAAGCCAAAAATTTATAAAAGAATAACAATTTTTTTATAAAAATATTTTATACCAACCGATTGTATTCATACAATCGGTTTTTTTTGTACACTTTTTAAAGTAAATTTGCAAGACTTCGAAAATAAGAAAAATGAATTATATTTTATTTGATAGTGATGTAAGAAACTCTTTATTACCATTTACTTATACAAGGCCCGTTGCAGATATTAGAGTTGGTATTTTAACGATAAGAGAAAAATGGGAAAAGTATTTGAGTTTAACCACTACAACAATTACTGAAGAATATTTAGAGGAAAAATATCCGATGGTAGAAATGGAAGAAAATGTTTTGTTAAACGCTTCTTTTTTACCAAATAAAGAGCTGGTAGAAATGGTAAAAAACCTTTCTAAGAATGAAGCAATTTTTAAAGGAGAAGATGTTATTGCTTTTTATTCAGAAGAAAACCAAGAAGTTAATTTTGATGAGTTTACTCAAATAGAATTTGAAGAAGATATTCTACAAATTAAAAATACTTGGGATATATTTTCTTTAAATTATAAAGCAATTCAACAAGATTTCGATTTTATTACTGAAGGTAGAAAATCGCAACCCATACCAGAAGGAACAAGGTATATTAATAAGGATAATATTTTTATAGAAGAAGGTGCAGAAATTACTTTTGCAACTTTAAACGCTTCTTCTGGGCCAATTTATATAGGTAAAAATGCAGTGGTTATGGAGCAAACCGCAATAAGAGGTCCGTTTGCAATGTGTAATAATGCCGTTTTAAAATTAGGAGCAAAAATATTTGGCGGTACAACTATGGGGCCTTATTGTAAAATTGCAGGAGAAGTTAATAACGCTGTTTTATTTGCTTATTCTAGTAAAGGTCATGATGGTTATTTAGGAAATTCTGTTTTAGGAGAATGGTGTAATTTAGGTGCAGATACAAACAATTCTAATCTTAAAAATAATTATGCAGAAGTAAAATTATGGGATTATAGTTTAGGACGTTTTGCCAAAACAGGATTGCAATTTTGTGGTTTAATGATGGGAGATCATTCTAAATGTGGAATTAACACAATGTTTAATACAGGAACAGTTGTTGGTGTAAGCGCAAATATTTTTGGTAGCGGTTTTCCTAGAAATTTTATACCTTCTTTTAGTTGGGGTGGAGCATCTGGGTTTACAGAATATAAAACAAATAAGGTTTTTGAAGTAGCCACTGTTGTTATGAAACGTAAAGATTTACTGTTTGATGAAAAAGACCAAAAGATTTTAGAAAGTGTTTTTGAAGCTACTAAAAAATATAGAAATTATTAGATTTGTCTAAAAGTCTAAAAGTCTAAAAGTTAAAAAGCTCTAAAATGAATTTTCATTTTAGAGCTTTTTTAATTTAACTTTAAAATGGATTTTTTCTAATTTCTATCGCGTATATCGCCAGAACCAACAGATTTACTGTCTATATGAGTTGGATTTCCTTTGTAATAAACGCTACCAGAACCTACTAATTTTGCTTTAATTTTAGATTTTACTGTAGTTTTTATACTACCAGAACCAGCAATTTTTGCATACACCTCGTCCGTTTTTAAATCATAAGCTTTAATGCTACCAGAACCAGCAATAGAACAATTAAATTCATCTGATTTTCCTTCTAAATAAATGTTGCCAGAACCACCAATAGAAGCTCTTACATTTTTGGCATCAATTTTTAGTTTTATATTTCCAGAGCCACCAATACTAGCGCTAAATTTATCACTTTTAATAATATTATTATTACTAATATTTCCAGAACCACCCAAGGCAACAGCTTCTAAATCTTTATAAGGAACTGTTATTGTAATTTTTCTTGTGGTTCTGATATTGGTGTTTTTTTTGTAATTAATTTTTAAAGTATTTCCAGAAACTTTAGTTTCTATATAAGGAATGATATTTTCTTCGGCTTCAATTTTAATTTTTCCTTCTTTGCCTTTTACAAGCTCTACATTAAAAGGACCACCAACAGAAACTTTATCATAATCTGATGTTGTTTTGGTAACTGTAATAAGGTTTCCATTTCCTTTAATTTTTTTACTATTCCACCAGCTTTGTGCGTTTGCAGCAAAGGTTAGTGTTAGAATTATACTAGTTAAAAATATTTTTTTGTTCATAATATTTATTTTTGGTTGATTTTTTTTAGTTTTCTTTGATGCTTACACCACCATATTGCGATTTAATTTTTAATCTAGAATTCGTGTTTCCTTTTCCAAATTTACCCTCATAATATTTTTTAGTTGATTTAGAAATACTTTTAAACATTTCAAATTTGTTTTTATTTCTACTAAAACCAGCATATTGTAAATCAATTTCAAAATTAAAAACAGCATCTGGGGCAACACCAATTCTAATGCCAGCATATTCGCCATCAATTTCAACATTTTCAAATCCTTTTGCCAAGTTTTTTACAGTTAATGCGCCATACTCAGTTTCTATAATTAATTTTTTATGAATGGTGCCAAAACGCATACTTGCAAAGTCTGAATTACCATTTACATTATCTGCTTCATCAATAGAAATTGAGCCGTAATCGGCGTTAAAATCTACACTTTTTGTTTCTCCTAATTTAACTGTAGAATAATCTGAGTTTACTCTAACTTTCTGAGTTTTATCTATTGTTAATTTAGAATAATCAATATTTACATCTCCACTTTTCATATAATTAATGCTAGATGAAGAACAATAATCTAAGTTTATGTCGTTGTTTGATGCAGCTAAATTACCAATAGAAATTTTACCATAATCGCAATTAATATCTGCTTTGCCATCTAAATTATCTAAGTAAATATTACCATAATCGTTGTTTAAATCTACTGAATTAGATTTTGGCATTTTAACCACATAATTTATTTTGTAGTTCATATTTTTATTCTTTTTCCACCAAGACCAACTGCTTTTTTTCTTTTCAAAAATTGTCTTTGCTTCAACCAAAGAAGGCGTATTGTTAAATTCTACGTGAATAGTGTTTAGCCTATTTTCTACATCCTCTAAATCATCACCTTTTACAGTTATTGTTATTTCAATTTCAACTTTATTTTTGTTCCAGGTTGTAATATTTAAATTTCCATATTTGTTGTTTAAAGCAACTTTTGCATCAGCATTTACGTTAAATTCTTTTTTTATGATTTTACTTTTTTCGTGTCTTTTTTTATCGTTGTTTGCAGTTGCTAATAGTGGTATTAAAAGAAATAATAATGTAATTTTATATATAGACTTCATTGTTTAAAATATTAGGATTTTTTATTTGTTCAATTTGTTTTAAGGTGCTTTCTAAAATGTCTAAACGTTGTTGATAATTTTTAATCATTGCGCTTATAATTTTTCTTTGTTTTCCGTTTTTAGTTAACTCTTTAACAAAGGTTTTGTATTCTTCTTCAAGGTCTTCTAATTGGTCTAAAGCGTTTTCTATAATAGTTTCTGTATCTAAATTCCTATTGCTTTCTAGGGTTTTTAATTCTTGATTAATTGTAGCTACAAAATAGCTTTGAACTTCTTCCATTTTAGGCGATACATCTGCTAATTCTATTTGTTTTTTTTGATGATTATTACCTAACCAAAAGCCCAAAATTAACACTACAGATGCAGCCACAGACAACCATTTCCAAGAAGTTTTATTTATTTTTTTTTGATGATTTAGCTTGCGTTCAAAACGTTCTAAATGACCAGAATGAGGTTCTTGAAAATCGAATTCATTTTCAGAAAAAAATTGATGTAATTTATCTTCCATACGCTTGAGTATTTATATTTTCTGCAAGTATTACTTGCTTTAATTTCTTTTTTGCTCTAGAAACGGTTGTTCTCACATTTTCGTTGGTATAATTTAAAATTTCTGCAATTTCTTCATAATCATACCCTTCTATTAAATGCAAGTTTAAAACCACTCTATAATTGTCTTTTAAACTTTGCAAACACGTTAATACTTTGTTGGCTTTTAAGCCAGAATAATCTATAGTTTCTTCTTCAACTTCATCATTAGGAATCACTTCCATTTTTACTTCGTTATAACGATTATTCTTTTTTAATTGTGTTAAACTTTTATTGATAACTATTCTTTTTAACCACGCACCAAAAGTAACTTCGCCTTTATACATATTCATTTTTGTGAATACCGTTAAAAATGCTTCTTGCATAATATCTTCAGCTTCAAAATTATCTTTTAAAATACGATGTGCAGTATTATACATTGCTTTGTAATAAGCTTTATACAAATCTAACTGCGCATTTTTATCCGACTTTTTGCAGCGTTCTATAAAGTTGGTTATATGTGGTTGATTGGTTTCCAATAAAACGTTTCTGTATTAAAGACAAAACTGTTTTTGAGTTGTGACAGTTTATTGAAAATAAAAATACAGTTTTTTATGGAAGCAGTATTTGAAGATGGTTTTTTGCTAATGGGTTAGTATATGAAAAGTAGTGTTTTTGAAAGCGTTATTTTCAAATGTTTAAATTTAAGTTTTTCATATTTTAGAAACATTTTATTTAATAAAGTTATTTTTTATGTACATTGTTGGCAACTGTAATTTTTAAAGTATATTTTTTAAATCTTGTCGACCAACTATCGCCATAATTTCAATTGCTTTATCTTTGTTATTTATCTTAAAATAAATTGAATCAGAACCACAAACACATTTTCGATATCCTATTTTGATGTATTCAACTGATTCGAATGAATATGGACTTTTTGATATTCTATCAAAATACTCGAAAAACTCATTAAAACATTTATCAGCTTGTTTCTCACTAAACGTTTTTATTCCGTAATGATGAATTCTTATTAAATCTTCTTTTGCTGTATTACTCAGCCTATATTTAGCCATTCAATAAAGATTTTGATTGAGCTAAAATCTGTTCTTTCGAATCTGATGTAAATCCGCTTTCTTCTGCCTTTTCTAATTTTGAACTAATCCAATCTATTCGAGCTTGTTGCTTTCGAGCTTGTCTTATTAAATCGTTAACCAACTCACTTTTACTTGAATATTCCTTATTCTCAATCTGTGTTTTCAACCAATTATCATTCGGTTCTGTAAATGAAATACTTTGTCTTGTCATATTTTAAGTTTTGATGCTAATTTACATCAAAAAAGCATCAAATGCAAATTTCTTTTATGAATTGTGATGTCATCAGTTCTTGTAGCCAACGCGTAAACTGATATGACCTCTGTTTTAAAGACTTATATCAGAAGTTAGCGAAATTAGACTTTTTTGATTTCAAAATCAACTAGAAAGCATTGTTTCTCTTTTTTGTTTTACAATTGTTTTCATATTACATTTGATTACAACTTAAGATGTTTTTAATTGTGTTAAACTCTTATAGATAACTATTCTTTTAACCACAATCCAAAAGTAACTTCGTCTCTATTTATATATTCATTTTTGTGAATATCGTTAAAAACGCTTCTTGCATAATATCTTCGACTTCAAAATTATCTTTTAAAAAGAAGCAGTATTTGAACTGGTTTTTTTATGGTTGTTGTTTGGTTGCAGCAATTACAATCTCTCTAATATTGACTCCTTGTGGTTGGTTGTAAGCATACCACATAGCATTAGCAATATCAATTGGATTTAAAACACCTCCCATATCATTTTTCCAACTTTCGTATCCTTCTTTTATTTCATTAGATGTTGTGTGAGACAATAATTCAGTTTCTACAGCGCCTGGGGCAATCGTAACCATTCTAACATTTGATAGAGCAGCTTCCTCTCGTGCATTTTCTGTTATAGCATGAACGCCAAATTTTGTTCCACAATATACAGCGTGATTAGGAAATGTTTTTCGTCCAGCAATTGAGCTTGTGTTGATTATAGTTCCTGATTGTCGTTTCTTCATTTTAGGTAAAACAGCTTGCATTCCGTTAAGCACTCCTAATATGTTAACATCAAACATTTTTTTCCATTCGATAGGGTCTTGTGTTGCAATGTCTCCTAAAAGCATTAATCCAGCATTATTAATCATACAATCTACATCTCCAAATTTATTTTCAGCATCCGAAATGGCATTTTTTAAAGCTTCCATATTTGTAACATCTACTTTCTTGTAAATGGTGTTTGGTAAATTGAACTGCTTAATTTTTTCGATTCTCCTTGCTAATAAAAGTAAAGGATAACCTTTTTCTGAAAAAAGTTTCGCTGTAGCTTCTCCAATTCCTGAACTGGCTCCTGTAATTGCTATTAATGGTTTATTCATTTTTAAATTTTTATTGTGTTTTTATTCAGTCTGTTTATAATTTCTTCCTGTTTTAAATCCGCTATATGCTATTAACCCAACTATTATTATTTGAGTTAAATATAGAATTGTTGAAACATTATCAAATATATTATTTGTTACAGGAAGATTATATTCAGTTGTGTCTGTTACTCCGATATAAGAATTGACAATTGAAATCATTTCAGTAAGAACCCAAATAATCAATAATCCGCTAATCATAAAAATTAGATTTGCAGTTAGGTTTTTAAAACTTCTCCTTAACATTCGTATAAGGTAAACGCTAAAAAAAATCAGAACGGATAAGAATAGAATAAAATGAAAATTGGCAATCACAATATAAGTGTCGTGAATATTAATATCAGTATTAGATTCAGGTTTTAATCCGTCAACACCGAATAATATGAAATTCAAAATCAGCAAAAATAGCGCTGTTCCAATTAACCAAAATATTTCTTTTCGTTTCAATTCAGTAGTTTGTTTTTCGGTTTTGCATTAGTTGCTCTACATTATGCACAACGTGTAAACTGATATAACGTCCGTTTTAAAACTTATATCAGAAGTTAACAAAGTTAGGTTTTTTTCAGTTAAAAAATCAACGAGAAAAACACGGTTTCTCTTTTTTGTTTTACAATTATTTTCATATTACATTTGATTACAACTTAAGACGTTTTTAATTTCTATGGATAAAAAAATAAAGAAACCTTGGCCTACCAAAAACGTTATGAATCAAGTTTATAAAAAGAATCTTTGGGGTAGCAATAATACGCAGTTTTATTCAGGAGAAGGTTCTCATCATCCAGAAATTGTAAATCCATATATAGAAATAGTAAGTTCTTTTTTAACCTCTTTTAAAGAACCAATTTCTGTGTTAGATTTAGGTTGTGGAGATTTTAATATCGGAAAAAACTTTGTAAAACACACTAAAAATTATGTTGCCATAGATATTGTTGATGAATTAATACAGTACAATAAAAAAATATTTAATGCAAAGAATTTAGATTTTAGATGTTTAGATATTACTAAAGACACTTTACCGTTTGCAAACTGTGTTATACTAAGGCAAGTTTTGCAGCATTTATCAAATTTTGAAGTAAAAAATTGTATCGAAAAATTATCAAAATTTAAATACGTTATTCTTACAGAACACATACCAAATGGCGATTTTTTTCCCAACAAAGACATTATTTCTGGACAAGGAATTCGACTTAAAAAACAAAGCGGAATCAACTTATTAATGCCGCCTTTTCATCTAAAAATAAAAGCAGAAAAACAGTTACTGTCTTATGCTTTAAAAAATAACAAAGGCGTAATTGTAACCACTCTTTTTACAATGTTTTAAGCTATTGTTTACACCTTGGCACAACAATTGTTTTTATAGTATTGATGATTGGTTTAAGTTTATTTACTTAACTGATTATCAATTAAATAAAAATAAAATTTTGATGTTGATTTTACACATTAAAAAAATCAATGTCAGTATGACAGATATATAACAAATGAGCAAACCAAAAATAATGCATTTAGACAATTTGTCGCTTCAAAGTATGTTAAATGAAGATTCTGAATTAATCCCTTTAATGACTCCTGAAGATGAAGAAATTATTAATAAAGAAAATGTACCAGAAATACTTCCTATTTTACCTTTAAGAAATACCGTTTTATTTCCTGGAGTTGTAATACCTATTACTGCGGGTAGAGATAAATCTATTCAGTTAATAAAAGATGCAAACAAAGGCGATAAAGTTATTGGCGTTGTTGCACAAAAAAATGAAGATGTAGAAGAACCTGGGTTAAAAGATATTCATAAAACGGGTGTTGTTGCACAAATTTTACGTGTTTTAAAAATGCCAGATGGCAATACAACTGTTATCATTCAAGGAAAAAAATGTTTTGAAATTGATACTATTATTCAAGACAAACCGTATTTAAAAGCAACTGTAAAAGAAGCAATTGAAGACAGAAATGTAGAAAATAAAAAAGAGTTTGATGCCATTATAGATTCGATTAAAGAACAAGCTTTAGAAGTGATTAAGGAAAATCCTATGTTACCAACAGAAGCGTCTTTTGCAATTAAAAACATAAAATCGAATTCGTTTTTGGTGAATTTTATTTCCTCAAATATGGATTTATCTGTAGCTCAAAAACAAATAATTTTAGAAAAAAACAATCTAAAAGAACGTGCTTTATTAGCCTTAAAAAACTTAAACAAAGAGCTACAAAAATTAAAATTGCGTAATGATATTCAGTCTAAAACTCGCGAAGACTTAGACCAACAACAACGCGAATATTATTTACATCAACAATTAAAAACCATTCAAGAAGAATTGGGTGGCGCTTCTAACGACCAAGAATTAGAAGAAATGCGTAAGCAAGCAAAATCTAAAAAATGGTCTAAAAATGTTGCAGAAACGTTTGAAAAAGAAATCAATCGTTTAAAACGGATGAATCCACAAGCTGCAGAATATGGTGTGCAGAGAAGCTATTTAGAATTGTTATTAGAATTACCTTGGGATATTTATTCTGAAGATAAATTCGATTTAAAGCACGCAACAAAAGTGTTAGATAGAGATCACTTTGGATTGGAAAAAGTGAAAGAAAGAATTATAGAACATTTAGCAGTTTTAAAGTTAAAAGGTGATATGAAATCGCCAATTATCTGTTTATACGGACCTCCAGGAGTGGGTAAAACTTCTTTAGGAAAATCGATTGCAGAGTCTTTAGGGCGTAAATATGTTAGAATGTCTTTAGGTGGTTTACGTGATGAAGCAGAAATTCGCGGACACAGAAAAACATACATTGGCGCAATGCCAGGGCGTTTAATTCAGAATTTGAAAAAAGCGGGAACTTCCAATCCTGTTTTTGTGTTAGATGAAATAGATAAACTAGGGCAAAGTCATCAAGGAGATCCGTCTTCTGCAATGTTAGAAGTCTTAGATCCTGAGCAAAATGAAGCTTTTTACGATAATTATTTAGAAGTTGGTTACGATTTATCTAAAGTACTTTTTATTGCTACTGCAAACAACTTGGGTCAAATTCCTTGGGCATTAAGAGATAGAATGGAAATCATAAATGTTACAGGATATACTATCGAAGAAAAAATAGAAATTGCCAAAAGACATTTATTGCCAAAACAATTAAAAGAACACGGTTTAACCAATAAGAATTTAAAGTTAGGCAAAAAACAAATTGAACAAATTATTGAAGGTTATACCCGTGAATCTGGAGTACGTGGTTTAGAAAAACAAATTGCAAAAGTGGTTCGTTTTGCTGCAAAATCTATTGCATTAGAAGAAGAATATGAGATTGCTTTATCATCAGAAAAAGTAGAAGATATTTTAGGAACACCAAGAAATAGAGATAAATTTGAAAATAATGATGTTGCTGGTGTGGTTACTGGTTTAGCTTGGACACAAGTTGGTGGAGATATTTTATTTATAGAATCTATTCTATCAAAAGGAAAAGGAAACCTTTCTATAACAGGTAATTTAGGAACGGTTATGAAAGAATCTGCAACCATTGCAATGAAATATATAAAATCGAATGCAGAAGAATTTGACATTAAGCCAGCTATTTTAGAGAGTTATGATGTTCATATTCACGTTCCTGAAGGTGCTACTCCAAAAGATGGTCCAAGTGCAGGTATTACAATGTTAACTTCTTTAGTTTCTTCTTTTACGCAACGTAAAATTAAAAATAAATTAGCAATGACTGGAGAAATTACTTTGCGTGGTAAAGTATTGCCAGTTGGCGGAATTAAAGAAAAAATATTAGCAGCAAAAAGAGCCAATATTAAAGAAATTATTTTGTGTAAAGAAAATGAAAAAGACATTTTAGAAATAAAAGAAAGCTACTTAAAAGGCTTAAAATTTCATTATGTAACAGATATGAACGAAGTCATAGAAATTGCGCTCACAAAACAGAAAGTAAAAAATGCTAAGAAATTAGCGTAAATACTAAGCCTTCAGTTTCTTTAATTGAGGGCTTTTTTTTGAAGCTAACTGCTTGCCACAGGCAGATTCTTTACTTGGAATTTATCTTGAACAAAGTAAAATGGTTATATCCTTTTATAGTTGTCATTGCTGTAGAAGTTACTTTTTAGACAGCCTTCTTTATTTTAATTCTTTCTCAAAAATTCTATATTTTTTATAAATAGTGTGTTCCATACGCTCCATAACTGCACGCATTTTGGTATTTTCTTCTAAAACTAAATGACTATCTAAAATAGTTAAGTTTCCTTTTTTTGCAGCTTTAAACATTGCTTCTGCCATTAAAGCTATCAAACCAGAATTTCTAATATTTTCATCTACACAACCTAATAATAAATTTAATTGGTTGGTTTTTTTAAAAGCTCTTAAAATGTGAATAAACCCAAAGGGAAATAGTTTTCCATTTGCTTTTCTAAATCCTTGGCTAACATCTGGCATTGCAACAACAAAAGCAACTACATTGTTAGTAACATCTAAGATTACTTTTATATATTGTGGTTTTAGGAGCGGTAAAAATCGCTCTGAAAATTCTTTAATTTCGAACTCATCTAAAGCCGCAAAACCATAAATATCTTTATAGTTTTTATTAATTAAATTAAAAACATCTTTTACATAAGGTTTTACCTCTTTCGGTTTTTTAAATTCTAACACTTTATAACCATTTCTTTTTGCTCTTTCTGCAATTTTAGAATAAATTACAGGAGTTTCTTGTGGCAATTTTGCTCTATATTGAAAAATGTTTAACTTCTTTTTAAACGCATTTCTTTTAGTATGTGTAACCATATATTTAAAACTATGGTTGGTAACCATTACAGTCATTGCATCATTAAAACCTTTGGTTAAAAAACCTTGAGGATCTTTATCAGAAAAACCTAAAGGACCTATTATGGTTTGCATCCCTTTTTGCTTTCCCCAATTCTCAATCGCATTTATTAAAGTATCAAAAACAATTGCATCATCATAACATTCTAAACCAAAAAAACGAACGCTTTTTTCATTGTTTCCTTTGTTGTAATTGTGGTTGATGATGCCCATAATTCTACCAACTATTTTACCTTCTTTTTCTGCTAAGTACAGCACAGTATCACAATGTTTAAAAGAATGATTTTTGTTTTTATCAAAGACTTTCCTTTCATCAGAAATTAAAGGAGGCAACCATTCTTTGTGGTTTTTATGAATGGTGTAAGGCAACATTATAAATTGCTTTAACTCCTTTTTAGATTGTACTTCTTTAAGTTGAATCATATTTTTAGGGCAGGTATTTTTTTATACAAAAGTCCAGCTAAATATAAGACAATTGGTACAGATAGCACTCCAGCAATTGCATCTACAACATAATGTGCTTTTATGTAAACGGTTGATAAAATTAAGAGAAAAACAAACGGAATAGCAATTTTAAAATAGTTAGGAACTCTTTTTCTAAATAAGGTTAAAATAGTTAGTGATAAACCCACGTGAGAACTAGGAAAAGCACCTGTTGGTTGTTCTGCTTTTTGTAGAAAATGTATTATTTTATCAAACACAAATGCACTTGGTAGTTCTTTTTCTGGTGATGGAAAATAAAATTGTGGTCCTGCTGCTGGAAAAAAACAGAAGAATAAATAATAAAGTAACATAGATGCTGCGAACTTAAAAAATAGTTCTTCTGTGTCTTTTTTTAGTTTGAAATATGTGATAAAAACAAAACTGATAATTAGAATATACAACGTAAAATATCCTAAATACATCAACTCACTAAAAAACGGATTCGAAAAATATTCTGAAAACTTTATACTGGGTTGGTACCCAAACAATTTAAAATCTAAATCGATTAAATAGTTATCTAAGTTGTTGAAAAATAATTTGTTATAGTAAACAGTTTCTGTGTAAAAAAGCATACTAAACAATACAGGATAACAATTTCTAAGTAAGTTTAAAACGATAGATTTTACTCTAGAATCGTAATAAATAAATAAAATTGAAAGACCTAATAAAACACATCTTGTTAAAAATAATTCTAAAGATTTATGAGAATCATTCCAAGAAAAAAACAATAAAATGGTTGTAATAAATAGATAAGAGAAAAAGAGGAAGTCAATTTTTTTAAACTGCATTATTTTATTTTGATGGTAACGAATTTACATATTCAAAACTTTTTTGCAGTAATTCTGAAATAAAACTCCAATCGTTTTTTAAAGCTTCTTCAGAAATTAAAACGTATTCTCGCATTTTTGCTCCGTGAGAAATAAATGGAAGTATTTCATATTTTTCTCCAAAGATTTTAGTGTCTTCTTTAGATAAACGCAAACCAATTTCTTGAGCTTTATTCACAAAAGAAAACATATATCCGTTGGCAGAAGTATATGCAGTTGTTTTTCCTTTTTTTACAAAATTAGGATTTTCATCAACTAACTTTTCATAAGTTTCTAATGCGTTTTTCATATATTATTTGGGGTGAGTTTCAAAAAAATAAATATAAGTTAAAAGTTTCTTATGTCAATAATATCGCCATTATTTAATTGATTTTCCACATCAATTGTATAAATTTTATCAGCTACAAAATTGGGTGTAAACAACTCGTTATTTTCTTTTAAATTGATAAAACGCTCCACATTTTTAAAATTATTTTCAGATGTATTTCTTATTTGAGTTTGCATATTTGTATCTACAACTCCGGGGTAAATAGCAACACATTTTACGCCGTTTTTTTCTGAATCTTGTTCCAAAGCAATGGTCTTTGTCATCATATCTATTGCAGCTTTTGAAGCGCAATAAATAGACCAACCTTCATAAGGGGTTTTTGCTGCACCCGATGAAATGGAAATGATTTGTTTTTTACAATTCCAGTTTTTTGTTTGGTTGATAAAAAGATTGGCTAAAACAAGTGGAGTAGTGGTATTTAGAGTGATTGATAAATTAATATCTTCAGAATCTAGATTTCCTAATGAAGAAATTTCTCCTAATCTACCAGCATTATTTATCAATGTAATAGAATCTATTTTATCGCTTTTAAGCGTTTTAAAAAGAGCGTTAAAAGTAGTTTTAACTTCGTTTAAATTGGTTAAATCTACAGCGATTTCTTCAATATTTTTTAGGTTAGATTTACTTCTTGCTAAAGAATAAACCGTATTGTTTTCTGAAGCGTATTTTTCAGCAATTGCTTTTCCAATTCCTTTGCTTCCGCCAGTAATAATAAGAATGTTCATACAGTAAATGTATGAAATTTATGAATAAGATTTAGCTGAAATATTTTTTAGATTCATTCCAATAAACATCCATTTCTGCTAAAGTCATTTCAGAAAGTTGTTTGCCTTCTTTTTTGGCAGCTTTTTCTAAATATTGAAATCTGTTTATGAATTTTTTATTGGTTTTTTCTAAAGCATTTTCTGGGTTCACATTAATAAAACGAGCGTAATTAATCATAGAAAATAAGACGTCTCCAAATTCTTTTTCGATGTTTTTTTTGTTTCCTTTTTTAATTTCTTCATTGAGTTCAGAAAGTTCTTCTTGTACTTTTTCCCAAACTTGTGCTGGTTTTTCCCAATCAAAACCAACACCAGCAACTTTTTCTTGAATTCTATTGGATTTTACAACAGCAGGCAAACTTTTAGGAACACCTTCTAAAACCGATTTTTTTCCTTCTTTTAGTTTTAATTGTTCCCAATTACGTTTTACATCTTCTTCATTTTCAACCTTTACATTGCCATAAATATGAGGATGTCTATCTATTAATTTATCAGATATAGAATTGGCAACATCAGCAATATCAAAAGCATTTTTTTCGCTTCCAATTTTTGCATAAAAAACGATGTGCAAAAGCACATCGCCTAATTCTTTTTTTATTTCTGGTAAGTCATTATCTAGAATTGCATCAGCAAGTTCGTAGGTTTCTTCTATGGTAAGATGACGTAAACTTTGTAAGGTTTGTTTTTTATCCCAAGGACATTGCTCACGCAAATCGTCCATAATATCTAACAATCTGTTAAAAGCTGCTAACTGTTCTTTTCTGCTATTCAAAATAATATTTTATTAAAATGCCATTTCGAAATGAAATTGAAAAAAACGATTGAAAAACCTATAAAAAGAACGATTTCTCTGAACGTCGAAATGACAGGTTTTTTAAACTTCTTCAGTGTTTTCTTCAGTTGTAACTTCTTCAATTTTAGAGAAATCCATACCTGCTTTTACCAATGTATTATACCACTGAATTACTTTTTTTATGTTTGATGTGTACACTCTTTCGCCATCATAATTTGGTAAAACTTCAGCAAAAAAAGCTTCTAATTTTTTTGCACTTTCTTTATGAGAAATAGCTTCTTTGCCTTCAGCTTTTTCATACATAGATTTAAAAATAGCTAGTAAAGGTACATCTTCTTCATAAGTGTAAATTGCAATATTTTCTAACAAACTTACATTTTGAGCGGCGTTAATTGCTAAGCGTTTTTTATCAATTAAAGATTCTGCAATGACTGCATTTTTAGATTGTGAGATTACTTGAAATAATCCTGGTTTACCAGTTACGGCTATAATTTTACTAAATTCCATTTGTTTATTTTATTATGTCATCTCGAGTGCAATCGAGAGGTTATTTTTTTTTCTTTAAATTAGGAAAACGCATTCTATAATCTGCTCTAATTTTTCCTTTCGAGATATTTTCTAGTTTCTTTTTGATTAATCTTTTTTTAAGGGTAGAAAGTTTATCGGTAAATAAAATTCCATCTATATGATCGTATTCGTGCTGAAAAACTCTTGCAGCTAAACCATCTAAAACTTCAGTATGCGTTTTAAAACTTTCATCTTGATATTCTACTGTAATTTTTGGCTGACGAATAATGTCTTCGCGAACATCGGGAATACTTAAACAACCTTCGTTAAAAACCCATTCATCTCCTTCTTCTTCAAGAATTTTTGCATTAATAAATACTTTATTAAAATCTTTTAATACGGCTCTATCTTCTTCAGATAAGTCTTCATCTTCTGCAAAAGGCGATGCATCAATCAAAAACAAACGTATAGATTTACCAATTTGTGGAGCCGCCAAACCTACGCCAGAAGCATTGTACATAGTTTGTTTCATATTAGAAATCAACTTTTCTAAATCTGGATAGTTTGCATCTATTTCTTTGGCAACTTTTCTTAACACAGGATCTCCGTAAGCAACTATTGGTAAAATCATTTTTTAAATTTTAAACTTTGCAAAAGTACAATTTAGAATTACGAATTACGAATTTTTGAATTATGAATTTTGTAACACTTTTTTTGTTGATGATACAATGAAACGCAAAAGCATTTTAACTTTTATTATATAAATACGATTGTAAAATAATGGTGGCGCTAATCTCATCAACCAAAGCTTTATTTTTTCTTTGTTTCTTTTTTAAGCCACTATCAATCATTGTTTGAAATGCCATTTTAGAAGTAAAACGCTCGTCAATTCTTTTTATTGGAATACTTGGAATTTGTTTTTTTAATTTCTCTAAAAAAGGAACAATTAATGCTTCGCTTTCACTATCAGAATTGTTCATTTGTTTTGGTTTACCCACTAAAAAAAGGGCTACATTTTCTTTAGATGTGTATTCTTTTAAAAAAGCAATTGCATCTTCTGTAGCAAGAGTAGTAAGACCAGAGGCAATAATTTGAAGCTCATCTGTTACTGCAATTCCTGTTCTTTTTTTTCCAAAATCTATGGCTAAAATTCTTTCCAAACTAAATGTTTTTTACAAAAATACAGCTTCAAAATTAATAAAGAGAAAAGAAATTTATTTTTATCGAATTGATTTATAGAGAATTTAGAAAAATTGAGTAATAATTGTTAAAATCATATTTTAAACAACGAGTGGTAATCTGTTTAAAAAACGTATATTCGTATTGATTTTTGTAGATAGATTTATATTTGCACAAATTAATTTATTACAATGAAAAATATTAGAGAAATCATAGAGTCAGCTTGGGAAAATCGTGAGTTGTTAAAAGAGCAAAATACAATTAACACTATTAGAAAAGTTGTTGATTTATTAGATAAAGGAGATTTAAGAGTTGCAGAACCAACAGATGATGGTTGGCAAGTTAATGAATGGGTTAAGAAAGCAGTAGTGTTATATTTTCCTGTTCAAAAAATGGAAACTTTAGAAGCAGGTATTTTTGAATATTATGATAAAATTCCGTTAAAGAAAAACTTTGCAGAAAGAGGAATAAGAGTGGTTCCAAATGCTGTTGCGCGTTATGGTGCTTACATCTCTACAGGAACCATTTTAATGCCTAGTTATGTAAATATTGGTGCTTTTGTTGATGAAGGAACAATGGTAGATACTTGGGCTACAGTTGGTTCTTGTGCACAAATTGGTAAAAATGTACATCTTTCTGGTGGAGTTGGTATTGGTGGAGTTTTAGAACCATTACAAGCTGCTCCTGTAATTATTGAAGATGGTGCTTTTATTGGTTCTAGATGTATAGTTGTAGAAGGTGTAAGAGTGGAGCAAGAGGCTGTTTTAGGAGCAAATGTTGTACTTACAATGAGTACAAAAATTATAGATGTAACTGGTGATAAACCTGTAGAAACAAAAGGAGTTGTCCCAGCAAGATCTGTAGTAATTCCTGGAAGTTATACCAAGAAATTTGCAGCAGGAGAATACAATGTGCCTTGTGCATTAATAATAGGAAAAAGAAAAGAAAGTACCAATAAAAAGACATCTTTAAACGATGCTTTGCGCGAGTATGATGTTGCCGTTTAAGAAGTAAAAAAGCTATGACAAAAATTTCTGCAATTATACCAACGTTAAATGAAGAAATTCATATTGCTGATGCTATAAAATCAGTAAGTTTTGCAGATGAAATTATTGTGATAGATTCTTATAGTACAGACAAAACTATAGAAATAGCTGAACAATTTAACGTAAAAATCATCAAACGTAAGTTTGATGATTTTTCTTCTCAGAAAAACTTTGCCATCAATTTAGCAAAACATTCTTGGATTTATATTTTAGATGCTGATGAAAGGGTAACATCAGAAGTAGAAAAAGAAATTTTATCAGCTGTTAAAAACCCAAAAGATTTTGTGGGTTTTTATGTAAGAAGAAGTTTCTATTTTGCAGGTAAGAATATTAATTATGGTGGTTGCCAAAGAGATAAGGTTGTACGTCTTTTTTTAAAAGAATTTTGTAAATATAATGGGAGTCCTGTACACGAAACTATTGCTGCAAATGGCAAATTGGGTTTTTTTAAAAACAGAATAGAACATTATTCTTATAAAAGTTATGATCATTATGTTTCTAAAATGAATCATTATGGAGCTTTAAGAGCGCAACAGTATTTTGAAAAAGGAAAAAAAGTAAACCTGTTTCATATCCTGATAAAGCCTCCAGCAAGATTTGTAATTCATTATTTTGTTAGATTTGGTTTTTTAGATGGTTTTCCAGGTTATATTTTTGCCAAAACACAAGCTTATGGTGTGTATACTAGATATGTAAAGCTTTGGCTTTTAAATAATAAATTAAATAACAAATTAAAGTAATATGAAAATAGGATATGATGCAAAGCGAATTTTTCATAACTCTACAGGTTTAGGGAATTATGGAAGAGACTTAATTAGAATTTTATCATATTATTATCCTAAAAACAATTATGTTCTTTACAATCCAAAACCTAAAAAGAACAATCGCTTAAAGATAGAAGGTAATATGTCTGAAGTTTTACCCAACTCAAAGTTTTGGAAAGTTTTTTCATCAATTTGGAGACAAGGTCCTGTTACAAACCAATTAAAAGTAGACAATTTAGAAATTTTTCATGGTCTATCAGGCGAAATACCTAATGGTATTCAAAAATTACCAATTAAAAAAGTTGTAACTGTTCATGATTTAATTTTTTTAAGATATCCTAAATTATATTCTTTTTTTGATAGAAAAATTCATTTAAAAAAAGTACAGTTTTCAACTGAAAATGCTGATAGAATCATAGCAATTAGTGAGCAAACTAAAAAAGATTTGGTAAACTTTTTAAAAATTGATGAAGAAAAAATTGAAGTTATTTATCAAGGATGTCATAAAACTTTTACAGTAGAAAAAACAAATGATTTTAAAAAAGAAGTTCAAAATAAATTTAAGCTTCCCAAAGAGTTTGTTTTAAATGTTGGAGCAATTAATAAAAGGAAAAATATTTTATCATTAATTAAATCTGTACAGGAAATAGACACAGTGCTGATTATTGTTGGAGCAAAAACTTCTTATTTTAAGACTGTACTAAAATATGTAAATAACCATCAATTAAATCATAAAATACGTTTTTTAGAAGGGGTTAGTATGAAAGAATTATCAGTAATTTATCAACTGGCAACTGTTTTTGTGTATCCAAGTATTTTTGAAGGATTTGGAATACCAATTATAGAGGCTTTATACTCTAAAACGCCTGTTGTTACTAATGGTAAAGGGGTTTTTCCAGAAGCAGCAGGACCTAATTCTTATTATGTAAACCCTATGAGTATTAAAGAGATTAAAGATGCTATCGTTTTTTTATTGAATAACCCTAAAGAAAGAAATAGAATGGTAGAAGAAGGTTTTAATTATGTTCAAAAATTTAATGATGTTTGTATAGCAGATTCTTATATGAATTTATATAAAAAAGTATTAAATGAAAATTAATGTTTTATTTTTTTCAACACCTATAAGCTGGAGAGGAGGAGAGTTTCAGATACTTGAGCTTGTAAAAGAAATTAAAAATGAAGTTAATGTTTGTTTTTTTTGCCCAAACAATTCTGTATTATATAAAAAATGCATTGAAAACAATATAAAAGTTATTGGATATAAAAAAAGGATTTCATTAGATCTATTTGCTGCTTATAAATTAACAAAAATTTGTAAGAATAATAAAATAGATATTATACATAATAATGATTCTGGTTCACAAACAATTTGTTTTTTGGCTTCACTTTTCTTTAAAAATAAAACTCCAAATGTTTTAAGTAAAAGAACAATTTTTCCTTTTTCTAAAGGAAAAATATCAACATTTAAATATTCTCATAAGAATTTAAAAAAGATTGTTTGTGTATCTGAAGCAGCAAAAAAAATAGTCTTAATAAACTATAAAAATAAAAATAACGTTTGCGTTATTAATGATGGTATAAAAACAGAAAAGTATAATTTAAAATCAGATTATTCTTTAAAAAAAGAATTTAATATACCAGTTGAAAATAAAATTATTGGTTTTGTAGGAAGTCTATCAAAAGAGAAAGGAATACCTTGTTTGATAGATGCCTTTAAGGCTGTAAAAAAGAAATTTTTTAATGTAACATTAGTAATTATTGGTAATGGAGTTTTAAAAGAAGAATTAAAGACAATGGTTAAAAAAGCAAATCTGAATGAAAGTGTTATTTTTGCAGGATTTAGAAATGATATTCCTAGAATAATGGAAAATTTTGATATGCTTGTTTTGCCATCACTTGCAGAAGGTTATCCCAATGTTATTTTAGAGTCATTTGCATCTAAAGTACCTGTAATAGCTTCAAATGTTGGAGGAGTTCCAGAAATTATTATGCATAATAAAAATGGATTAATTTTTAAACCTACAATGGTTGATGAATTAGAGATTAATATTCTTAAATTATTAAATAATAAAGAGTTTTCTAAAGATTTAATTGAGAAAGCTTTTTTAGATGTAAATAAAAAACATTCAATAAAAATTTCTTCAAAAAAAATGAGTTTATTATATGCAGAGGTTCTTAATAATATGAGATTAGAAATTAATAACTCTTAAAACATCAAAAAAATAATACTATTTTATAAATGTAGATTATATTGTAAATTTGCACCAACATAAAAAAGCTGTTTTCCTTCAAGAAAAATCAATTTTTAAATAAAGGTTTTATAAAAATTAAATGTAAAAATGAGTTTTACAAAAAAAAATATTTTAATTACTGGAGGACTTGGTTTTATAGGTTCTAATTTAGCAATAAGACTAGTTGAATTAGGTGCAAATGTTACTGTGTTAGATAGTATGATTCCTGAGTATGGAGGGAATATTAAGAACATTGAACCTGTAAAAAATAAAATTACAATTAATTTTTCTGATGTTAGAGACGAATTCTCCATAAAGCATTTGATTAAAAATCAAGACTATCTTTTTAATCTGGCAGGACAAACAAGTCATCTAGATTCTATGATTGATCCTTTTCAAGATTTAGAAATAAATTCAAAAGCTCAATTATCTATTTTAGAAGCTTGTCGTAAATATAATTCTTCTATTAAAATAGTTTTTGCAAGTACTAGACAATTATATGGCAAGCCAGAATATTTACCAGTAGATGAAAAACATCCTATAAACCCTGTTGATGTAAATGGCATAAATAAAATGTCTGGAGAAAGTTATCATTTATTATATAATAATGTGTACGGTATTAAGGCAAGTGTTTTACGTTTAACAAATACATACGGACCTCGATTAAGAATAAAAGATGCTAGACAAACTTTTTTAGGGGTTTGGATTAGAAATCTTTTAGAAGAAAAGCCATTTCTAATTTTTGGAAATGGCAAACAAATAAGAGATTATAACTTTGTAGATGATGTTGTAGATGCATTTTTATTAACTGCATTGTCTGAAAAAGCAAATGGTAAAATTTATAATTTAGGCGATAATAACCCTATTTCATTAAATGATACAGCAATGATTTTGGTTGAAGAAAATAAAAAAGGAGCATATAACCATATTGATTTTCCAGCAGATAGAAAAAATATTGATATAGGAGATTTTTATGGAAACTTTAATAAAATACATCAAGATTTAGGATGGGAACCTAAAGTTTCTTTTAGAGAAGGTATAAAAAAAACACTTAAATATTATAATACCAATTTAAACTATTATATCTAATAAATGATTCCATTTAACGATTTTAAATTACATTATCAAAATAATAAACTAGCTACAGATTCAGCAATAACTAGAGTTTTAGAGAGTGGTTGGTACGTTTTAGGTAAAGAAGTAGAGAGTTTTGAAAAAGAATTTTCTGAATATTTAAACGCTAAATATTGTGTTGGAGTGGCTTCTGGAACAGAAGCAATAACACTTTCTTTAATGGCAAATGAGATTGGTTATAATGATGAAGTAATAACTACAAGTGTTACTGCTTTTCCTACAATTACAGGAATAGAACAGTCTGGAGCAAAATCAATAGTTATAGATATTTTTGAAGAGGATGGGTTAATCGATTACACAAAAATTGAAGAAAAAATTACATCAAAAACAAAAGCAATTATTCCTGTTCATTTATATGGACAAAGTTGTAATATGGATGCAATAATGAAGATAGCCAATAAGTATAATTTAAAGGTTATTGAGGATTGTGCACAAGCAGCTGGCGCAAGTTATAAAACAAAAAAATGCGGAACAATTGGTAGTTGTGGAGCATTTTCATTTTATCCAACAAAAAATTTAGGAGCTTATGGAGATGCTGGTGCTATAACAACAAATAATAAAGAGCTATATACCAAATTAATTTCATTAAGAAATTATGGGCAAACAAAAAGATACCACCATAATTTTAAAGGAATTAATAGTAGATTAGATGAAATACAAGCGGCTATTTTAAGAAGTAAATTGCCTTTATTAAATGACTGGAATAGTAAGAGGAATCATATAGCAAATTATTATAAAAAGTACTTAAAAGGAGTTGAGTTTTTAAAAGAAAACAAGTATGGTAAATCTGTTTATCATTTATTTGTCATAAAAATATCAAATAGAGATCAGTTTTTAAATTATTTAAATGATAATAATATTCAAGCATTCATACATTATCCAATTCCAATTCATAAGCAAAAAGCATTCTTGTCTCAAAAAGATGAATGTTTAAATGTTGCTGAAGATTTTACAAGTAAAATTATTAGTTTACCAATTTACCCAGAACTTACAGAAGAAAATTTACAAAGAATAGTTACAGTAGTAAATAATTATGAAAAATAAAGAATCAGTTTCTATTGTAATTCCTGTGTATAATGGGGCTAAATCTATATCAAAGCTAGTAAACCAGTTAATTACTTCTTTAACTAAAAACTATCTTTTAGAAATTGTTTTAGTAAATGACTGCTCTCCAGATAATTCAGAGGAAGTATGTATTTCAATTTTTGAAAAATATAAAGAAACAGTAAAGTTTTTTAGTTTGGCCAAAAATGTGGGAGAACATAATGCTGTTATGGCAGGTTTAAATAATGTAACAGGAAATTATACTGTAATTATGGATGATGATTTTCAGAATACAGTATCTGAAGTTATAAAATTAATTGAGTATGCTGTGGTTTCAAAAAACGATGTAGTTTATACCTATTATGAAAAAAAAGAGCATAATTTTTTTAGAAATTTAGGAAGTAGATTTAATGATAAAGTAGCAACAGTTTTATTAAAAAAACCAAAAGAATTATATTTATCCAGTTTTAAAATTCTTAATGCATTTTTAGTAAAAGAAATTATTAAATATGATTTGCCTTTTCCATATATAGACGGCTTAATTTTAAGAACAACTAATAATATTGGTAAAATACAAGTAAAACACCAAAAAAGAAAAGAAGGAAAATCTAATTATACTTTAAAAAAATTAGTTTCTTTATGGCTTAATATGTTTACAAATTTTTCTGTTTTACCACTTCGTGTATCTATGTTTGTAGGGTTTGTTTTTTCAATTTTAGGTTTTGTTTATGGTATTATTACTGTAATTGAAAAATTTTATAACCCCAATTTACCTATGGGATATACAACTATGATTATTTTAATATTAATTTTTTCTGGAATACAATTATTAGCCCTAGGAATGATTGGTGAATATATAGGAAGAATGTTTATGGCTCAAAATAGAATGCCTCAATACTCAATTAGAAAATCTTATAGCTTAAGTAGTTAGATGGAAAAAGAGGAGTATAAAAATATGTATGAACAAGAAAATGATTTTTGGTGGTACAAAATTATTCATTGTTTAATTATTTCTTATGTCAAAGAAAAAAAATCTAGAAGTTTATCTATTTTTGATGCTGGTTGTGGTACAGGAAGATTAATGGAATTATTAAAAGTTTTTGGGAATGTTTCTGGTATCGATTATTCTGAACAAGCAATTTGCTTTTCTGAAAAAAGAGGATTAAATAATGTAAAACAAGGTGATTTAAATACTTGGGAAGCTGAAATTAAATATGATGTTATAACCTCTATAGATGTATTGTATCATTCTGCAATAGAAAACGATTACAAAGTTTTAGAGAAGTTTTATAATAGTTTAAATAATAATGGTACTCTCATTTTAAACTTGGCAGCTTTTAATATTTTAAAAAGAGACCATGATACAGTTGTCCATACAAAAAGAAGGTACTATAAAAAAGATTTAATTTATCAGTTAAAACAAATAGGTTTTACAATAGAAAAGGCATCTTACAGGATGCCATATTTGTTTTTAATAATACTTATTCAAAAGTTTATATATAAAATAAAACCTGTTAAAAAAGTATATTCAGATGTGCAAAAAACATCGTCGTTTGTTAATGCTATCTTTTCTTTTTTGGGAAGAATTGAAAATTATTTTATTTTAAATATTGGAAATATTCCTTTTGGAAGTTCGTTATTTGTTGTTGCAAAAAAAAATAAATGAAAATAGCTAACATTCACCTTTTCGATTCAAAACATAACAAATTTTTTGTGTTTTTTATTTTTGTATTTAGTATAGTAATATTTAGTTATTTAACTATAGTGTTTTTGTACCCTTCTATAGGACCAGATTCAGGTTTCTATCTAAAAATAGCTTACGATTTAACAAATGGATTTTCTTTTTTTAAAGGATTGAACTGTAGTTATCCTCCTATGGTTATGTATTTTTTTTCTATTCTTTTTTATATAGATAAAAATACAGGATTAGAAATGATTTTTGTATTCTTTTTTCTTGTATATCCTGTAATTGCTTTACTATTTTATAAAATACTAAACTATTTTAATGAGGATAAAAAAACTAAGCTACTACTAACATTAATTTGTATTACTTCAATTTTTGTTTTAGAAGGAAACCATATTTTATTAGAGCCTTATGTATTATTGTTTCAATTAACTGCTTTATGGGTTTTATTAAGTTGGAAAAACAAAAAATGGCAGCTGTTTCTTTCAGGAATATTTGTATTTCTCGCATTTTATTCTAAACAGTATGGTTTGTTTGTGTTTCCTGCTATGTTCTTTTTTATATTTAGAGAAGTAAAAAAGACAAAAGATTTTTTTTACTATAGTTTTTTTTTAATACTAGGTTTTTTATTACCAATAGTATTATTAGCTGTTTATTTTGTTTATATCGAAAAAGTTTTAATTATAGATTTTGTTTATAAAATTTTTGGAGTTTCTGCATTAAAAGGCGATGAATCTGTAACGGGTACTTATTACGAATTATCTAGATTATTTACAAAAAATTTAGAGTTATTAATTAGGTTTCCTTTTATACTTTTAATTGGGTATTTAATCTTTAATAAAACTAGAAAAACAAATAAAAATTGGTTTGCTATATTTTTATTATTAGGTTCTTTATGTCAATTATGTTTTGCTTATTACGATCATTATTATCAACTAATTATTCCATATATTCTTATACTAATAGCTAGCATACCAAAATATTTTTTTTATAAGAAAGCTAAATTAGTTTTTGCTGTCACTGTTTTTTTTATAGGATCTTCATTTTTTGAGCTGTATAAAACATATATTGAAACTAAAGAAATGCATTTAAGCCAACAAAAAAATATTCCAATTTTAAAAGCTAATTTAAAAATGGAAGAGAATGTATATTTACAAGGAATTTCTCCTTCTTATTATTTTTTATGCAAGTATAATTCTCCAAATCCAGCCGTACTAGGATATAAATTTCCAGAAGAGTTTCAGTTAGCTACGATTAATAAAAATTTATCAGAAGGAGATTATATCATTATAGAATCAAGTTTAGAGAAAAATAAAGAATTTAAAGAGTATGAAATTATATCTAATTTGCATCTTCAAGATAAAAAAGCTATTCTCTTAAAGAAAAAATAGTTATTCATTAAAAAGTAGATAAGTTTTTAAAGTCTTTACTAAAATGTAAATTTGCGTCACTTTTAAAATTATGAAGTATACAGAAGCAATTTCAGCAGAAATTTTTAGCGTAATCTCTAACGCATCAAAACAATTACAAGTAGATAGTTATGTAATTGGTGGCTTTGTTCGCGATTTTTTCTTAAAAAGAGGAAACGCAAAAGATATTGATGTTGTTGCCATTGGTAGCGGAATTGATTTGGCCTTAAAAGTATCAGAATTATTGCCCAAAAAACCAAAAGTACAAGTTTTTAAAACCTATGGTACAGCAATGTTGCGTTACAATGATGTAGAAATTGAGTTTGTTGGAGCTAGAAAAGAATCGTATTCTGAGAATAGTAGAAATCCAGAAGTTGTAGCTGGTACTTTGCAAGATGATCAAAATAGAAGAGATTTTACTATTAACGCGTTGGCTTTAAGTTTAAATGAAACTAATTTTGGCAAATTATTAGATCCTTTTAACGGCATTGATGATTTAAAAAAGAAGATTATTAGAACACCTTTAAATCCAGATATAACTTATTCTGATGATCCTTTAAGAATGATGCGTGCCATTCGTTTTGCAACACAATTAAATTTTAAAATTGAAGAAAATTCTTTGAACGCAATCACTAAAAATTCTAATCGATTAAAGATTATTACAAGAGAAAGAATTGTTGTTGAACTAAATAAAATTTTAGCATCACCAAAACCATCAATCGGTTTTTTATTGTTAGAAAAAACAGGATTGTTAAAGCAAATTTTACCAGAAATTATTGCCTTAAAAGGAGTGGAAGAAGTAGAAGGGCAAAAGCATAAAGACAATTTTTATCACACTTTAGAGGTGGTTGATAACATTTCTGAAAACACCAATGATGTTTGGTTACGTTGGGCAGCTTTGTTGCATGATATTGGTAAAGCGCCCACCAAAAAGTTTAGTAAAAAAGTGGGTTGGACATTTCATGCACACGAATTTGTTGGTTCTAAAATGGTCTATAAATTATTTAAAAGACTAAAAATGCCATTGAATAATAAAATGAAATTTGTTCAGAAAATGGTGTTGTTAAGTTCTAGACCTATTGTTTTAGCGAGTAAAGTTACAGATTCTGCTGTAAGACGTTTAATTTTTGATGCTGGAGACGATATTAATTCTTTAATGACTTTGTGTGAAGCAGATATTACCACAAAAAACCCAAAGAAATTTAAACGTTATCATCAAAATTTTGAATTAGTGCGTACTAAAATAAAAGAAGTAGAAGAGCGAGATAGAATTCGTAACTTTCAGCCACCTGTTACAGGTGAAGAAATTATAAAAGTCTTTAATTTAAAGCCTTGTAGAGAAATTGGAGTGATAAAAGAGGCTATTAAAAATGCAATTTTAGATGGAATTATACCCAATGAAAAAGAAGCTTCTTATCAATTTATGATTAAAAAAGGAGAAGAATTAGGTTTTAAAGTTGATAAAAACTAGTTTTCTCTAAAGTTTTGTTTAAGGTATTTTTTAACAGTTATAAAGTCGCCTTTTTGTGCTATTTTTTGAATAAATTTTTCAAATTTAGTAGTCATTTTTTTACCACTAACATTTTTTATAAAACTAGGAATTTGAAAAGCTGTTATGTCAGAAAACTCCCATGGATGAAAGTATAGATGCAAATATTTATCCTTATTTAAAGATCTATTACATAAAAAAGAATAGATACTTAATGGTAAACTTTTAAAACTCAACCAAAATAATGGAAACCTAAAAATTGGTGTAACAGAAAAAGGCACACGTAGTATATTTAAGGTTGTATCATAAAAAATTTGCCTTGGTTTTTTTAAGTTATTATATCTACCAGGAATATAAGTTGGGTTTAAAGAAGAACTATATGTATAGCCAGCTTTTTTAATTTCATCAAAACTTAAAGGTCTTAATCTTGGACTTCTAATTCCATATATTTTTTGCTTAGAAATTTCTTCTAATTTTTGTTTAGAAAGTGCAATGTGTGCTGGGTTGTAATCAGAATGATAATATAAATGAGAAGCCAACTCATGCCCTTTATCAATAATTCTTTTAATTAATTCTGGTTTGTTTTCAGCATAATAAGCTGTGGTAAAAAAAGTTGCTTTTACATTATATTTCTCTAATAAATCTAATAAAGTTAAAAGACCTTTTGTGCTAATTTCTAGCTGCTTTTTCTTGCTGATATCTAAATTGTATTCTAACGGTAAATCAAACTCTTCTAAATCAAAAGTTAATAATATTTTTTTGCTCATTTTTTATTAAAATACATTCTAATTAAATTACTAGACTCTTTTTGTAATGTTTTTAAGCTAAAATTAGTAAAAATCATATTTTCTCTTAAATGAACCGTCATATAATTGATTTTTAAGCGATTTTTTAAAGCTCTTTTAATAAATTCAAATTCAAAAATAAAACTATTGGTTTTGGTTTCTAAAAATTGTTTGCGTCCTTTTTCATTGATTCCTTTTAATCCTGCTTGTGTATCTATGTTTTTAAAGCCAAGAAGTAAGAAGTTTAAAGCTCTTAATCCAGCAGAAATAAATTTTCTAAAAAAAGGTAGTTTTTTATAATAATCTATGGTTCTTGTGCCTACAATTACATCAAAACCATTTTCTTTCATTAGTTTATAAGATGTGTTGATTGCTTTTGTACCAAAAGGAAAATCCCAATCAGTATATATGTAGAAAATAGAATTAGCTTCTTGCAATCCTTTTTTTACGGCATAACCTTTTCCTTTATTCTTAGGATAGCTTATGTATTCTAAGTTTGAATATTGATTTTTTAAAACACTAATTTCTTTGTCGATTTCTTTAGAAGAACCATCGTTTACAATAATAATTTTAAAAGTTATTTCTTTAAAATAAGTATCCAAATTTTGTAATTCAGAGCCTAAAAGTTTTTCCCAACCTTTATGAGGGTTGTAAATAGGTAAAATTATTGTTAGTTCTGGTTTTAAACTCATTTTTATTTTTGAATCTTATTGTAGTTGTTAGTATTCGAAAAATACGTTAAATAAACCATTCTAACCCAGGTAATAAAAAATATAATTACAGCAAGATGTAAATCTTTTAAAACAACATCAGAAATTATTGTTGGGCAAAGAATATCAATCGGAAAAATAGCAATGAGTACAAAATTTGCCCATAATAAAATTGTATTTAGTTTCGTTTTTTCGCTAAACAAGTACCAAATTGCATAACCAACCATAGCAATTACATAGGTGTGCAATTCAGAACTTAAACCAAAAATAATTAACCAACTCATTAATATACCCGTAAACTGAGCTCTTAACGAAAACGAGTTTTTAAATTTTTTTAATTTTAATATTGTAATCACAAACAAAAAGAAAAGTACAACTATTGCAATTATAGAAGCAGAATCATTAATGGAATTGTATAGCGTATAAATTGGTCTGTAAATACTGTAAAAATCTTGTGCTCTTGTTGAGTGTTCAGAAACTGCTGTTAACCAAGATTGGTAATACATAAATAATTCTTTAAAATTAAAACGGATTAATGGTAAGAAAAGTAATCCTATTCCTATAATAAAAGTGTAACCTACGTTTTTCCAAAATTTGGGATAAAAAAGCAACATAATCAATTGAAAAATACCATAAATTTTAATAAAACCAGAGATTGAAATTAATAAGATTGCCCAAAAACTTTTATTTTTTTCGAATAAAGTAAATGAGAATAAAAATATAGCCGCAACAATTGGATTAAATTGCATTGATAATTGCGTTGCAAAAAGTAATAGACAAGAAATAAAAAATATAAACTTTTTAGCTTTAAAATTAAATTTTTCTGGTAGCGTAAAAATAGAGGTGTAGAAAACAAAATAGGTAAAAAAATTCCAAGTAAAAGCTCCAAGCCAACTTGGTAAAAGTGTAAAAGGCGTAAAAAGTATCGAAAATAAAGGCAAGTAAATAAAGACATCTAAAGGTTTGCCTCTAAGACTTAAGTGATACCAATCTGAATAAGGGTTTATATGGTTCCAAAAATCGATAGAACCAAAAGAAAATATCTGAAAATTATTATAAGATAAATTAATTACTTCTTTAAAAGTAACTGCAAACGTAAAAAACAAGCCAAACAAAAAAACACTCTTTTTAGTTTGAAATGAAGATTTTAAAAAATTAGATTTTTTTTTTCTGATGGATTTTACCTTAAACATTAATTAAGACTTTGCATAGTTACTAACTTAAAATATTCGCCTTTGTTGGCAAGTAATTCTTCGTGTTTACCTTGTTCTACAATTTGTCCTTTTTTCATTACTACAATTTTATTTGCTTTTTGAATGGTAGACAATCTATGCGCAATGACTAAAGAAGTTCTGTTTTGCATCATTTTTTCTAAAGCAAGCTGCACCAATTGTTCAGATTCTGTATCTAAAGCAGAAGTTGCTTCATCTAAAATCATAATAGGAGGATTCTTTAAAACAGCTCTTGCAATAGAAAGCCTTTGTTTTTGTCCGCCAGAAAGAGAATTACCACTATCGCCAATATTGGTATTAAATTGCTCTGGCAAATCTTTTATAAATTCATAAGCATTTGCAATATCAGCAGCATCTTTTATGGCAGATTCTGATGCATTTTCTGTACCTAATTTTATATTATTTTTTACGGTATCATTAAATAAAATGGATTCTTGCGTAACAATACCCATTAAATCTCGTAAAGATTTTTTTGTGAGCTCTTTTATGTTGATGTTATCAATTAAAACAGCACCTTCGTTAACATCATAAAAACGAGTAATTAAATTTGCTAAGGTAGATTTTCCACTACCTGATTGTCCAACCAAAGCAACAGTTTCTCCTTTCTTAATAGTCAAAGAAAAATCTTTTAAAACATATTCTTTTTTATATTTAAAAGAAATGTTTTTAAACTCAATTTCTTTGTCAAAAGATTGTTTTACAATAGCATTAGGTTTGTCTTTTATGTTGTTTTCGGTATTTAAAACTTGCATAATTCTCTCTGCAGATGCTTCTCCTTTTTGAATATTATAATAGGAAGTTGTAATTAATTTAATAGGATTTAAAACCGTGTAAAACAAGACAATATATCCCATAAATTCATCTGGTTGTAAAGAACTTGTGTTCGATAAAACTTCGGTTCCTCCATACCAAAGAATGGCAATGATGGTGGCAGACCCTAGAAATTCGCTCATAGGAGATGCTAGTGTTTGTCTATGAAAAACACTCGTCATTAAGTTTCTAAAAATAGAAGTAGAATTGTTGAATTTTTTCTTTATAATTTGTTCTGCATTAAACCCTTTTATCACTCGTAAACCGCCTAAAGTTTCTTCGATAAAAGATAAAAAAGTACCAGTTTCTTTTTGGGCTTTTACAGAATTTGCTTTTAATTTTTTGCTGATAGATGAAATGATAAAACCAGAAACAGGTAGTAAAATAAATACAAAAAGTGTCAATTTTACACTCATAAAAAGCATAATTGCTATTGCAATAATTACGGTAAGTGGTTCTCTTACAATGGTTTCTATAGATGTTAAAATAGAAACTTCTACTTCTTGTACATCAGCAGTCATTCTAGCAATAATATCTCCTTTTCTTTTTTCGGTAAAGTAAGAGATAGGCAATTCTACAATTTTATTGTACAATTTATCTCGCAAATCTTTTACAATTCCTGTTCTTAAAAAAGTAATAACATAAGAAGCCAAATACCTAAAAAAATTCTTTAAAAAGAACAGTGACAAAGCTAATAGGCAAATAAATAACAGTGTATTTATTTGCCCATCATTATCTATTTTTTGTGAAATAAAATGATAAAAATTTTCTTTTAAATAACTACCAATATTCGTAATTCCTTCATAAGTTGGTTGTGAAGTTATTTTCTTTTCTGTTTCAAAAAGTATTCCTAAAACTGGTATAAAAGCGAGAACAGATAAAACATTAAAAATGGCATATAAAATATTAAAGAAAATGTTTAAAAGAGTAAACTTTCTATATTTCTTTTCATATTTTAAAATGTCTTTAAAATGATTCATTAATCGAGTTTCATTTCTTTTATAATTCTTTGAATTTTAACATCCAATTCAGCTTCTACTTTTTCAGCATTTTTAGTGTTGTCTAAAGGTGCATTTACACTAAAGTAGAATTTAATTTTTGGCTCTGTTCCACTGGGTCTTGCAGCTATTCTTGTGCCTTTTTCTGTTTGATAAATTAAAACGTTAGATTTAGGTAAATCTATAGTTGTAATTTCTCCTGTAATTAAACTTTTCTTAGTTGATGCTTGATAGTCGTAAAGTGATTCTACTTTTTCTCCATCAATTTCAGAGATAGGATTGTTTCTCATATCACTCATCATTTGTTTAATTTGAGCTGCGCCATCCATTCCTTTTTTAACGATAGCAATTAAATGCTCTTTGTAAAAGCTGTTTTTTACATAAATATTTAGCAATTCTTCATAAAAAGAACTGCCATTTTGTTTTGCGTATGCTGCAACTTCGCAAGCTAAAAGTGTTGCAGTAACTGCATCTTTATCTCTAACAAAATCGCCAACCATATAACCAAAACTTTCTTCACCACCACCAATAAAATCGAGTTCTGAAGAATCTCTAATTAGTTTTGCAATCCATTTAAAACCTGTTAAACAAACTTTGGTTTCTACACCATAACTGGCAGAAACATCATTTACCAATTCAGAAGAAACTATGGTAGAACCCACAAACTGGTTTCCGTTAATTTTACCTTCTTCTTTCCATTTTTTTAGCAAGAATTCAGTCATAACAACCATTGTTTGGTTGCCATTCATCAACTTCATTTTTCCATCAGTATCTCTTACAGCAACACCTAATCTATCGCAATCTGGGTCTGTACCTATTACAATATCTGCTTTAATTTTATCAGCTAAATCTGTAGCAATTTTTAAAGCTTCTGGTTCTTCTGGATTTGGAGATTTTACTGTTGGAAAATCTCCATTGGGTTTTCTTTGTTCTTCAACTATATGAACATCTGTATAACCAGCTTTTGCCAATGCATCTGGTACAGAAATTATTGATGTTCCGTGTAAAGACGTAAAAACTACTTTTAGTTTTTTTCTGTCAATTTTATCAGACAAACATCCGTTTTTAACAGCACCATCAATAAAGACATTATCAACATCTTTACCAATTACTTCAATTAAACTTTCATTGGCATTAAATTTAATTTCAGAAAAATCTAACGCGTTTACTTTATTAATAATTCCGCTATCATGAGGAGGTACAATTTGCCCACCATCATTCCAATAAACTTTATAACCATTATATTCTGGCGGATTGTGAGAAGCTGTTAATACAATACCTGCATCGCAATTTAAATGACGAACTGCAAAGGATAATTCTGGAGTTGGTCTTAAATCTTCAAAAAGAAATACTTTAATATTATTTGCAGAAAAAACATCTGCCACAATTTTAGCAAACTTTTTACTGTTATGTCTACAATCGAAAGCAATTACTACTTTTAATTGTTCTTTTTTTACGTTTTCTATTAAATAATTAGATAAACCTTGGGTTGCTCTACCTAAGGTATATTTATTAATTCTGTTGGTTCCTGCGCCCATAATTCCACGCATTCCACCTGTACCAAATTCCATATTTTTATAGAATCTGTCTGCTAAATCATTAGAATTTGTATTGATTAATTCTTGAATTTCTTTCTGAGTTTCAGCATCAAAAGTAGCTGTTAACCATTGTTTTGCTTTATCTAAAATATCATTCATTTTGATAGAAAATTGAGTTGTATAAATAAAAAGACAAATATACGTTTAGAAATTTAGTTTTTCTTTAATGGTATAGTGTTTTTCATCATTTTTAGTTTTTATTATGAGTTCGCCAATAAAACCTGCTAAAAAAAGTAAAGTTCCTAAAACCATAGATGTTAAAGCAATATAAAACCAAGGATTGTTAGTCACTAAAATGGTTTTAATACCGTTGTAAACCTTGTAGAGTTTATAAGCACCAATGTAAAATGCTAAAGTTGTTCCGAATAAGAACATTAAAGTGCCCCAAAGACCAAAAAAGTGCATAGGCCTTTTACCAAATTTTGATAAAAATGAAATGGTAATTAAATCAAGAAAACCATTTATAAACCTATCCATACCAAATTTGGTTTCGCCATATTTTCTAGCTTGGTGTTGTACAATTTTTTCGCCAATTTTATGAAAACCTTCGTTTTTAGCTAAAACAGGAATGTATCTGTGCATTTCTCCGCTAACTTTTACAGCTTTTATGACTTCGTTTTTATAAGCTTTTAATCCGCAGTTAAAATCGTGTAATTTTAATCCTGATGTTTTCCTTGCAGCCGCGTTAAATAATTTTGATGGAATATTTTTTGTGATAACGTTGTCATAACGTTTCTTTTTCCAGCCAGATATTAAGTCGAAATCTTCATCAACAATTAAACTGTATAAATCTGGAATTTCTTCAGGATTGTCTTGTAAATCAGCATCCATAGTAATTACTACCCGTCCTTTTGCCAATTCGAAACCAGCGTCTAAAGCCTGCGATTTACCATAATTTTTTTGAAAACGAATTCCTTTTACTTCAGTATGTTTTTCAGATAATTGTTCAATTACTTTCCAAGAAGTATCTGTGCTGCCATCATCAATAAAAATAATTTCATATAAATAACGATTGGATTGCATAACTTTTGCAATCCAATCGTATAATTCTTGTAAAGAAGCTTCTTCGTTTAAAAGTGGTATTACTACCGAAATATCCATATATTTTAGTTGTATTGTTGCAAGTTGTAAAAGTAGTAAGGAAAACTTTTAAACCTTTCTTTTAAAACTTTAAACTATTCTTAATATTGTTCTTCGTCCGATTTTTTCATTACTGCAGCAGTAATAGCAGAAACAATAAATCCTAAAAATGCAAAAACACCTAAAACTAGAGCAGTTATAATGGCTGGACTTTGAAAAGTTTTAGCAGATTCTGTAAAAGTTTCTACTTGCTCTTCAGTCATTCCTGAATCTAACCAAGTTTGTTGTTGAACTTCCATAGCTTGTTGTTGAAATTCTGGATCTATAACATTGGTAAATAAAAGTGTATAAATAACTGTAATTACAGCACTAATCATAGCAATTCCCATTCCGATTTTTAATCCTTGTCCCCAAGAAATAAATCCACCAGTTTGTTCTTTGTATTTGTTAATACCCATTACTAAAAATGCGGTTAAAGCTATTAACCAAACTACAGTGTTCACCCAGTTTAAATCAATTAACTTACCTGAAGCCCATAATGCTACGTGTACAACTACACCAATTATACCTAAATACAATCCGTAGTTTAAAATAAGACCTTTACTATTTACTTTATCTTCCATTGTGTTTTAAAATTTAGTTAGTAATACAAATATATTCATTTCATTTTTGATAGTTTTTATTTTTGAAAAAAGTTTATCAACTATCAAAACAATATATTAGTATTCAGGGTGTTGAATTTGTTACACAAAATTTCATCTTTTTTTAATTGTTTAAATAAAAATCTGTTGTAAATTTGCAGCGGCAAGTCCTACACAACTAGCTCCCTTTGAATCCTCCAGGGCGGGAACGCAGCAAAGGTATTAGGTTGTAGCAGTGTGATGTAGATAGCTTGCCATTTTTTATGCTCCTAATCCTAAACCCTTTCCGATAGAAAGGATTTCAAAAAAAGCATTTCTTTTAAATTTACTTTGATTTTCTTTTTTTAGTTTTCTTCATTTACTTTTATGATATTTGCATTTGAACTCAAAGATTAAATAAAACTTTATTGAAAAATTTAATTCTTGAATATTTTAATCTTTCAATTTTTTAATAGTCAATGTCTAAAGTTGTTTTAATTACTGGTGCTTCTTCTGGAATTGGAAAATCAATTGCTACTTTTTTAAACGAAAAAGGTTATAAAGTTTACGGTACCAGTAGAAATCCTAAAAATGTAAAAGATTTTTCTTTTCAATTGATTGCTTTAGATGTTTTAAAAGTTGATACCATTAAAGAAGCCATTAATTTTATTATTGATAAAGAAGGAAAATTAGATGTACTTGTAAATAATGCAGGAATGGGAATTACAGGACCTATTGAAGACACGCCAACTGATGAAATGCGTGCTGTTTTTAACACAAATCTTTTTGGTGCAATTGATGTAATGAAAGCTGTTTTACCACAAATGCGTAAACAAAATTCAGGTACAATTATAAATGTAACTTCTATTGCAGGTTATATGGGTTTGCCTTTTAGAGGATTGTATTCTGCTACAAAAGGTGCTTTAGAATTAATTACAGAAGCCACAAGAATGGAAGTGAAGAATTTTGGAATTAACGTTGTAAATGTTGCTCCTGGAGATTTTGCAACTAATATTGCTGCAGGAAGATATCATACACCTGTTTTCGAAAATTCCGCGTATAAAGAAAATTATCAAGCAAATTTAGACTTAATGGACGCACACGTTGATGGAGGAATGCATCCTATTGAAATGGCAAAAGCGGTTCATAAAATAATTAATACGAAGCATCCTAAAATTCATTATAAAGTGGGCGGATTTATGGAAAAATTCTCTATAATTTTAAAAAGAATTTTGCCAGATAAAATGTACGAAAAATTATTAATGAATTATTATAAGTTGTAAATAATATTTACGAGACCTCAGAGGTTTTTAAAACCTCTGAGGTCTTTTTTAGTATTGTTTATAAATGATAGAAAAATAGTTTTTGTTACTGCTAAAATATTATAAGTAGTAACTATCTTTGCATTAGGGATTGTAGCATTTGTTTGAGCTCTTTTGTGAAGAATGAACAAAAAGCGAGTGCGAAAAGCCCGACCTTTAGGGAATGCCCAAATAAATAAAAATGACACGTAAATAAGTACAAATGAAATTTTTTATAGACACAGCAAATTTAGCCCAAATTAAAGAAGCGCAAGCATTAGGAATTTTAGATGGGGTAACTACAAATCCGTCTTTAATGGCAAAAGAAGGAATTACCGGAGAAGCAAATATTATTAATCATTACAAAGCAATTTGCGAGTTGGTTGATGGCGATGTTTCTGCAGAAGTTATTGCTACTGATTTTGAAGGAATGGTAAAAGAAGGTGAAGCTTTGGCTGCTTTAAATCCGCAGATTGTGGTAAAATTACCAATGATAAAAGACGGCGTAAAAGCGTGTAAATACTTTTCGTCGAAAGGAATAAAAACGAATGTAACCTTAGTGTTTTCTGCGGGTCAAGCTTTATTGGCAGCAAAAGCAGGAGCAACTTATGTATCGCCATTTATTGGGCGTTTAGACGATATTTCTACAGATGGTTTAAACTTAATTGCAGAGATTCGTCAGATTTATGATAATTATGGTTTTGGAACTCAAATTTTAGCAGCTTCTGTACGTCATACAATGCATATTATTGATTGTGCAAAATTAGGTTCTGATGTAATGACAGGACCTTTAAGTGCCATAGAAGGTTTGTTAAAACATCCTTTAACAGATATAGGTTTGGCTAAGTTTTTAGCAGATTATAAAAAAGGAAACTAGAAAGTTTTCAGTTTTCAGTTTTCAGTTTTCAGTGGCTCACTAATAACTAATAACTAATAACTAATAACTTTTTAAATCTTAAAAAAGATTTAAAAAATGTATCCTAAAAAAGAACTCGCTCAATTGGTAATATCAGCTTGTCATCAATTTAATATTGACTCAGTTGTTATTTCTCCAGGTTCGCGAAATGCGCCACTTACGGTTGGTTTTTCTAATCATCCAGAAATTAAAACTTTAAGTGTGGTAGATGAGCGTTGTGCTGCTTTTTTTGCTTTAGGAATTGCGCAACAAAAGCAAAAACCAGTCGCAATTTTGTGTACATCTGGTTCTGCTTTGTTAAATTATTATCCTGCAATTGCAGAAGCTTTTTACAGTAATATTCCGTTAGTGGTAATTTCTGCGGATAGACCCAAACACTTTATAGATATTGGTGATGGGCAAACTATTCGTCAAGAAAATGTATTTGAAAATCACATTTTATTTTCGGCCAATTTAACAGAAGGTTCAAAATTTAAAAATCAAAATTTAAAATTAGTTAGTAAAACTTTGCAATTAGCTGTTTTGCAGAAAGGTCCTGTTCATATAAACGTTCCGTTTGATGAGCCTTTGTATGAAACGGTTGATAAAATGGATAGTGTTATTACCAATAAAGTGAAGCACTATTTTAAAGAGATTACTTCGTCGAAAACTCCTCGTAATGACAAAACGGATTGTCAAAAATTAAGTTCTATTTGGAATATAGCCGAAAAGAAAATGATTTTAGTGGGGGTAAATTATCCAGATGCTGAATTAAATAAATTAATAGATTTATATGCAGAAGATAATTCTGTATTAATTCTTACAGAAACCACTTCAAATTTATATCATAACAAAGCAATAAATTCTATAGATCAATTAATTTTTTCTTTGAAAGATGATCAATTTAAAGAGTTGCAACCAGATGTTTTAATAACATTTGGAGGAATGATTGTTTCTAAAAAAATAAAACAATTTTTAAGAAAGTATCCACCCAAACATCACTGGAATATTGATGAAAAAAAAGCGACCAATACGTTTTTCTGTTTATCAGAATTTATACAAGCAAAACCTGTAGATTTCTTTTCTAAGTTTAATAAAATCATCGATAAAAAAGAAAGTAATTATCAACCAAAATGGTTGCAAATTCGTGATAAAAAAAGAGTAAAACACGCTGAATATTTATCAAAAGCAATACATTCAGATTTTAAAGTTTTTGAGCAAATTTTAGAGAGTGTTCCTGAGAATAATCAATTGCAAATAAGTAATAGCTCAATCATTAGATACGCACAACTATTTACTTTAAAAGACTCATTACGTGTGTTTTGTAATAGAGGGGCAAGCGGAATTGATGGAAGCACATCTACCGCAATTGGCGCAGCTTTTGCAAGTAAAAATCAGACCGTTTTTATTACGGGCGATTTAAGTTTTTTTTACGATTCTAACGCATTGTGGAATAACAATATTCTTGCTAATTTTAGAATTATCTTAATTAACAATTCTGGTGGAGGTATTTTTAAAATTATTCCAGGACCAAAATCAACAAATGCAACAAAATATTTTGAAACTCCACATAATTTAACTGCGGAACATTTGGCTAAAATGTATGATTTTGAGTATTGTAAAGCAGCTTCTACAGCAACTGTAAAAGCACAATTGGTAGATTTTTATAAAACATCAGAAAAACCAAAGATTTTAGAAATCTTCACACCAAGTGAAGAAAATGATGTAATTTTAACCACATATTTTAAATACATACAGTAATGGATTCACAAGAAGATTATCAAGAAGGAGATATCAATTTAAAAGAAGGAGAAAAAGTACAATTGATAATTGAAACGGAAACAGGTTTAGGATACACTGTTTTAATAAATGAAGAATATGATGGTTTGCTTTTTAGAAGTGAAGTTTTTCAGGATTTAGAAGAAAATATGGAAGTTGTTGGTTATGTGAAAAAAATTCGTGAAGACGGTAAAATAGATGTTTCTCTTCGTCCGCAAGGTTTTAGAAATGTTATTGATGCTGATGTAGAAAAAGTATTAGAAAAACTAAAAAAAAGTAGAGAAGGTTTTTTATTATTAACCGATAAAAGTTCTCCAGATGCTATTCGTTTTCATCTAAAAATGAGTAAGAAAGCGTTTAAAAAAGCCGTTGGAAATCTATACAAACAAAAGCTTATTGTTATTAAAGAAGATAGAATAGAGTTGGTGTAAATTAGTATTCAGTTGTCAGTGTTTAGTAGGCAGTAAAAGGCTGGAAATTTTGTATTGTTAATTAGTTTCAAAGTTTCAAAGTTAGAAAGTGGAAAAGTTTTCATTTTTGCTAACAACTAACAACTAACAACTAACAACTAACAACTAACAATTACTGTCCTCCAAGTCTTAAAATATTTTCATAAAAAGCATCAGAATTTGGGTCAGAAGGATCCATTTTTCCATATCCAATTTTATAATATTTTAATGCTTTTTTAATGTTTTTACCTTCCTCATAATATCTTCCAATATAATAATCACCTAAAGGAGATAAAGGGAATAGTTTTAAAATCATTTTACCAAAATCTCTTAAATGATCTCCGTTTTCTTTTTCGATAATGATTTTTTCTACGGCATAAATATCACGTTCTCTAATTCCTAAATTGCTACCAAAAAGAAATTCAATTTCTAAATATTTATTTTCTAAATAGGCAATGGCATCAACAGGAGATAAATCTTTTACATTTTTTTCATATTCATCTTTTGAGATAGCAGAGTAAATTTCGAACACTTTTGTCATAGCTCTAGGAATAGCTTCACTCATAGCAGAAATGCTACTTGTTGTAATAATTGTATCATTAACAACATTAAAATTTTTAATTTCTAGCGATGATAAACCAACTTGCAATTGCCCAATTTTTGTTTGTTTTTTGCTAGAAAAAGAAGTAGAATTGTTTATGTATAAGTAAAAGGTATTATCCTCTTTTTGAAACTTTTCTAAATTAAAAACCTGAAAATTTTGACCAACAAAATCCGAAAAAGTAGGATTGATACAAATATAAGAGTTGATAAAAGGCTTAGGTTCGTTTAAAAAATGTGTAATTAATTTGGCAGAAGTTCCTTCGCCAACTAAAGAAATAAAAGGAGAAGTTCTAAAGTTGCTTTCCATATAAAAAATTACTTCATCTCTTACAAATTGATAAAAGGCAGAGTTATTTGCAGTTAAACTACCATTGTTAATATTAAAATATGTGTCTTTTTTTCTAGTTTTTTTCATAGAAATTCCAACCACAATTTGTTTAGGAGCCTTATCTTTTGCAGCAAATAAAACTGAATTTCCTACATAGGTATCAAACAAGTATTCTGCATCAAAAACTACCGCTAAAGGATAATTTTTAATACTATCTTTTTCATATCCTTGAGGCAAATAAATTTTAAGATTTCTGGTAGTTTCTAATATTTCTGATTCAATATTTTTATTGATAATTTTTTGAGAAAATCCACTAAAGTAAAAAAGTGTAAATATTAGTAAGCACGTTTTCTTTAACATAAATTATAATCTTTATTTTTGTAACAATTATTTTGTTCTTCTTCAAGAACGCCTAAAATACAAAAATATGATACAACCCGATTGGAAAACAGCTAAAGTGTATGAAGATATTACTTATAAAAAAGCAAATGGAGTTGCAAGAATAGCATTTAACAGACCTAATGTTAGAAATGCTTTTCGCCCAAAAACAACCTCAGAATTGTATGATGCTTTTTATGATGCAGGTGAAGATACATCAATAGGAGTTGTGCTACTTTCTGCTGAAGGACCCAGTACAAAAGATGGAGTTTATTCTTTCTGTTCTGGTGGCGATCAAAAAGCGCGAGGACATCAAGGTTATGTGGGTGATGATGGTTATCATCGTTTAAATATTTTAGAAGTGCAACGTTTAATTCGTTTTATGCCAAAAGCTGTAATTGCTGTGGTTCCTGGTTGGGCGGTTGGTGGTGGTCATAGTTTACACGTGGTTTGCGATTTAACATTAGCATCTAAAGAACACGCCATTTTTAAACAAACAGATGCTGATGTAACCAGTTTTGATGGTGGTTATGGTTCTGCTTATTTAGCTAAAATGGTGGGTCAGAAAAAAGCAAGAGAAATTTTCTTTTTAGGAAGAAATTACTCTGCACAAGAAGCTTATGAAATGGGAATGGTAAATGCTGTAATTCCGCACAAAGAGTTAGAAGATACAGCTTATGAATGGGCACAAGAGATTTTAGCAAAATCACCAACTTCAATTAAAATGCTAAAATTTGCTATGAATTTAACTGATGATGGAATGGTTGGGCAACAAGTTTTTGCAGGAGAAGCAACAAGATTGGCCTATATGACTGATGAAGCCAAAGAAGGAAGAGATGCGTTTTTAGAAAAAAGAAAACCAAACTTTCCTAAAAAATGGATACCATAATCAATTAGCAAGTTTACAATTATGAATTACGAATAGATATTTCGTAATTTAAAATTTATAATTCATAATTATTTAAAATGAAATCACAAGTAGTAACTTTTTTAATAAAATGTCCAGATCAAAAAGGATTGGTGGCAAAAATAACCAGTTTTTTTTATGAAAAAGGATTCAATATTTTAAGTTGTCAGCAATATGTAAATTCTATTGAAGACACTTATTTTATGCGTGTTCGTTTAAATGCTGATGGTACAAATATTTCTAAACAAGAATTAGAAAATAGCTTTTTAAAATTGGCAGCACCTTTACAGTTTGATTGGTCTGTAAATTACGGAGATAAAAAGCAAAATGTAGCAATTATGGTATCGCATACAAGTCATAATTTATACGATTTGTTAGAGCGTTATAAAGAAGAACGTTTAGATTGCAATGTAAAAATGGTTATTAGTAATCACAATAAATTAAGACCGATTGCAGAAATGTTTGAGGTTCCTTTTTATCATTTACCAGTAACAAAAGAAACCAAATTAGAACAAGAGTTACAAGTTATCAATTTGTTAAATTCTAATGAAATAGATTTGGTGATTATGGCAAGATATATGCAGATTTTATCTTCTGATTTTATCAATCATTATCCAAAGAGAATTATTAATATACATCATTCTTTTTTGCCTGCTTTTCAAGGAGCAAACCCTTATAAAAGAGCCTACGAAAGAGGTGTAAAGTTAATAGGAGCAACTGCACATTATGCAACAGAAGATTTAGACGAAGGTCCAATTATTGAACAAGATGTAAAACCTGTAACACACGAAAGTACACCAACAACTTTAAAAAGAATTGGAGCAGATATCGAAAAATTGGTTTTAGCAAGAGCAGTAAAATGTCATTTGAACAATCAAATTATTGTTTCAGGAAATAGAGCCATTGTTTTTCCTGAAGCAGGAGAATAAAAGTCCATCTTAATCTTCCCAAAGGGAAGAAGCTCTTGGGTGAAAAAATGAAGTTATAATTAGTACTTATAATTTATTTAATAAATATTGTAGTATGAGTGTTTTTCCCCTTTGGGGAAACTAAAAGGGACTTATGAAAATAATCTGTATTGGGCGCAATTACGCAAAACATATCCAAGAACTGGCAAACGAAAAACCAAAAAACCCTGTTGTTTTTTTAAAGCCAGATTCTGCAATTTTGCCTAAAAAAAATCCATTTTTTATTCCGCCTTTTTCTGATGATGTTCACTATGAAGTGGAAATCTTGATTAAAATAAATAAAGTGGGTAAATATATAGATGCAAAATTTGCTCACAAATATTATGACGAAATTGGTTTAGGAATCGATTTTACTGCCAGAGATGTACAAGCCAAATGTAAAGAAAAAGGATTGCCTTGGGAAAAAGCAAAAGCCTTTGATGGTAGTGCAGTTATTGGAGAGTTTTATCCAAAGGAAAACTTTGATTTAGAAAATTTGAAGTTTCAATTATATAAAAATAATGAAATCGTTCAAGATGGAAACACCAATGCAATGTTGTGGAAAATTGATGAATTAATTGCCTATGTTTCGCAATATTTTACCCTAAAAAAAGGAGATGTCATTTTTACAGGAACTCCTGCTGGCGTTGGTAAAGTTGCAGAAAATGATGCTTTAAAAGGAATTCTTGATAGCAATGAATCTTTTAATGTCAGAGTGAAATAATGTATTATTTATGAATGCATTAGGCTATATTTTTATGTTTTATGTAGGGTTTTATTTTTATAGATTAGCTGAAAATCATCATAGAAGTAAATGGTTGTTTGGTTTGCTAGGTATAGGAACTTTTTTTACGGGAGTTTTTATGTATCCTTTATACTTAAGATTTTTTAAAGCTGATGAAATTAATAGTATTGATGTTTCGGTAATTTCATTAAAATCTTTTTTAATAGGTTTATTAAGTGTTTTCTTTTTGTTTCAATTGTTAAGTTTTATTTGGAGTAGAAAAAAGAAGGTAGATAAAAAAGAAATTGATAGAATTGGAAATAAATAAAATGAAGTCGTAAAGTAAACTTTGCAGCTTTGTAACTAATTTTTACTTTGCAACTTTATAAAATATGAACGCAGAAATAATAACCATTGGAGACGAGATTTTAATAGGACAAATTGTAGATACCAATTCACAATTTATAGGTCAGCAATTAAACAAGATTGGCGTTTCTGTATATCAGATTACGTCTATACAAGATGATCAACAACATATTTTAAATGCTTTAAAAGAAGCACAAGAAAGAGTAGATATTGTAATTATTACTGGCGGATTAGGATCCACAAAAGACGATATCACAAAAAAAACAATAGCTCAATTTTTCAATGATAATCAATTAATTGAATATCCAGAAGTTATAACGCATATTAAAAAATTATTCAAAAAAATTAACCATCCATTCAGAGAAATTCAAAGGTATCAAGCGCAATTACCATCAAAAGCAACGTTGTTAATGAATCAATTTGGTACAGCACCCGGAATGTGGTTTTATGAAAATAACACTGTTTTTGTGTCACTTCCAGGAGTTCCTTATGAAATGAAAGGATTAATGACTTCTGAAGTTTTACCAAGAATTCAAAAGCAATTTAAACTGCCATTTATCATTCATAAAACCATTATGACTTATGGACAAGGAGAAAGTACCATTGCAGAACGTATTGAAGATTTCGAAAATAATTTACCACATTATATAAAGTTAGCCTATTTGCCCTCTTTTGGTAGAGTGCGTTTGCGTTTATCCGCCAAAGGCGAAAATAAAGAAATATTAGAAAACGAGTTGAATAAAAAAGTGGCTACTCTTTATCAATTAATACCAGATATTATTACAGGTTTAGATGATGATAGTTCTCTAGAGAAAAGAGTAGGTAAGTTGTTAAAGAAAAACAACAAAACCATTTGTACAGCAGAGAGTTTAACTGGCGGAAAAATAGCCTCAACCTTGGTTTCTGTTGCAGGGTCGTCAGCATATTACAAAGGGAGTTTTGTAACCTATTCAGCAGAAACTAAAATAAATTTATTAGGCGTTTTAGCAGAAACCATAAAAACACACACAGTTGTTAGTAAAGAAGTGGCTTTAGAAATGGCAAAAGGAGCAAAAGAAAAACTAAAAACCAATTATGCAATAGCAGTTACAGGTAATGCTGGTCCAACAACAGATAATAACGATAAAAGTGTGGGAGTTGTTTTTATTGCCTTAGTTGCTGATAATAAGGAGGTTGTACAGGAGTTTAATTTTGGTCAACCCAGAGAAAAGGTTATCAATAGAACCGTGAGTAAATCATTAGAGATTTTACAAAAAGAATTGCTGTAAAAAATTTGTAAAATAGTTTTGTTCAATATTGTAATTATTTGTAGATTTGCACCTCGTTTAGAGATAACACTATAAATACTGTCGAAAAGATGTCTAGAGTTTGTGAATTAACAGGAAAAAAAGCAATGGTTGGGAACAATGTTTCTCACGCTTTAAATAGAACTAAGAGAAAGTTTGACGCTAATCTAATGACCAAGCGTTTTTACATTCCAGAAGAAGATAAATGGATTACTTTAAAAGTATCTGCATCAGCTTTAAAAAATATAAACAGAAAAGGTATTTCTGCAGTTATAAAAGAAGCAAGAGCTAACGGATTTTTAACAAAATAAATATAAGTTGCAGTTTACAGTTTCGGTTTTCAGTTGCAAAACTTTTAAACTTTTAAACTTTTAAACTTTTAAACTTTTAAACTCCAAAAGAGATGGCAAAAAAAGGAAACAGAGTTCAGGTAATTTTAGAATGTACAGAGCATAAAGCTTCTGGGCAACCTGGTACATCAAGATACATTACAACTAAGAACAAGAAGAACACTCCAGATAGAATGGAAATTAAAAAATTCAATCCTATCTTAAAGAAAATGACTGTTCACAAAGAAATTAAATAATTAAATTATCTAGAACTCAGAACAGAGCACATAGATTTAAAACATTTAGACAATGGCAAAAAAATCAGTAGCATCGTTACAAACAGGATCAAAAAGATTAACAAAAGCTATAAAAATGGTAAAATCTCCAAAAACAGGAGCTTATATGTTTGTAGAATCTATTATGGATCCTTCTAAAGTAAACGACTTTTTAGCTAAAAAGTAAGTATTACTGCATAAAATATAAAAGCTATTTTCTAATTTTAGAAAGTAGCTTTTTTTTATGCCTTAGAATTCCGTATTTTTGGGCGTTACCTAAAGGTCGGGCTTTTCATTATATCTTTTTTTAGGCTGTCATTGCAAAAAAGTTTTTTATTTTTTGTGGCAATTTCAAAATTAAAAAGAGGTAAAGAGTCTTCATAAAAAAAGGATGCCATTTCAATCCCTAACGCGGCTTGTTTGCAAACTTTAGTAATACATAAGACAAGTTGTCCATTATTTATTTTGGTACAATTTTAGCGAACTAAAAAACTAATAACTAAAAACTAACCACTCGAAATATGAGTTTTTTCAAAAAAATATTTTCAAAAGAAAAAAAAGAAACCTTAGACAAAGGATTAGAAAAGTCTAAAGAAAGTTTCTTTGGCAAATTAACAAAAGCGGTTGCTGGTAAATCTAAAGTAGACGATGATGTTTTAGATAATTTAGAAGAGGTTTTAGTTGCTTCTGATGTTGGAGTAGATACCACCTTAAAAATTATTGATAGAATAGAAGCCAGAGTTGCAAAAGACAAATATGTTGGTACAGACGAGTTAAATAGAATTCTTAGAGAAGAAATTGCGGGTTTACTCTCTGAAACCAATCTTGGTAACGAAACCGAATTTACAGTTCCAAAAAATAACAAACCACACGTAATAATGGTTGTTGGTGTAAACGGAGTTGGTAAAACAACCACTATTGGTAAATTAGCCAGTCAATTTAAAAAACAAGGATTAAAAGTTGTTTTAGGAGCCGCAGATACATTTAGAGCTGCTGCCATAGATCAATTACAGGTTTGGGCAGACAGAACAGAAGTACCAATTGTACGTCAAGAAATGGGTTCAGATCCTGCATCTGTTGCGTTTGATACGTTAACTTCTGCAGTAAAACAAAATGCAGATGTGGTTATTATAGATACTGCAGGTAGATTACACAATAAAGTTAATTTAATGAATGAATTGACAAAAATTAAACGTGTAATGCAAAAAGTGGTAGACAATTCGCCTCACGATGTTTTATTAGTTTTAGATGGGTCAACAGGTCAAAATGCTTTTGAACAAGCAAAGCAATTTACATTGGCAACAGAAGTAACTTCTTTAGCGGTTACAAAATTAGACGGAACCGCAAAAGGTGGTGTTGTAATTGGTATTTCAGATCAGTTTCAAATTCCTGTAAAATATATTGGAGTAGGAGAAGGAATAGATGATTTACAAGTTTTTAATAAAATAGAATTTGTAGATTCTTTTTTTAAATAGCCATATAAATTTTAAACATAAAAAACTCCTTTTACAATTTGCAAAAGGAGTTTTTTAGTTGTAGAAATAAGAGATTATCTAAATCTTCTTCTCATATTCCAGTGAACAGCGTTTGAATTACTAAACTTAGTTGTTTTAACCCCAACCTTGCTTTCTGTTGGTATTCTTTCTTTATGAATCATAATATTTTTATTTAAATTTTAAAAGCCTGCAAAATTAGTATAATTTTAAATAATAGGACTATATTTTTTAATAATTTTATTTCAAATAAATTAAGATAGCTTTGTTTTGGTTAAACTACTCATAATAATATGTTTAGTGTGTTTTTTGAAAGCGTTTGTAATAATGAATATTACGTTTTCGAGTTGTTTTTTTATAAATTTAAGTTTTATTTTTAGACGATGAGTAGCTGTTTTGGTAGAATTAATATTAAATTAATAATAAATGATTTTGGAAATTCTTTTTTTAAGTAAGAAGACATTTTTCATCAAATCATTCTTAAAAAAATTATAAATTCTTATTTTTCATCAAAAGAATTCCTCGAGGCTCTGCCTCGGGGTTTCCGTTGAAATTGTCATTCCCGTGAAAACGGGAATCTAAATACAGGATTTTGTTTTTTGACCTTTTTTAGGTCAAAGCTTGTACTCAACTTAATTGAGTATGAAACCAGCAAAATACCTCTATGGCTCTGCCTCGAGGATAGTTGGTTTCAAAAAATTCTTTATTAATCACTTTTTCCATTTTTAGGGTGTTTTTAACACGCAAAGAACTTAATTTCCCCTTTGTTAGAACTATTACCCCCATTATGTTTTTTTTTTTGAGGTTAAATTTGCTAATACAAAATTTTAATATTTATTAGAAATATAAAGTCTTGTTTCACTATAATTATCAACTTTAATACATAGTACCTAAAATGATAAAAAATCTAATTTTAATAATATCTTGTACTTTATTATTCTCTTGTAATTCAACCACAAAAAAGCAAGAAAATAATTTTGCAAAAGAGCAGCTAATTCATTCTGAAAAACAAACTGCATTGTTGCTAAAAAGTGCTCTTGAATTTAATAGAATACCAAGAACAGTAACCGCAGAAAATAAAATGCATTGGACTCGTGAAGCGTTTGATTGGACAGAAGGTTTTTTTCCAGGAACTTGTTGGTATTTATATGAAAATACAAAAGATGAAGCTTGGAGAGAAGCAGCAGAAAAATTCCAAGCAAAATTTGAATCACACAAATTAAAAACATTTAATCATGATTTAGGATTTATTTTTAATTGTTCTTTTGGTAATGGATATAGATTAACAGGCAACAAAGAATTTAAAGAAGTAATCATTACAGCAGGAAACTCTTTATTAACACGTTTTAATCCAAATGTTGGATGTATTCAAAGTTGGGAAGTAACTTCTGGTTGGCAAGCTGAAAGAGGTTGGAAATTTCCTGTTATTATTGATAATATGATGAATCTTGAGTTATTATTTGAATTGACTAAAATAACTGGAGATGAAAAGTATAAAAATGTTGCAATTGCGCATGCAAATACAACTTTAAAAAATCATTATCGTAAAGATAATAGTTCATACCATGTAATTGATTATGACCCAGAAACAGGTGAAGTTAGAAATAGAAATACGGCTCAAGGTTTTGCAGATAGTAGTGCTTGGGCGCGTGGACAAGCTTGGGGTTTATATGGCTACACAGTTTGTTATCGTTATACAAAAGATAATCGTTATTTAGAACAAGCAGAAAAAATAGCAAAATACATTATTGAGCAACCAATAACACCTGAAGATGGAATTCCGTATTGGGATTATAACGCAGCAAACATACCAAACGAACCAAGAGATGTATCTGCAGCAACAATTACAATTTCTGCATTACTAGAATTAAAAAAATACTCTAAGAATGATTATTCTCCTTTTATAGATAAAGTATTTAAATCTTTGGCGAGTGATGTGTATACAGCAAAATTAGGTGAGAATCATAATTTTATATTAAAGCATAGTGTAGGTAGTATTCCTCATAATCAAGAAATTGATGCGCCACTTGTATATGCAGATTATTATTATGTAGAAGCTTTGATGAGAAAAGTTAAAATGGAAAATGAATCAAAATAAAGAACTTAAATAAAAACAAAAATCATATTTAATTGAGCAAGTAATTTCTTAATTAAATATGATTTTTGTTTTTATTGTTTAAAGTACTGTTTTTCTTATCTTTTGTATGTGTTTTTTTACTTAATAAATGGTTTACTAAAGAAGTTAATGTTTTTAAAATTAATAATTAAACAATGATTTTAAACAGATATAGTACATTATTTTTTAAATGGTAAAATATACAAAAGTTTAAAATCATATATTTGAATTACAATTTAAATATAATGAGAAAATTAGTTTTAATAATTGCTATTGTTTTATTTACAGTTTCTTGCAAGAAAGAAGTAGAAAAAAATTATTTTAAAAAATATGATGAAACAGCTGAATTAGCTTCACAACAAAATCAAAAAAATCCTAGAATGCAATTTAAATTGATTCAATCTAAAGTATTAGATATGAATTCAGTTTTTAAGCCTTTTCAAAACGATTTGGCTAATTTTTCTGAAGTAGAATATCAGAAATTAAAACCTTTAATTTTAGAGCAAAATATTCCTTCACTTCAGAAAAATATAAAAGAAGAGAAGTTGACTTATGAAAAACTAGTACTTTTTTATTTGTATAGAATTAGAAAGTTTGAAAGCGATTCTACTAAGTCTTTAAATGCAATTATTGCTTTAAATCCTAATGTTTTAAAGGAAGCTAGAGAAAAAGATAAAAATAATAACGCCTCTGAAAATTCTATATACGGAATGCCAATTCTTTTAAAAGATAATATTAACACTAAAGAAATGGCAACTACAGCCGGTGCTTTGGCTCTAGAAAAAAATAATACAAAATCTGATGCTTTTATTGTTCAGCAATTAAAAAAAGAAGGAGCTTTAATTTTAGGAAAAGTAAACTTGAGTGAATGGGCATACTTTTTCTGTTCGGGTTGTCCATTAGGCTATTCTGCAATTGGGGGTCAAACGTTAAATCCTTACGGGAGAAAAGTGTTTGAAACAGGAGGAAGCTCAGCAGGAAGTGGAGTAGCAGTAGCAGCAAATTATGCAGTTGCAGCAGTGGGTACAGAAACTGCAGGATCAATAACTTCGCCTTCAAGTAAAAATTCTGTGGTAGGTTTAAAACCAACCATTGGTGTGTTAAGTAGAACGGGTATTGTACCAATTTCTTCAACTTTAGATACACCTGGACCAATGACAAAAAATGTAATTGATAATGCAATATTTTTAGAAGCCATGTTAGGTTTAGATAATAGTGATGCAGCATCAATAAAAACAGATTATAAATTTAACTTGTTAAATGAATATAAATTTAATTTTGTAAAATCTAGAATTGGCGTTTTAAAACCTTTATTAACAGATTCTATTTATAAATCTACAATAGAAAAAATAAAAAATGCTGGTGCAGAAATAGTTGAAATTATACCTCCAAAAATTTCATTTAATGGTTTTCTAACTTTGCTTAATATTGATATGAAGTATGATTTGCCTAAATATTTAAAAAATAATGCAGCTACTTCAATAACTGTTAAAAACGTAAAAGATGTTATAGAATTTAATAAAAAAGATTCTCTTTTAAGAGCTCCGTATGGGCAACAATTATTTGAAGGAATTGTAAAAGACACCACTACTTTAGCACAATTAGAAGTTGTAAAACGTAAGTTAAATTTAGAAGGAAAAAAGTTATTAAATGTATTAGAAGATAAAAATTTAGTTGCTATTTTATCTATAAATAATTATCATTCTGCAATTGCAGCAGTTACAAATCATCCAACATTAACTGTGCCTATGGGTTATAAAAAATCTGGAGAACCTATTAGTTTAACTTTTATTGGAAAACCATTTTTAGAAAAAAGATTATTAGAAATAGGCTATGCTTTTGAGCAATTAACCAAAGCCAGAAAGATACCAAAAAACTATCAGTAGAAAATTTATAATCGTATTAAAACCACTATTTTTGCATCCGCTTAAATAAGAAACAATGCGTACAAAAACAGTAAAGAAAAATAAGATTAACGTTGTTACTTTAGGTTGTTCTAAAAACGTTTACGACAGTGAGGTTTTAATGGGACAATTAAAAGCCAATGGTAAAAATGTGGTGCACGAAGATCTAGATGATGACGGAAATATTGTGGTTATAAATACTTGCGGATTTATTGGTAAAGCTAAAGAAGAAAGTATAGATACAATTTTACATTATGCGCAACGTAAAGAAGCAGGAGAAATAGATAAAGTTTTTGTTTCAGGGTGTTTAAGTGAGCGATATAAACCAGATTTAGAAAGAGAAATTACCAATGTAGATCAATATTTTGGTACGCACGATTTACCTAATTTATTAAAGGTTTTAGAAGCAGATTATAAACACGAATTAATTGGTGAACGCTTAACAACTACGCCAAAACACTACGCATATTTAAAAATTGCTGAAGGTTGCGATAGACCTTGTTCGTTTTGTGCAATTCCGTTGATGCGAGGTAAACACAAATCAACTCCCATTGAAGAAATAGTTATTGAAGCCACAAAATTAGCCGAAAAAGGCATCAAAGAAATTATGTTAATTGCGCAAGATTTAACCTATTATGGATTAGATATTTACAAAAAAAGAGCATTAGCAAAATTATTAGAAGCTCTTGTTAAGATTAATGGAATTGAATGGATTCGTTTGCATTATGCGTTTCCAACGGGTTTTCCTATGGATGTTTTAGAAGTAATGAAACGCGAACCTAAAGTTTGTAATTACTTAGATATTCCGTTGCAACACATCAATACGGAGTTACTGAAATCTATGAAACGCGGAACAACACATAAAAAAACAACTGCGTTAATTCATAAATTTAGAGAAGCTGTTCCAGAAATGGCAATTAGAACTACGTTAATTGTTGGTTATCCAGGAGAAACTGAAGAAATGTTTCAAGAACTAAAAGATTGGGTAGAGGTGATGCGTTTTGAACGTTTGGGGGCTTTCGAATATTCGCACGAAGAAAATACAGGAGCTTATGTTTTAGAAGATGATGTGCCTGCAGAAGTGAAGTTTAAAAGAGTGAATGAAATTATGGAAATTCAATCGCAAATTTCTTGGGAATTAAATCAAGAAAAAATTGGTAAAACTTTTAAATGTTTGTTCGATAGAAAAGATGGCGAGTTTTTCTATGGACGTACAGAATTCGATTCACCAGATGTAGATAATGATGTAATTGTAGATGCAACAAAACATTATATAAAATTAGGAGAATTTATAGATATTAAAATTAACGAAGCTGGCGATTACGATTTGTATGGAGAGCCAACTATAAAACAAGAAAAACCAGTTTCTTTACATCAAAAAAGAAAATAATATTTAATCCTGCTAAATGCAGGATTTTTTATGCAACTTTGTTACAATGAAAAAAGCCTATATAAATTGGAGTTCTGGTAAAGATGCTGCTTTGGCACTTTACAAAATTTTACAAAACCCAAGTTTTAATGTAGATTTATTGGTAACTACTTTAAATAAAGATTTTGATAGAGTTTCTATGCACGGCTTGAGAAAAAACTTACTGCAAAAACAAGTAGAATCTATAGGTATTCCGTTAAAAACAATAGAATTTCCTGCTGATGTTACTATGGATTTATATTCAGAAATTATGAAAAAGTCTATGGTTTCTTTCGTTAAAAAAAGTTATACACACGCAATTTTTGGAGATATTTTTTTAGAAGATTTAAAGAATTATAGAGATAAAAAATTAGAAGAAGTTGCTATAACAGGTGTGTATCCACTTTGGAAACAAGACACAAGAGCTTTGCTTGAAGAATTTTTAAATTTAGGTTTTAAAGCAATTACAGTTTGTGTAAATGCAAAATTGTTAGGTAAAGAATTTGTTGGAAGAATTATAGATAAACAATTTATTGAAGATTTACCTGACAATGTAGATGTTTGCGGAGAAAATGGTGAGTTTCATACCTTTGTTTTTGATGGGCCAATTTTTAAAAATACTGTTGATTTTTCAATAGGAAATAAAGTATTACGTTCTTATACTTTAAGTGATGATAAAGACGATAATTGTGATCAAACAAAAAAAACGGATGCCAATTACGACACCCGTTTTTGGTATTGCGATGTATTCTAAATTATTTTAGCTTGTTCGAATTTAGTAAGAAAACGGCATTGGCAACAAAGAGTTTTCCATTTTCCCAAAAAGACCTAAATAACGGATTTTCAGTCATATAAATAACACTTCCTTTTCCTATTTTTTCTTCGCCAAAAAGTAAAGATTTTGGAATCATTTTTACTGCTTTACTACCTGCATAGCCCGAAACATTTTTAGTGTTTTCATCAAAATAAACCACATTGTTTCCGTCTTTTAAATATTCAAAAGCATTTGTTCCTAATTTTAAACTAAAATATTCTTTATCATAACCAAAAGCAAGCGGATGCGTTACATCAACCTTACTTTTAAAAATACTACCGGTTATAAAATTTTCTACACTTTTACGCTCTAAATTTGCATAAGGAGTTAAATTAGCTTTTGTAACATCTTTTTTTGATTTTTTCTTTTTTAGCGCAAATCCTTTTGTGTTTGCAAAACTATTTAAGGCATTTCCAATAGCAATTAATGTTCCTCCAGAACGAGTCCATTTTTTTAATTTATCAAAAGTAGATTTGTTTAAAACACTGCTGTAATATCCGTTTGGCAGAATTATGACATCAAATTTAGAAAAGTCTATGCTACCAAAATAATCTGAATTTATATTGGTAATTGGGTATTGCAATTGCGTTTCAAAGAAATGCCAAATTTCACCAAAACTTAAAGATGATGTTCCTTTGCCAGATAAAACTGCTATTTTTTGTTGGTTGATTGGTTTTACTGCATTAGAACCAAAATCAACTCCAGAACTCACAAATCCTGTAGAAACAGCATTCAATTTTCTTTTGTGTTTGTTCGCAATTTCAATCAATTTTGCATCAAAAGAATTATTTCTGTTGTCATTTCTTAAAATGATTAAACTACCTCTGTCATAAGATTTTCCTTCTACAGAAAAAGGTTTTTCAGAAAAACGAGGGGTAATATTGGCTTGTAATAATGCTCCTAAAAATGTAGCATCCTCTAAACTATTCCATTTAGAAATGTAGGCGTATGCACTTTTATTAATTGAATTATTGATGTTTGTTGAAGCATTACTTTTAGAAGAATTTACTCTGGTTTTAGAAGCAATTGCTTTAAATCCGTGTGCATAAGGTAAAGACCAAGCAGTAATATCGTAAGTTAAAGAATCTGCTAATTTTGTTTTAGGTTCAAAAAGTGCTTTTACCATTTTTCCTTTTGGTTGATGTGTATGTACAACTAAATCTGATGAAGAAACACTCATTTTTCTGTCTTTTTGAGTCGTATAATCATAACCCTTTACAGTGCCATTTTTAGCATTTTCGTATTGAATTTCGTGCGCGTCTAATAATTTTTTTAGACGATTTGTTTTGTCTTTATTATCATTTTTTAACACATAACTTTTGTATTTTAATTTACTATTATCAAAGAATTTTTTGAATTCAGCATTTAATTTTTCTGCATTGTTAGAAGAAATTTCTACGGTAGATAAGCCTGTTGTTAAATGATGAATGGCTCTATCTTTTAAGGTTAAAATTTCACCTTCATCAGTTTTAATTCCTAAACCTGCGCGTCCGTGACCAGCTTGTTCATAAGTCATACCAATTGCGCCCATATAAGTTGGATATGTATCTCCATAACTTGGATATAACAAATCGAAACTTTCTTTAGTAAAATACAACCAACCTTCTTTGTCAAAATATTTTGCGTGGTTTTTTCCTATTTCCATCTGAAAATTGCGCTGCCAATCAGAAATTATTTCGTGAAATGGCGCTGCAGCTGGCGCAAAATAATAAGGACTATTAATGCCTTGTTCGTGAAAATCTACGTGAATATGTGGCATCCATTTATTGTACATTTTTATTCTTTGCGCAGATTCTACTTGCGTAACCCAAGCCCAATCTCTGTTTAAATCGAACAAATAATGATTGGGTCTTCCAGAAGGCCAAGGTTCAGAATGTTCTTTGGCATTTTGATTTACATTATAAGGCGTACTTTTTACTTGATGATACCAGTTTACATATCTGTCTCTTCCATCAGGATTTATACAAGGATCTATAATAACCACCGTATTTTCTAACCAATTTTTTTTCTTTATAACTAGCTCGTAAAGTGTTAACATTGATGCTTCTGTACTCGAAGCTTCATTTCCGTGAACATTATAACTCAACCAAACAATTGCTATTTTGTTATCTAAATTACCAGAAATAATACCAGTTTGAGATAAATTATTTTTTCTAATATTTTCTAAATTAGTAATGTTTTTTTGTGATGAAATATAGCTTAAATACAAAGGTCTATACTCGTTAGTTTCTCCGTATTTTTCTAGTTTAACGTTCGATAAAGTGTTGCTAACATATTTAAAATAGGCTACAACTTTGTGATGTCTTGTAAAACGTGAGCCAATTTCGTACCCTAAAAATTCTGAAGGAGATTGTAGTTTTTGTGAAAAAATACCTGTTGATATGAATATTGCAACAAGAAAAAGTAATTTTAATTTCATAAAAGCGGAAGTTGTTATTTTCAAAAGTAAGGATTATTTTCTCTCTTTATAGGTTGATGAATGTTAAACAAGTTAAAAATTTGTTAGATTGATTTTAACTTCTCGACAAAGCCTTAAAATATTCGTATTTTTATCAAAAAATTAATCAAACTATATGAGTTTTATTTTAGAATCTGATTGTTGTAAAAACCGTGTGATTCCATTTTAATTATGAAAGTAACGCACATTCCATTTAAAAAAACAGGTTTTTTCTCTAAAACAATGCTAGATTATTTAGAGCAAAAAAAAACCATACAACCGTTTTACAATAACTTTCCAAACATTGCTGGTTTTTATAATCAGATAGAAGAAAAGCAAAATTCTTTTCGATTACAAAATAGATTCGTTCTGGTAGATGCCCTAAAAAAGCAATACAAAGGTTTTAAGATTTCTGAAAAATCTGAAGAAAAAATAGAAAGCTTAAAGTTGCAGAATACTTTTACAGTAACTACTGGTCATCAATTAAATTTGTTTACAGGACCCTTGTATTTTTTATATAAAATACTGTCTACCATTAATTTATGTGAAGAATTATCAGAAAAATTTCCTGAGCAAAATTTTGTGCCAATTTATTGGATGGCAACAGAAGATCACGATTTTGATGAAATTAATTATTTTAATTTTGATGGTAAAAAAGTACAATGGAATAGAGAAGATGGTGGCGCAGTTGGTCGTTTTTCTACGGATGGTTTAGAGGATGTTTTTGAAGTTTTTTCAAATCATTTAGGAAATTCTAAAAATGCACAATATTTAAAGCAATTGTTTACTGATGGATATTTAAAGCATCAAAATTTAGCAAATGCAACACGTTATATTGCAAATGAATTGTTTAGCGATTTTGGTTTGGTAATTATTGATGGAGATGACGTGAATTTAAAACAATTATTTGCTCCAATTGTAAAAGATGAATTGGAAAATAAAACTTCGTTTAAAGCGGTTTCAAAAACTATTTTATCTTTAGAAAAAAAGTATAAAATTCAGGTAAATCCGAGAGAAATCAACTTATTTTATTTGGGTGATAATTTTAGAGAACGCATCATTTTTGAAAACGGAATTTATAAAGTTAATAATACAGAAATCACTTTTTCTAAAGAAGAAATTTTACAAGAAGTAGCAAATAATCCAAAAGCTTTTTCGCCAAATGTAATAATGAGGCCTTTGTATCAAGAGGTAATTTTACCAAATATTTGTTATATAGGAGGTGGAGGAGAAATTGCATATTGGTTAGAATTAAAAGCTTATTTCGAAAGCGTAAATGTTCCTTTTCCAATTTTGTTATTGCGTAATTCTGTACAAGTTTTGTCAGGAAAACAAGCGAAAAAATTAGCTAACCTTAATGTTTTTTTAGAAGAAGTTTTTTTAAAACAAAATGAATTATTAAAACTAAAAATTAAAGAAAATTCTGATATTCAATTTAGTTTTCAAGATGCAAAAGTTTTATTAAACGAACAGTTTTTAGCTTTAAGAAGAGTAGCAAACAAAACAGATTTATCTTTTGTAGGAGCAGTTAATGCACAAGAAAGAAAACAGCAAAAAGGATTAGAAAACTTAGAAAAACGTTTATTAAGAGCAGAAAAACGAAAGCAAAAAGATTTGGTTACCAGAATTATAGAATTACAAAACGAAGTCTTGCCAAATCAAAGTTTAGAAGAACGTCAACGTAACTTTTCTGAATATTATTTAGAGTATGGAAATAACTTTATAAAAGCGTTAAAAGAAAACTTAAAACCTTTAGAGTTAGAATTTACCGTTTTAGAGTTATAGTTCTTTTTTTGTTTTCTGATAGTATTTTTCTTTGATTTTAAAAGTTATATAAAAATGGATTAAAAAGAAAATTATGAATGTTAAACTAAAAAAGATAGAATACCTAAACATATTTTCTATTGTAGGAAAACCACTAATAATAAAAGGAATTCCTAAACCATAAATTAAAGCGTCAAAAAAAGATTTTTTGAAAGCAAACTTAGTTCTATTTTTCCTAGTTTTTTCCCATTTTTGTATGCTTTTTTTCTTTTGATTTATATAATAATCTTTAGAGTTATTTTTCATTTTTTTAATAAAGCGTAAAAACATCATCTTTCCAATTGTATTTTTTATTTGCCCAAACTAAAACTAGGTTTACCATCATATGTACAAAAACCAAACAAAATAAGGCATATAATGGAACTCCAAAAAGTTGATAAGGCCAATAATAGGTCCAAACACCGGTTTTTATGGTGATGATTTCTCCAAATGCAGGAAAGAAAATCACGTAAATAACAGTTAAAATAAGTTTGTTTCTTAACGACTTATCTTTCAGTAAAGGAATCGTTCTCACTTCTAATTTATATAAAAAACTAAAAGCCAACATCCAAGCAAAAGGTAACCATAAAGGTAAGTTTCTGTGAACATCGTGATATTCCCAAAAACCATTAGAAACGCCCCAATTTTCTCCAATTAAACCAGCTATACAAGTTAAAATAATACCCACTAAAAATAAGTAATTTTTGTTTTTGTAAACTCTAGCATACACTTCAAAAGCTACTTTAGCAAATAGCATTAAAGCAACTAGCCAATCATATTGATGTAAAAAACCAATTAAAAAACCAGCAATTGTTATTTTTACAGTGGCTTTTAGTAGTACTTTTGTAAATGCTGAAGTATTTGTAAACATAGCAGCAAAAATAGTAAAATAGATGATTATAAATGAGTAAATCTTTACATCCAAAAAACAAGCACAACAATGGTTATGATTTTGATTTTTTATCAGAAAAGTATCCAAAAATAAAACCTTTTCTTATTGAAAGATTTGAGAGAATTACCATCGATTTTTCTGACCCAAAAGCGGTAAAAGAGTTTAATAAAGCCTTGTTGCTTGCATATTACGGAATTAAAGATTGGAATTTTTCTGATGACAATTTATGTCCGCCAATTCCTGGACGTGTAGATTATATTCATCATTTAGCAGATTTGATTGGTAACGAAACTGATGTAAAAGTATTAGATATTGGTACTGGCGCAAGTTGTGTGTATCCGTTATTAGGTGTTGCAGAATACAAATGGAATTTTGTTGCCACAGATATTGATTTAGACTCGTTAGATTCTGCACAAGATATTATTGATGATAATAATTTTGATGAATTTATAGAATTACGTCAGCAATTTAAAGAAGAAAACATTTTAAAAGGAATTATAGAAGAAGAGGATTCTTTTACAGTTACAATGTGTAATCCTCCTTTTTATAAATCTGCTGAAGAAGCTCAAGGAGCTAATAGAAGAAAAACTAGAAATTTAGGAAATAACGCTGTCCGTAATTTTGCAGGAAATAATAATGAACTTTGGTATGTTGGTGGAGAAAAAGCTTTTTTACATACCTATTTGTATGAAAGTTCTCAACTACCAGATGCTAGCAAATGGTTTACAAGTTTAGTTTCTAAAAAGGAAAATGTAGAAAGTTTACAGAAGTCTGGAAAGAAGCTAGGAGTAAAAGAATTTAAAATTATTCCGATGACGCAAGGAAATAAAGTTACACGTATTATTTGTTGGCGGTTTTAAACAGATTTGCTAACGTGTTTGTGGCGAGGGTTTTCCGATAGGAAAATCAGAGTGACCAAATACGCACTAACTTTTGATTTTGTACTAAACTACGCATTATTTTTATACGGTGTTGGTGGTAGTTTTTTTATACTTTTTAAAGCCATATATTATAATCAGTAAGCCAAAAGCAATACCAAAAATTCCTTTTCCCAATTTTAAGTTTTTATCGTAAACAATTCTAATTATATGGACAATTAGCATTAATAGACCAATAAAACTTATTAAAAGTGCGTAGAGCATTTTTTTTCTTTTATCTCTCTTTTTGAGCTTATTTACTCTTTCTTTTTCTTTTTTTATGTCAATATGTAATTGATTATAATCTTTACTGAAATCAGAAAATTTTTGTTCAATATTAACGTAATTATCGTATCCTACTAGATAAAAATAACTTGTATTGGAAAGATATTCAGACAAATCTTTTTTATCCAATGAAGTCATTTCCTCAATAGAAGTTAATGTCTTTTTAATCTCGTTTAGAAATTCAGTTGGTGAAGAATAGAAATTTGTGATTTCTATAAAATCTAACTCAATAAAGTCTTCCGATATTATATATATGATATATTCAGAGAACTGTTCATATTTTGTAGTTAAATCGGGATGAAATTTTTTAATATATTCTTTTGCGGTTTTTACGTTTTTCTCTAAAACTGTTTTATTTATTTTAAAATTACGTTCGCAATTCGCATTTTGACCTTCAAAGCAATTTAGAAATCGTTCCTCGTTTTTTTCGATTGTATTCAAGTCTAAAATTAACAACCAAAAAAAGGGCAATTGGTTATTCGCTTCAAGAACCAATTTATTATTCGAATTCTTCTTCTGAAGAATTAAGTTTGCTCTATTTCCCATTCTTTTCTCAAATTACCACCAACGTCCGCGCAGCTGCGCGGACGTTCGGCGGCATTAGTCCGCTAGGGCTTGATGCCGCCGAACGGTTTAGTGTATGATTTCGTTACGGAAAAATCGGCAAGATTTTTCCGAGTTAAGTACCAAAGATAGCAAAAGTGCGAGGATTTTTCGAAGGGAAAATCAGACGTAGCAAAATTGCAACTGACTTTGGTAAAGCACTAAACTACGCAATTTTTTATACACGTTGTTGGCAATAGTATTTATTTCCACTTTTTTATGTCAGGAATTAATTCCGAAATTATTTTAGTGTCTGAAATAAAAATAACTTTTTTCAGTTTGGACTTTTTATTTGTTTTATATACTTTAATATTTAAAAGTTCATTTTTCGAGTCATAATAAAAATTTATAGTTTCAGTATTTCCAGAAGATGTTAATTTAAATTTCGGATTAAGTTCTTTTGCAAGTTTATGAAATCTGCTATTATCAATTATTTGTTTGTTTTCAACTTCAATCATAGTCACGATATTTTTAATATTGTAAGTGAATTTAATTGTTTCCGTTTCATTTAGTTTTTTTACCTCAAAATGATTTTCATCGATTTGAGTTTCGGTTATATTTTTGGTTCCGAATTTCTTTTGAACTTCTTCGAAAGTCAAATTAAGTTGAGAATAACTGATTATTGATGTTAAGAAAAATATTGTTGTAATTATTTGTTTTATATTGACAAGTGTTTCTGACATTATTGCCAACGTAAACACGTTTATGCAACGTTTCAATGTTTTATATTCGTAGTTAGCGAAGTTAGTTTTTTTCAGTCAAGAAAATCAATAGGAAAAACACCTATTTTCTCTCTAAAAAATCTTGATAAGAATCTTGTGTTAATGCTTTACCTAGAGAGTCTAACATTTTCGTGTTTTTGCCAGTTTCTAAAATTGGTTTTTTACCAATATAATCATAAATAAAAATGCCATTTTTGGTGAGGGTTCCATAGCCTTTATTAAAAGTGTAATGCGCATATTGTTTATCAGAAGTATTAAAAATATTTTTACTAAAAACAAAGTCTTTGTTATCTGCACCTAACAAATCTAACAAGGTATAAGAAAAATCTACTTGGCTAGAAACGGTATTTATTTCTATTTCTTTTTTATTTAATGCGCCACCTAACCACAACATAGGAATCCTAAATTTTTTAGGAGAAAAATAAGGACCTTTATGTTTAGGAGAACTGTGTCCATGATCAGCCATAATAACAATTAAAGTGTTTTTATACCAATCTTGCTTTTTAGCAAAATTTATAAAATTACCAATTACAGCATCCGTATAAAAGTGAGAACTTCTATATAGATTATCTTCAGAATTTTTTCCGAATTTATATTCGCCTCGAATTTCATAAGGCTCATGACTTGTAAGCGTTAAAGCGATTTTAAAGAAAGGTTCTTTTTGTTGAATTGATAAATCTTTGGCAAAACGTTCCATAAAAACATCATCATAAGCTCCCCATTTAGAGTTCCAATCTTTTTTGTCAAACACGCTTCCGTCAACAATAGTGTTAATTTCTGCATTTCTTAAATAGGTGTTCATATTGCCAAAATTTAAATCGCCACCATAATAAAACGAAGTTTTATAGCCTAATTTTTTCATTTTTTTTGGCAACATAGGTAAACTTCTAGTTTTGTTAGGCATTCTCATAATTCTTTTAAATGGTTGTGGGTAATAACCGCTTAAAATAGCCGGAATTCCTTTGTCAGTTCTGTCACCATTTGCGTAAAAATTGGTAAATAAAATACCTTTTTTAGATAAGTTATTTAAATTGGGGGTTACATTGGGTTCGCCTCCTAAAGAACCTACAACTTTAGCAGATAAACTTTCCCAAAGAATTAAAATTATATTCGGTTTTTTTGTGTTTAAAATACTGTCAATGTCAGCAGTTAAAAGTTTGTTTTTGGTTTTATTGATAATGTTTTTAGCAGTTTGATTATCAAAATATGTATAAGGATTTGTGCCATCAGTTTTATGAGTTAGTGTGTTAAAAAAGTTCCAGATAAAATTAATTGCTGCATGATTTGCAAACATTTTATCAGAAAAATAAACATTACTTTGGTTTACTGGTATTGTTTGTAAACCACCTCTTATTGGGAAAATTAATAAACCCGTAATCAACAAAAAAGCGGGTGCTTGTAACCAGTTGCTTTTTGCTACTTTGTGCATTCTTTTTTCGATTATTTTATTAAAAAATTTGATAAAAATAAAAGAAATGAGTATCCAAAAAAAGATTCCTAAAACCAATTGAAAAGTAGAAGCAGAAGAAATCATTAATTCTGGTGTGTTTAAATACGGCAGTATAGAAGTGTCTAAACGCACCCCCCAAGCACCATACAAACTGGCATCAATAATTAAAAGTAGACTAATAAAAATAAGTAGCATTGCAGAATACCATTTTAGAATTTGAGCTATTTTTTTTTGATGGATAAAAACTGTAAATAGGATTAGCAAAAAAGGAATAGCACATAAATAACCTGCAAAAGAAAAATCTAATTGTAAACCGTATAAAAAAGTTTTAAGAGTGGTTATAAAACCTAGTTCTTGAGTTTTATCAAACTCAAAAAGCAAGAAAAATAAACGCGCAAATACAAAATAAATTACCCATAAAAAGAAATAGGTAATGTTTAAAAAAAGACGATTGAGAAAAGTTTTCATAGGTTTATTACTCTGTAACTTTTAATCTTGCTTTTGCGGTTATAGAAACATTAGAATAATCGTTGTTTAAAAACTTTAAATATCCTGTAATTGCAATCATTGCAGCATTGTCTGTTGTGTATTCAAATTTAGGAATATAGGTTGTCCATCCAAAATGTTTTTGGGCTAATTCTAAACGATTTCTAATTGCTGAATTTGCAGAAACCCCACCAGCAATTGCAATATGTTTAATGTTGGTTTTTTTAACGGCATTTTTTAATTTATCAATTAAAATTTCTACAATTGTGTATTGTATTGAAGCACAAATATCATTTAAATTTTCTTCAATAAATTGCGGATTTATGCGTTGTTGTTTTTGAATAAAATATAAAATTCCTGTTTTTAATCCGCTAAAACTAAAGTCTAAATCGCCCACTTTTGGTTTTGTAAATTGAAACGCTTTTGGGTTTCCAAGTTTTGCGTATTTGTCTATTAAAGGTCCACCAGGATAAGGTAGTCCTAAAATTTTTGCAGATTTATCAAAAGCTTCACCTACAGCATCATCAATAGTTTCTCCTAAAATTTCCATTTTAAAATGGTTGGTAATTTTTACAATCTGTGTATGACCTCCGCTAATTGTTAAACATAAAAAAGGAAAAGGAGGTATTTTGCTATTTTCTTCTTTAATAAAATGTGCTAAAATATGTGCTTGCATATGGTTTACATCAATTAAAGGAATTTGCAAACCTAAGGCTAACGATTTTGCAAAAGAAGTACCAACTAATAAAGAACCCATTAAGCCTGGTCCTCTAGTAAATGCAATTGCAGATAAATCTTTTTTTGTAATATGGGCTTGCTTAATAGCTTGTTGTACAACAGGTACAATGTTTTGTTGATGTGCTCTTGATGCCAATTCTGGAACAACACCACCATATTTAGAATGAATTTCTTGATTTGCCACAACATTGCTTAAAACTTTTGCATCGCAAATTACAGACGCACTTGTATCATCGCATGAAGATTCAATTCCTAAAATATAAACAGGTTTTTGCATTAAAAAACGATATTTTAAAGCAAAATTAAACATAATTTTATCTTCTTAGTCTTTTTTAAGAATAGAAATTTAATTCTTTGTTAAATTTGCACGTTCTTTGTAATAAATGGTAAAGTTTTTGATTATTATTACTACTTACTTTTATCAATCTTAAAAAAGAGAAATCATTAAAAAAGTTGGAAAAAAAATACTAAAATGGCTTGGGTACTTAGTGCTCTTTTTACTGCTGATTAGTATGCTGCTTTCTATACCTGCCATTCAAACAAAATTAGGAAATTATGCTACCAAAAAGTTAAACGAAGATTTTAACACCAATATTTCTATTAAAAAAATAGATTTATCTTTCTTAGGAAGTGTTCGTTTAAAAGGTGTAGAAATTAGAGACCATCATTTAGACACTTTAATTTTTGTAAACAAATTAAAAACTTCTGTCTTAAATGCCAAAAGAGTTTTAGATAACGAAGTAAATTTAGGAAGTATTTCTTTAGATGGAGTTCATTTTTATATGAAGACTTACAAAGGAGAAACTGATGATAATATGGCTGTTTTTATTGATAGTTTTGATGATGGAAGTCCAACAGATTCTTTAGCAAATCCTTTTATATTAAGATCTTCGGATGTGTATGTAAATAATTTAAGTTTTAAATTAATTGATGCTAATAAAAAAGATTCTCTTTTATTTTCTGCGGATAAAACTGGAGGAAACTTACAAGATATGTTAATTTCTGGTCCAGATTTTTCAACTAAAATTAGAGGACTCTATTTTGTAGATAATAGAGGATTAGAAGTAACCAATTTAACTACCGATTTTTCTTATTCTTTAACAGCAATGCGTTTTAAAAAAACAACTTTGCAAACAAGAAAATCTGATTTAAAAGCAGATATTAATTTTACCTACAAAAGAGAAGATTTAGTCGATTTTAATAACAAAGTACAAATCAAAGCGAATTTTAAAAAAAGCAAATTGGCTGTAACCGATTTAAAAAAATATTATAATGAGTTAAGTGGAAATGATAAAATTAATTTTTCTGGAAAATTAGATGGGAAACTTAATAATTTTGGACTCTATAACTTAAATTCATATACAAATCAAGGTATTAAAATAATTGGAAATTTAGCTTTTGTAAATGCAGTAAATAATGAAAGAGGATTTATTTTTGAAGGAGATTTAAAAAATCTTACAGCAACTTATGGTAAGCTAAAAAGTATTTTGCCAAACGTTTTAGGAAAAACCTTGCCAACTGAATTTAGTAAGTTTGGCAAGTTTACAGCTAGAGGTAAAATAAATGTTACTCCAGAGCAAATGAATGCCACTGTTAACTTAAAATCTGAAATTGGTACAATTATTTCTGACTTACAAATTTCTGAGTTAGATGACATAGATTATGCTTCTTATAGTGGTGAAATAGAGTTAAAATCTTTTGATGTTGGTGTTTTATTTAATGATGCTATTTTTGGTAAAGTCTCTTTAAAAGGCGATGTTAATGGAAAAGGATTTAAGCTAGAAAGTATCAACACATCATTTATTGGTAATGTATCAGAATTAAATTTTAACAAGTATGCTTATAAGAATATAGCTGCAAATGGGCAATATCAAAATAACAAATTTGATGGAGATTTGACCATAGATGATGAGAACTTTAAAATGAAATTTAATGGCTTGGCAGATTTATCACAAAAAGTAAATAAATTCGATTTTAAATCTGACATCACCTATTTAAATCTAAAAAAAACTAACCTGTTTGTTAGAGATAGTATTTCTATTTTAAAAGGAAAAATTGCCTTAGACATAGAAGGTAACACGTTTGATGATATTACAGGAAAAGCCACTTTTAATGATATTTTATATACCAATGAAAAGGAGGAATTTGAATTCAAAAAGTTCAATGTAACTTCATCCTTAAAAGACAGTATTAAAAGGATTGAAGTAGATTCTAAAGACATTGCTAAAGGATATATTTCTGGTAAATTTTCGTTTTCAGAACTGCCTTTTGTAGCACAAAATGCTTTGGGTAGTATTTATACAAATTACAAACCTTATACAGTTGAGCCAAATCAATTTATAGATTTTAATTTTACCATTTATAATCAAGTAGTTAGTGTATTTTTCCCAAAAATAACTATTGATAATAAAACCAAATTAAGAGGTAGCGTTAACTCAAATAAAAGCTTGTTAAAAGTTAATTTCTTTTCTCCACAACTAAATGTTTACGGAAATGAAATTAAAAAAATAAGGTTGATAACAGACAATCAAAATCCGTTATATAACACAAGTTTAACTGCGGATGAAATTAATACAGAATATTATAAAATTGCCAAATTAAATTTAATAAACAGAACTCAAAACGATACCTTATTTTTTAAATCCGAATTTAAAGGAGGTCATAAAAAAAACGAAGATTTTAATCTAGATTTTTTCTATACGTTTAATAAAGAAGGTAGATCTGTTATTGGTTTCGAAGATTCTTCATTTAAATTTAAAGACAATGTTTGGAATATAAATCCAGATAAATCAAACACCGATAAAATTACCTTCGATTTAAAAAACAATGAGTTTAACTTTAGTCAATTTAAATTAGTTTCTGGCGAACAAAAAATTGAATTTACTGGCAGTTTAAAAGGAGAAAACGAAAAAATATTATTGGCAGATTTTACCAAAGTTAGATTGCAAAGCTTTTTGCCAGTTATAGATAGTTTGGCTTTAAAAGGAGAATTATCTGGCAATGTAGATTTTGTACAAAAAGAAGGAGAATACAGTCCAGAAGCAACATTGGCAATTAAAGGTTTTGAAGTAAATAACTTTAAACAAGGTAATTTAGCCTTAAATGTAAAAGGCAATAATTCTTACAAAAAATATGATGTAGATTTATCCATAGAAAATAAAAAAGTTAAAAGTATAGCTGCAACTGGGAATTTAGATTTTTCCACAAAAAGACCTTTAATAGATTTAGAAGTTTATTTAGAAGAATTTGGTTTAGACGCTTTTAGTCCTTTAGGGCAAGACGTTTTATCGTCAATAAGAGGTACAGCTTCCGGTAATTTTAATTTAAGAGGATTTTTAGGAAACCCAGAAATGGATGGTGCTTTAACACTTAAAAATGCAGGATTAAGATTTCCTTATTTAAATGTTGATTATGATTTTGAAGGCGAATCTATAATTACTTTGCAGCAGCAATCCTTTATTTTAGAAAAGATTGCTCTCTTAGATACAAAACATAAAACGAAAGGAGTTTTACAAGGAGATATTACGCATCTTAATTTTGATAAATGGTTTTTAAATATTGAAATAGAAAGTGATAATTTGTTGGTTTTAGACACAAAAAACACCGAAGAAGCCTTGTATTATGGCACTGCTTTTATTGATGGAAATGCAGCTATTACAGGTTTAACAGATCAACTAACAATCGAAGTAAATGCTAAAACAAAATCAGGAACTGTATTTGTGGTTCCGTTAAAAGATATTGTAACGGTAGATAGTTACAGACTAATCCATTTTAAAACTAAGGAAACAAAAATTGTTGATAAACAAAAAGAAATAGCTAGAGAATCTTTAAAAGGATTATCATTAAATATAAATTTAGATGTTACAAAAGATGCCACTGCACAAGTTGTAATAGATGAAGTTTACGGAAGTCAGTTGTCTGGTAGTGGAAAAGGAAATTTAAGAATCGAAATAAACACACGTGGTAAATTTAATATGTATGGAGATTATACCATAGATAAAGGAGTGTACGATTTTAAATATGGAGGTATTGTAAGCAGACCATTTGTAATTCAAAAAGGAGGAACCGTTTCTTGGAACGGAAATCCTTACGAAGCAAACTTAGATGTAACAGCAGTTTATAAGGCAAAAGCAAACCCAGGTGTTTTGTTAGAAAACTTTAATTCTAATAGAAAAATTGAAGTAGATTTGGTAACCAGAATTACTGGAGGTTTATTCAGTTCTAAACAAGAATTAGACATTCAATTAACAAATGTAGATCCAACAATTGCAGGCGAATTAGAGTTTATTTTAAATGATAATAATGTAAACGAAAAAACAACGCAATTTATATCGCTATTAGCTTTTGGTAATTTTGCAAATCCAGACAAAACAGATTTTGATGCAAATGCGCAACTTACTAGTACAGCATCAAGTGCAGTGGCAGCAGCTTTTTCAAGCCTGTTAAGTAACCCTGATAGTAAATTTCAATTAGGAGTAGATTATCAACAAGGAAACAGAGGGAGTGATGTAGATAGATTAAATATTGATAATCAGGTAGATGTATCTGTAAGTACCCAAGTAAGTGATAGAGTAATAATTAATGGTAAAGTAGGTGTTCCAGTTGGCGCTCAAACTCAGTCTAGTGTTGTTGGCGAAGTAAAAGTTGAAGTTTTATTAAACAAAGAAGGTAATTTTAGAGGAATTATTTTTAATCGCCAGAATGAAATTCAATACTCACAACAAGAAGAAGGGTATACACAAGGTTTTGGACTTTCTTATCAAGTAAACTTTAATAATTTATCAGATTTACTTAGAAAAATAGGATTGAAAAAGAAAAAACAAAAAAAGAAACTTCCTGTAAAAAAAGACTCTGCTAAAACAAATAGTAAAGAGTTTGATAATTTTGAAGGAAATTAGTGTACAAAAGCTAATATTTTATCATTGGTTATTTAGCTTAAATTTGTTTTTATAAACGTATAAAAAACCTTTGTTGTTAAAAATAAATAGCAACAATTTATCAACTTAAATTCTGCAAATTAGCCTAAAACGATTTCGTAGTTTTATTATTTTAAATGTCTAAAAAGCAGTAATTTTACATCAGAATATTATGAAGAAAATAAAAAAAATAGCAGTTATGACTTCTGGAGGAGATGCTCCAGGGATGAATGCCGCAATTAGAGCAGTAGTAAGGTCTTGTGCGTATTACAGTTTAGGTTGTGTAGGAATATACAGAGGTTATGAAGGATTAATAGAAGACGATCTTGTAGAATTAAATGCAAGAAGTGTGCATAATATTGTTAACAAAGGAGGAACCATCTTAAAATCTGCTAGATCTAAAGGATTTAGAACAAAAGAAGGAAGACAAAAAGCATTCGAAAATCTGCAAGAAAGAGAAGTAGATGCAATGGTTGTAATTGGTGGTGATGGTTCTTTTACAGGAGCCGTAATTTTTAATGAAGAATATAATTTTCCTGTAATTGGAATTCCGGGTACAATAGATAACGATATTTTTGGTACTTCTCATACCTTAGGTTATGATACCGCTTTAAATACAGCAGTAGAAGCAATAGATAAAATTAGAGATACAGCATCATCACACAATCGATTATTCTTTGTAGAGGTAATGGGTAGAGATGCAGGTTTTATAGCTTTAAACGCAGGTGTTGGAGCAGGAGCAGAAGAAATTTTAATTCCTGAAGAAGATTTAGGATTAGATAGAATGTTAGAGTCTTTAGAAAAAAGTAGAAGAGCAGGTAAATCATCTAGTATTGTTGTGGTGGCAGAAGGCGATAAATCTGGTAAAAACGTTTATGAACTAGCACAGTATGTAGAAAAAAACTTGCCAGAATACGATGTAAGAGTTAGTATTTTAGGGCACATGCAAAGAGGTGGTTCTCCTTCTTGTTTCGATAGAGTTTTAGCAAGTAGATTAGGCGTAAAAGCAGTAGAATTATTATTAGATGGCAAAACCAATTTAATGGTAGGTTTAAAAGATAACATAGTAATTAGTACAGATATAAAAGAAGCAATTTCTGGAGGCCATACAATAAACCTTGAGCTCCTTAGAATTTCTGATATAATAACAACATAAAATAAACAAATAAAGATTAGTAAAATGATTAAAGTAGGAATTAACGGATTTGGAAGAATTGGAAGATTAGCTTTCAGATCTACAGTAAATAGAAAAAACGTACAAGTAGTTGCAATTAACGATTTATTAGACGTAGATTATTTAGCATATATGTTGAAATACGATTCAGTTCACGGTAAATTTGATGGAACTGTTGATGTAAAAGACGGTAAATTAATTGTAAACGGAAACGAAATTAGAATTACTGCAGAAAGAAACCCAGCAGATTTAAAATGGGATGAAGTAGGTGCAGAATATGTTATCGAGTCTACAGGATTTTTCTTAACCGAAGAAACAGCTGGTAAACACTTAGAAGCTGGCGCTAAAAAAGTAGTTTTATCTGCACCTTCTAAAGATCATACACCAATGTTTGTAATGGGTGTAAATAATACTGAATTAAAAGCAGATCAAAAGATTTTTTCTAATGCATCTTGTACAACAAACTGTTTAGCACCAATTACAAAAGTTTTAAATGATAACTTTGGTATTGTAGAAGGTTTAATGACAACTGTTCATGCTGCAACAGCAACTCAAAAAACGGTTGATGGTCCTTCTATGAAAGACTGGAGAGGTGGACGTTCTGCTATCGGAAACGTAATTCCTTCTTCTACAGGAGCTGCTAAAGCTGTAGGTAAAGTTATACCTGCAATGGATGGTAAATTAACAGGTATGGCATTTAGAGTTCCAACAATGGATGTATCTGTAGTAGATTTAACTGTTAGATTAGAAAAAGCTGCTTCTTATGATGATATCTGTGCTGCAATGAAAGCCGCATCAGAAAGCGGATCTATGAAAGGTGTTTTAGGATATACAGAAGAATTAGTTGTATCTCAAGACTTTGTAAGCGACACTAGAACTTCAATTTTTGATGCTAAAGCTGGTATTGCTTTAAACGATAACTTTGTAAAAGTGGTGTCTTGGTACGATAACGAAATGGGTTATTCAACTAAAATTGTAGATTTAATTGAATACGCAGCTACTTTGTAGTAAACATAGTGATTTGAATTGATGAAAAAACCTGATTAGTTAAACTAATCAGGTTTTTTATTTTTATCATTTGATGATTAATTACTTAACAGCAATTGCGCTAATTTCTACATTTACAAATTTTGGTAAGTTAGCAACTTCTACAGTTTCTCTTGCAGGCGCAGTTTCTTCATTAAAATAATCTCCATAAACAGCGTTTATTTGGGCAAAATTATTCATATCAGAAATAAAAATGGAGGTTTTAATAACGTTTTCAAAAGTCATTTCAGCGGCAGCTAAAACCTCTTTTAAATTTTCCATTACTTGTTTTGTTTCTTCTTTAATAGAATCTAAAACTAGATTGCCAGTTTTAGGATTAATAGCAATTTGTCCAGAAGTATATAAAGTATTTCCACTTAAAACTGCTTGATTATAGGGTCCAATAGGAGCTGGTGCTTTAGTGGTTGTTATTATTTTTTTCATTGTATTTTATTAAGTTCAAAGTTCAAAGTTGTAGGATTAAAGAGTTTTTATTTTTGCTAACAGCTTAAAACAATCTTCTATCTGGTGGTTTATTTTTATCCCATTTTAAGTCTGATAAAACAGAAGATTTTACACCAATAAAGAATGTATAAGAAGAGTTTGTGCCAAAAGGAACCCAATTAAAATTAAAATTCCAACTATCTAAATCTCTACTAAAATTAAATCGAGAAAAGGTGAATCCACCACTTTTAATATCATATCCAGAAGAATATCCTAGTTTCCATTTAGGTGAAAGTTCTATATTTCCGCTAAACATTAAACTATGATTTCCTATTTTTCCAGCTTCTAATCCATTATTTGTATAATTTGCTGAATACGCTAAATTTATAGACCAAGGAATATCCGCTTTGTAAAGTTTAGCTTCTTTCTCTTGCGTTTTATTTTTAGAATTATTTCTTTGGTTTTGACTTGTAGGGTCTATATTTGCACCAATAATATCAGTAGAATTATTAGGGTCGTTATTGTTTTGTTGATTATTACCACCTTTTTCATCCTTTTTAAAATCACTACTAGAAATCGAATAATTTGCAGTTAAATTGGCATTTGTTAATCTTAAAATATTAGGATTAAATTTATTAATTCTAACGGCTGTTCCATTAATGTTTTTAACTTGATAAGGATCCATAGAGCCGTTTAGATTTAAAGATAATTTATCTTTAAACAACCTTGTTCCAGCAGAAAAACTGACAGGAGACCAGCGTAAACTATCTGCAGCAATATTATACGAACTGCTAAAATTTAAATTGTTTAAAATGGTTATTTTTTCATCTTCTTTATCGCTGTCTGGGTCTTTAGGTGCTACTTTTGCTTCTAAAACATTGTTTAAAGTTATCCCTATAGAATTGCTTAAGCCAACGCTAGGTGCTGTGTACAAACTAGCATCAAAAATAGTGTAGTTTTCTAGGTCTAAAGGATCTGAACTACGTTGAACCTGCTTTATAAATTTTGTTCCAAAATCGGGTCTATAGGTGTAAGAAATTGATGGTCTAATGGTGTGCCTAATTGCTTTAAGTCTTCCTTTACTAAAATTAAATGTTCCGTAAATATTTGTGCCTAAACTTAATCCTAAATTGTAAGTTCTAAATGTTTTAAAACCATTTAAGGAGTCTATAACAATTTTATTTTTAACGGGGTCATATTTTTTTTTGATGTGATTAAAATTCCAAGTTTCTTCATAATTAGCACTTGGCGAAAGTGTAAAATACTTAAAAGCTTTTATGTTTGTGTTGGTGCTAGTTCTGTGTTTTGCACCTGCTGTGGCTGTTTTAAACATTTTTTTCGTAAAAAAATCATCATCATCTGTATTAATTAAATACTGACCTTGCAGTGTATAATTAAAACCTAATTTTTGAATGGGTGTTTTTTTAACGCCTCCTTTACCTGCAAACGGATAAACTCTATTCATATTTACATTTAACGAAGGCAGCGTCATTGTTATTTTTTCTGTGTTTGTATTTTGTTGATGACTTGCTGTTAAACTCATATTAAAAGGCGTGCCCACAAAAGTTTTGCTGTAATTTATAGAAGAGCTAAAAGTGTTGGTTTGTGTTTGCGAAACATTAAATTGATTTTGAGATTCTCTAAAAAACTTACTGCTTCCTAAATTTACAGATGCTGTAAATCTAGAGTTTGGACTTGCTTTTGTATCTTGGTTATGAGACCACCTTATATTAAAATTGTTGCTTTTACTAAAAGTATCAAAACCTCTAATTCCGTTAATATTATTTTCAAAACTAAAATTAAAAGAACCATTAAATCTGTATCTTTTTCTATAATTAGAATTCATTCTAAATCCCCAGCTTCCGTTAGAATAGGCATCACCTCTTACAGCTAAATCTATATAATCGCTAATTGCAAAATAATATCCTCCGTTTTGAAAACCAATTCCTCTAGAGCTACTACCAGTATCAAATGCCGGGATTAAAAAACCAGAAACACTTGTTTCTGTGATAGGAAAATATGCAAAAGGAAGAAAAATTGGAGTGGGTACATCTGCTAAAACTAAGTTACTAGTACCCACAATTATTTTTTTACCTGGTACTAATTTGGCTTTGTCTGTAGCAATATAGTAATCAGGTATTTTTTTATCTGAAGTAGTAAAACGTATTTTTCTAATGTAAACAGTAGAATCGTTTACACGTTTTGTTTTTTCTCCGTAAGTAAACATTTCTCCTTGTTTTGTTTTTAATCCGTAGATTAAAGCACGTTTACTTTTAAAATCATAGAGTATAGAATCTTGCTCAGATTCTTGACCTCCTTGTTTAAAAACAGGTCTTTGTACATAACCAGTACTGTCTTTAATCCCTTTAGCAAATAAGGTGTTTTTTTTATAATCAACAATAATAATTCCTGCTTTTAAATCAATATCTGTATATTTTATATTGGCTTCGTTGTAAAGTGTAACAGTTTTGTTTTTAGCGTTTTGTAAGGTATAGTCTTTTGCAACGTGTGTAATAATGTCTTCAATAGTTTCTTTAGGTTTTAACGAGTCTATAGAAGTAGTATCAATTTTTTTTGTAATTAAAGAGTCCTTTTTTTGGGCAGGTACAGTATCTTTTTTAACCAAAAGAGCTTTTGTTTTTTTAGCAGGCTTAATATCTTGAGAATAAGCTTGGTCTAAAAAAAATAAACAGCAAAATAAAAGTATGTGTAATTGATTTGTTTGCAATGCTATAAATACTATTTTTGTATTAAGGTAAAAGTATGGCTCAATATTTGAAGCACCAAATTTAAGTTGCCAAAATTAGTTAAATTTTATTGATGCGATTCCAACAAAACCACAAAATTAATACCAAATTTAAAATAGTTTTTATTTTAAGCTTTGCATTCGTTTTTTTAATGAATGTTTCTTCTGTAAATGCTCAAAAAAAATATGTAATAGTTATTGATGCAGGCCATGGTGGTAAAGACCCTGGTAATTTAGGAAATGGTTATAAAGAAAAAAAAATAGCCTTAAAAGTAGCTTTACAAGTGGGTAAAAAATTAGCCAAGAAAAAAGATATAAAAGTAATTTTTACTAGAAAAAAAGATGTTTATGTAGATTTATGGAAAAGAGGAGAAGTTGCAAATAATGCTAAAGCAGATTTGTTTGTTTCTATTCATTGCGATTCTCATACATCTAACGCTTACGGAGCAGGAACTTTTGTTTTGGGTTTAAGAGGAAACAAAAAAAACCTTGAAATTGCAAAAAGAGAAAATGCTTCAATTGTATTATATGAAGACAATTATAAAGATAAATATAAAGGTTTTGATCCAAATTCGGCAGAATCTGTTATAGGACTGTCCTTACTTCAAGAAGAAAATTTAGATAAAAGTTTAGAAATAGCGAGTTTAATTCAGAATAATTTTGCTTTTAAATTAAAAAGAAATAATAGAAAAGTAAAACAAGATAATTTTCAAGTTTTAAGAGAAACAATAATGCCAAGCGTTTTGGTTGAGTTAGGTTTTTTAACCAATAGAAGAGAAGGAAGATATTTAAATTCTAAAAAAGGTCAAAATCAGATGGCAGAAGCAATTGCAAGTGCCATTCATAATTATATTTCTAACATAAAACTAAATACAGTAACAGATAATACTATTGTAGAAAATAAGGTAAATGCTGCGCTTGAATTTAAAGTACAGTTAGCTTCTAGTAAAAATAAATTGGCAACAAAATCTTATAATTTTAAAGGCTTAAGAAATGTAGAAAGAGTTAAAGTTGGTAAGTTTTACAAGTATTATTTTGGTAAAACTTCTAGTTATAAAAATGCTAAAAAAAATCTTAAAACAGCAAAATCTAAAGGATATACCTCAGCTTTTTTAGTTGCCTATAAAAATGGCACTAAAATCTCTATAAAAGATGTAATTAAAATGCAATAGTTTTAATGGTTTCAACCAAAAATTATTAGTAATATTGTTGTTAAATATCTATTTATGTCAAAAGAGTTAAAAACAGGAATTGTAGCAATAATTGTAATTGCAATTTTTGTATGGGGCTATAATTTTTTAAAAGGGCAAAATTTACTTGATGGAAATACCCGTTATTTTAAAGTAGAGTATAGCCAAATAGGTGGCTTAACAAGATCTAGTTTTGTTACTATTAATGGGTTAAAAGTAGGTAAAGTAGAGAGTATAAAGTTTGATCAATCTCAAGAAAAAAGAGGGCATTTAATTGTAAGATTTTCTGTAGAAGATGACTTCGAGTTTTCTAAAAACAGTGTTGTTAAAATTTATTCTCCAAGTCCATTAAGTCCTTCTAATTTAGCAGTTATTCCAGATTATAAGGGAGCAAATGCAATAAGTGGCGATGTCTTAAAAGGCGAAATAGAGTCTAGTTTATTTACCTCTATTGGTGAGCGTTTAGATCCATTACAGAATAAAGTAGAAAAAGTAATTGTTAGTGCAGATTCTTTATTTAAGAATATTAACAATATATTAGATTCAAAAACTCAAAATAGTTTAAAAAGGTCTGTTAAAAATTTAGAATATACTATCAAAGATGTTAGAGAAATAATGCATTCTGTTAATAGTGTCATAGATTCTACATCAACAGAATTAAAAATTACCGTAAAGAATACTAAAAAAATTACAGATAATTTAGCCAAAGTTTCAAATACTTTAGCAAATGCTAATATTGGCAGAATTATTAAAAAAGCAGAGATTACACTAAATTCTGTTAATTTAATGTTAGATGGAATTCACAAAGGTAAAGGTACAATAGGTAAGTTAGTAACAGATGACGAAATGTACAATAACCTTACTGCAATGTCTAAAGAGTTAGAAGATTTGCTAAGAGAAATGAAATTAAATCCTAAAAGATTTGTCCATTTTTCTTTGTTCGGAAAAAGAGCCAAACCCTATAAGCCTAAAAAAGACAAAGAATTAGAAAAAGAAGCTAACAAATAATTTATTAAAATTTACTAGCAATATGCAATACTTACCAAACATCTTTTTTGCCTTAGCATTAGCAATTGGTATCGGTTTTTTTGCGATGAATATTCGCAAACTATCAAGAAACATTAAATTAGGTAAAGATGTAGATAGAAAAGACAGAAAATCTGAAAGACTAAAAAATATGATGATGATTGCGCTTGGGCAATCTAAAATGGTAAAAAGACCACTTTCTGGTTTTTTACACATTGTTGTTTACGTTGGTTTTATCATTATTAATATAGAAGTTTTAGAAATCATTATTGATGGTTTATTTGGTACGCACAGAATTTTTAAAGGTGTTTTAGGTGATAGATTTTACGCATTCTTAATAGGAACTTTCGAAATTTTAGCAGCACTAGTTTTTGTAGCCGTAATTATATTTTGGTTGCGTAGAAATGTAGCTAACATCAAACGTTTTTTAAGCAAAGAAATGACAGGTTGGCCAAAAAATGATGGTAACAACATTCTGTATTTTGAAATGGTTTTAATGACCTTGTTTTTGGTGATGAATGCCGCAGACACTTCATTTCAACAAGCAGGAATAGGAAATCCAATAAGTCAATTTATGGCACCACTTTTTAGCAGTTTTTCACCAGAATCAATTCATATTGTAGAAAGATCTGCTTGGTGGATTCATATTTTAGGAATCTTAGTATTCTTAAATTACTTGTATTATTCAAAGCATTTACACATTTTATTAGCGTTTCCAAATACATACTTTGCGAATCTAAACCCTAAAGGACAACTCAATAATTTAGAATCTGTTACCAAAGAAGTAAAATTAATGATGGATCCTGATGCAGATCCTTACGCTACTCCAATAGAAGGAGCAGAAGATGAAGTCCCAGAAAAGTTTGGCGCATCTGATGTTACCGATTTAAATTGGGTACAATTACTAAATGCCTATACCTGTACAGAATGTGGTAGATGTACATCATCTTGTCCTGCAAACTTAACAGGTAAAGAGTTGTCGCCAAGAAATATTATGATGAAAACTCGTGATAGATTAGAAGAAGTTGGTAAAAATATTGATGCTAATAAAGGAGTGTTTAAAGATGATGGAAAGCAGTTGTTAAACGATTATATTACACCAGAAGAATTGTGGGCGTGTACAAGTTGTAATGCGTGTGTAGAAGAATGTCCTGTAAACATAGACCCATTATCAATAATTATGGATATGCGTAGATATTTGGTAATGGAAGAAAGTGCAGCACCACAAGAATTAAATATGATGATGACCAACATCGAAAATAATGGAGCTCCATGGCAATACAACCAAATGGATAGATTAAACTGGAAAGACGAAGAATAAATAATATTTTAATTAATAATTATTAATTACGAATTGGTTCAATTCATAATTCATAATTCAAAATTTGTAATTTATGACAGTACCAACAATGGCAGAAATGATGGCGCAAGGCAAGCAACCAGAAGTGTTGTTTTGGGTTGGCGCAGCTGGGAGTTATGATGATAGAGCTAAAAAAATATCGAGAGCATTTGTAAAAATATTGCATCAAGCTAAGGTAGATTTCGCGGTTTTAGGAACAGAAGAATCTTCTACAGGTGATGCTGCAAAAAGAGCCGGAAACGAATTTTTGTTTCAAATGCAAGCAATGATGAATATTGAAGTTCTAAATGGTTACGAAGTTAAAAAGATAGTTACTTGCGATCCGCATTCATTTAATACTCTAAAAAATGAATATCCAGGTTTAGGTGGTAAATATGAAGTTTTTCATCACACACAATTCATAGAAAACTTAATTGAAGAAGGTCGTTTAAAAATTGATAACACAACTTTAAAAGATAAAAGAGTTACGTTCCATGATCCTTGTTATTTAGGAAGAGCGAATGAAGTTTATGAATCTCCAAGAGATTTAATTAAAAGATTAGGTGTTAATTTAACAGAGATGCAACGTCATAAATCTACTGCATTATGTTGTGGAGCTGGTGGAGCGCAAATGTTTAAAGATGCAGAAAAAGGCGATAAAGAAGTTAATGTTTTAAGAACAGAAGATGCTTTAGAAACCCAACCAAACATTATTGCAACAGGTTGTCCTTATTGTAATACAATGATGACAGACGGAATTAAATTCAAAGAAAAAGAAGCTGAAGTACAAGTAAAAGACATTGCAGAATTAATTGCTGAAGCTAATAAATTATAAACCAAATTTGTCATTCCCACGAAAGTGGGAATCTCTTTTTAAAAAATGCTTAAAAACTACATAAAAGCTGCACGTTTAAGAACATTACCTTTATCGGTTTCTGGGATTATTGTTGGGGCTTTTTTAGCTAATTTTATAAATGATACTCACCCAGCAGGGTATAATTTATTAGAAGCTTTTTGTATTCATAAAGAGAAAAATTATTGGATTTTTATTTTAGCAATCTTAACCACAATTGGTTTTCAAGTATTATCAAACTTTGCCAATGATTATGGAGATGGTATAAAAGGTTCAGACAAAAATAGAACAGGAGAAGCAAGAATGGTGTCTTTAGGTGTAATAACACCAAAACAAATGAAATCAGCAATGATACTTACCACAATTATTACTTTAATAATTGCTTTGTTACTTATTTATGTTGCTTTTGGGAAAGAAAATTTTGGATATTCTATCTTGTTTTTTGGTTTAGGAATTGCATCAATTGCAGCAGCTATTAAATATACAGTGGGTAACTCTGCTTATGGTTACAGTGGTTTTGGTGATGTTTTTGTGTTTCTTTTCTTTGGTTTGTTAAGTGTTGTGGGGAGTTATTTTTTATATACAAAGCACATCAACTTTAAAATATTTTTACCAGCAATTTCTATTGGATTATTAAGTACAGCTGTACTTAATTTGAATAATCTTAGAGATAGAGAAGAAGATAAAAAGAACAATAAAAACACATTAGTTGTTAAATTAGGGATAAAAAAAGCAAAAAAATATCATTATTTTTTAATTTTTGGCGCATTATTTGCTGCCTTAATTTATGTTGTTTTAGATTATAAAAGTGGGTATCAATTCCTTTTTTTGGTAGCATTTATTCCGCTAATTAAAAATAGTTTTATAGTTGCAAAAAATAAAGTTCCAGCAGAATTAGATAAAGAATTAAAAATAGTAGCATTGAGTACTTTTTTATTTGCAATTCTTTTTGGGTTAGGACAATTATAACAAAGAAAACATATTATGAATATTACTTTTTACGGACACGCTTGTTTTGGAGTAGAAACTGGAAACACAAATATTTTAATAGACCCATTTATTACGGGTAATTCTTTAGCATCAAATATTAACATTTCTTCAATAAAAGCTGATTATATTTTAATAACGCATGCGCATCAAGATCATGTTTTAGATGTAGAAGTTATTGCAGAAAGAACAGGAGCAACCATTGTTTCTAATCACGAAATAGCAATGTATTACAATGCTAAAGGGTATAAAATTCATCCATTAAATCATGGTGGAACTTTTAAAAAAGAAACATTTTCTGCAAAATATGTTAATGCAATACATACATCGTCTTTTGCTGATGGTACTTATGGAGGGCAGCCAGGAGGTTTTGTAATTTCTGCTGATAACAAAAACATATATGTTGCAGGAGATACTGCTTTAAGTATGGATATGAAACTGATTCCTATGACTCATAAAATTAATTGTGCAATTTTACCTATTGGAGACAATTTTACTATGGGAGTAGAAGATGCAATTATAGCAAGTAATTTTGTAGAATGTAATACAATAATTGGCTGTCATTTTAATACATTTCCTCCTATAGAAATTAATGTAGATGATGCTAAATCAGCCTTTGAAACAAAAGGTAAGGTGCTAAAAATTTTAGAAATAGGAAGTTCGATATTTATATAATAGAATGAAAAAAATAAAAATAATTTTAATAATTATATCTGTTTTAGGACTGGCTTTTTTCTTAACAGGCTTAATAGTGAAAGAAACGAATTATTCTGCGCAAGTATCTGTAAATAAACCTGTAGAAGATGTTTTTAAAATTTTTAATAAACCAGGAAATGTAAAAAAATGGATACCTGAAATTAAAAAGATTGACACTTTAAATTTAAATCCTGGAACAATTGGCAGCGAATATAAAATTGTAGTTGATAATAAGGGGCAAGAAATTACAATGACTGAAAAGATTTTAGCTTTTGTACCCAATAAAAAAGTAACCTTGTTTTTTGATGCAGAGAATATGTTAAAAACCGATGACTATCTTTTTACTGAAAAAGAAGGTGTAACTACAATTACATTAAACGCTAGCTGCCAAAGCGATTCTTATATTATGGCGTGTATGTTTCCTTATTTTAAAGGAGTTTTTAAAGAACAAGACCAAACTTATTTAAATAATTTTAAAACATTTGTAGAAAAATAATACTCTTTCTTTTGATAAAAGCTAGCTACAAAAAATACATACTTAATTTTAAAAATCCGAGTGGAACTTCGCGCGGAATTTTAAAAACCAAAGAAACTTGGTTTATCATTTTAAAAGAAAATGGTAAAACAGGAATTGGAGAAACAGGGCTTTTTAGAGGTTTAAGTATAGATGATGTTAAGAATTATGAAGAAAAATTAAAGTGGGTTTGCAATAATATTAACCAAGGATTAGATTTTTTACTTAAAGAACTCTGCGAGTTCCCGTCAATTCAATTTGGATTAGAACAGGCTTTTTTATCGTTAAAAAATGATGATAAATTTGAGTTATTTCCATCAGAATTTACCAAAGGAAAAGCATCAATTTCTATAAACGGTTTAATTTGGATGGGAGAAAAAGAGTTTATGAAAACTCAAATTAAAGAAAAATTAACATCAGGTTTTTCTTGCATAAAAATGAAAATTGGTGCCATAGATTTTGATAAAGAAATAGACTTGTTAAAATCCCTCAGAAAAGAATTTTCATCAAACGAAATAGAATTACGTGTAGATGCAAATGGCGCTTTTAAACCAAAAGATGCTTTAGAAAAATTAAAAGTTTTATCAGATTTAGAAATTCATTCTATAGAGCAACCTATAAAACAAGGTCAAGTTCACAAAATGGCAGCATTGTGTGCAAAAACACCTTTGCCAATTGCTTTAGACGAAGAATTGATAGGAGTGTTTTCATCCGAAGAAAAGAAGAAATTATTAGAAACAATTCAGCCACAATATATTATTTTAAAACCAAGCTTAATTGGTGGTTTTGCAACAAGTAAAGAATGGATTAATTTAGCTGAGCAAAACAATTGCGGTTGGTGGATAACTTCTGCTTTAGAGAGCAATATTGGTTTAAATGCAATTGCGCAATTTACACATACATTACAAAATAAAATGCCTCAAGGTTTAGGTACTGGAGGTTTATTTACAAATAATTTTAAAAGTCCATTATCAGTAAAAAATGGTACTTTGCAATACAATCCTAAATTAAATTGGAATTTTAATGTAACGTAATTCTGAACTTATTTCAGAATCTCATCCATAAAAAAATGAATTACATACAACAGGCATACAAAGGAAATAACGAATGGTATCATTGGGTTTTAACTATAATTTTAGTGTTTTTTGGCTGGCAAATTGTAGGTTTTATTCCCTTAGGAATTGCAGCTTTTAAAGAAGCTGGTAGTTTTGCAGAATTTTCTAAAGCAGCAGAAGATAGTTTTATGTCTATGGGCATGAACAGTAATTTACTATTATTTTTAATGATATTAATGTTTCTTATTGGGTTGGTTTTCTTGTTTGTAGGAGTAAAATATATTCATCAAAGAAGCATTACTACTTTAGTTACTAGTAGAAAAAAAATAGATTGGAAACGTTTTTGGTTCGGTTTTTATTCTTGGGGATTAGTTGCGGTTATTGCAATAATTGCAGGTATTTTAATGTCTCCAAATGATTATGTTTGGAATTTTAATGTAGGACCATTTTTTATTTTATTGTTTATTTCGTTGTTGTTTTTGCCTTTTCAAACCAGTTTTGAAGAACTCCTTTTTAGAGGTTATTTTATGCAAGGACTTGGAGTTTTAACAAAAAACAGATGGTTTCCTTTGCTTTTCACATCAGTGTTTTTTGGACTTTTACACGGCGCAAACCCAGAGGTAGAAAAGCTAGGTTACATTTCTATGGTGTTTTATATTGGTACAGGTTTGTTTTATGGAATTACCACTTTAATGGATGAAGGTACAGAGCTTTCTTTAGGCTTGCACGCGGTAAATAATATTGTAGCTGCTTTTTTTGTAACAACAGATTGGACCGTTTTTCAAACGGATGCATTATATATTGATACTTCTGAACCTTCTGTAGGTTGGGAAATGTTTTTTCCTGTGTTGGTTTTGTATCCATTAATGTTGTTGTTTTTCTCTAGAAAATATGGATGGAAAAACTGGAAAGAAAAACTTACAGGGAAAATTTATAAGCCTATTCTTTTAGATGAAAATTACAGAATTTTAGATGAAATTAGTGGAGAATAAATTTCATAAAAACTTCAAATTAAATGGGAAATCATTTTCTTCTGTTGATGAATTAATTACTTTTACACATCATTTTTCTGTTGATATTTCTAGTTTTTTAGAAAGTTGGTTTTCTGATGATGATTTTATTTTGGTACAAACTTCAGGTTCTACAGGAAAACCAAAATCCATTTCTTTGCAAAAAGAGCAAATGATAAATTCGGCTCTCGCAACAGGAAGATTTTTTGATTTAAAAGAAAAAACAACGGCTCTGTTATGTTTGTCAGTTGCATATATTGCAGGTAAAATGATGTTGGTAAGAGCCTTAACTTTAGGCTGGTGTTTAGATGTTGTAGAAGTAAATTCTAATCCGTTAAAATCGATATTAAAAGAATACGATTTTTCGGCAATGGTTCCTTTACAAGTTCAAAATTCTTTAGATAAATTACATCAAATAAAAAAACTTATTGTTGGCGGAGGTATAGTTTCTACTGAGCTTCAAGAGAACTTACAAAGTGTTTCTACAGCGGTTTTTGCAACTTATGGTATGACAGAAACCATAACTCATATTGCTGTAAAAAAGTTGAATCAAATTAAATTAAAACCAACTTTTTATAAAGTTTTGCCGGATGTTGAAATTTTTATTGATAACAGAAGTTGTTTGGTCATCAAGGCTCAAAAAAATTCTAAAGAATTGGTGTTTACAAATGATGTTGTACAGTTAATTTCTGATACAAAATTTGAATGGTTAGGTAGGTTTGATAATGTAATTAATTCTGGCGGAATTAAATTACATCCAGAAAAAATTGAAGAAAAATTATCGAAAATTATTAAGAATCGTTTTTTTGTTGCAGGTATTTCTGATGAAAAATTAGGAGAAAAATTAGTTTTAATTGTCGAAGGAAAACATCAACAAATAGAATTTAAAAATGTAAGTTTTTCAAAATTCGAAATTCCAAAAGAAGTTTTTTTTATAGATACTTTTATAGAAACAGATACTGGTAAAATTCAACGTAAAAAAACATTAAAAAAGTTACGCTAACTTTATTATAAATTTAGTAAATACTCTCTTAAATCTTCACCTTCATTTAGGTTCATTTTCTTTTTAATTCTATATCTCGCAGTTTGTACAGATCTTGGGTCTATTAATAATATTCTAGCAATTTCTTTCGTTTGTAAGTGTAATTTAATAAACATACAATGTCTTAATTCTGTCTCAGAAACTGTTGGGTGTTTTTTAATAATTTTATCATAAAAGCCTTCGTAAACTGCATTAAAATGCTTTTTTAAGATATCCCAATCTTCATCTCTTTCTAAAACATAATCAATTTGATTTAGAATAGAATTTATGGTAGATTTATCTTGCGTTTTAATGCCTTTAATGTCTGCTTTTATTTCTTTATAATATTGTTTGTTGTGTAATAAGTTAGTTGTTAAAATAATTATTTTTTCATCTTTTTTATTGTTTTCTTTAGTTAACAATTCAATAGTGTTTGAGAATCTTATTTCTTTTTTTCGAACATATCCAAAAAGAAAAAAATAGCTAACTAATGATGTAATAAAAAATGCACTTATTAAGAATAGTAAAAACTTTAAATTGTAATTTCTATTTGTAATTGTTTCATTTTTTAGAATAACTTTTTCAAGTTCAAATTTGTTATTTAAAATGGTTATTTTATCCTCTAAATTTTGGTTAGTTTCTTTTTTTTTATCAATTATAACTGTTAAGAATTCTGGGTCTGTATGACCAATCAATTCGAAACTAAATATGCAGTCGCTAGATTCAGGAGATGTTTGATGAATAGAAACACTAATCGTATTTTTTCCTTCCTTAAAAATTTTAGTGTCAAAAAGATTAATAATGTATTTAGATTCTTCTTCTTTTTGAATTGTGTTGATTGCAACCGTTTTATTGGTTATGGTTGAGTTTGGCATATTACTTCTAAACAACTCTTTTCCGTTAATGTAAATAACTGCGCCATCATCTCTTAAAACCCTAAACTCATAAGCCAAAAAATTGTTTTTTTTAATTTCAATTGTCTTTTTAAAGTACTTAGTTATATGTTTGTTTTTTTTATCTCCTCCGTAATCAATATTTGTTACTACTTGCCCATCTCCATATCCAATAGGTGTTTTTCCACTTTTCCAATTAGAATGATTTGATAAGTTTTTCCAGTTTTTATTTAAGTAACCTTCATCATAGTAATGCCAATTATCTCCGTTTTTAATTAATTTTTCTTGAGAGTAGTACATTTTAGGAACTACAAAACAAGTGAGAAAAATCAAAATTTTAATTTTTTTTAAAAGATCCATTATTGTTTATTTATATGTCTTTAATGCATAAATATAGTAGAAAATAATTAAAAAAATAATATTTGTAGTAGATTAGTTGTTTGGTGATGGTTCTTTTTAAAGATATTAGTTTTAAATTTGAACATATTTTAGTATTGAATTTAATTGCAATATAGAATTGGGGGATTTATATATTGCATAATTAAAAAAGTCGTGAAAATATTTTCACGACTTTTATTTTTTTGGTAATTAAATAATTATCTATTTCTAATAGAGGCTTTTAAAATTGTTAGGATTAAATTCAGACATTATTTCATAAACCTTTTCAAAGATGTCTTCTGTAGATGGTTTCGAAAAATAATCTCCATCAGTACCATAAGCTGGTCTATGCTCTTTAGAAGTTAGTGTTGATGGCTTGCTGTCTAAATACATATAACCATTTTGCTTTTCTAAAATTTCTCGTAAAATATAAGCAGAAGCTCCACCAGGAACATCTTCATCTACAATAAGTAATTTGTTTGTTTTGGCTAAGCTTTGAACACAATCTTGATTTAAATCAAAAGGAAGTAAACTTTGTGCATCTATAATTTCTATATCTATACCCACTTGAAGTAGTTCTTTTGCGGCTTCTTCTACTAATCTTAAAGTAGATCCGTAAGAAACAACAGTAATGTCTTTACCTTCTTTTACTGTTTCTACCAAGCCAATAGGTGTTTTGTACTCACCTAAATTTATTGGTAATTCTTCTTTAAGTCTATATCCGTTTAAACATTCTATAACTAAAGCAGGGTCATCACCTTCTAAGAGTGTGTTGTAAAAGCCAGCAGCTTTTGTCATATTTCTAGGAACCAAAACGTGTATTCCTCTAACACTATTTATAATGCTTCCCATTGGTGAGCCTGCGTGCCAAATTCCTTCTAATCTATGTCCGCGAGTTCTAACAATTAAAGGAGCTTTTTGTTTGCCGTAAGTTCTATAATGAAGTGTTGCCAAATCATCACTCATAATTTGAAGCGCGTACAATAAATAATCTAAATATTGTATTTCTGCAATGGGTCTTAAACCTCTCATAGCCAAGCCAATTCCCTGACCAATTATAGATGCTTCTCTTATTCCGGTGTCAGCAACTCTTATGTCACCATATTTTTCTTGAAGTCCTTCTAAACCTTGATTTACATCGCCAATATAACCCGCATCTTCACCAAAAATAACAACTTCTGGATGTTTTTTTAAGATTGCGTCAAAATTATCTCTCATAATAATTCTTGCATCAACCAGTTTTTTACTTTCAGAATATGTTGGTTTTTTTGCAGAAATATTAAGTGCGCTAAAATTAGATTCGCTTAATAAGTAAGAAGAATATTTTTGTTTTGCATCTTTAATAGATTTTTTGATAAAGTTTTGTAAAAGAATTTTTTCGGCAATTTTTTCGTCTTTTATAAATCTTAAAGCTTTTCTAGAATGTGATAAAACATCTTTTCTACTAGGCTCTACAATTTCTTGTAAATCATTTTTTATTTTTAAAATAAAAGCTGAGTTTTTACTTTTAGCAGCAATTTTTTCTAGTAATTGTGTAGTAATTGTTACATCAGATTTAATTTCATTTATAAAAGCATTCCAAGCATTTCTTTTAGCGTTTCTAACCTCTTTTTTTGCGTCTTTTTCTAAAACGATGATTTCTTCTTCAGATGTTACAAAGCGTAAAATCTCTCCAGATTCTGTTTCCAATTCAAAATCTAAAATCCATTGTCGCATTTTTTCAATACAATCAAGATTTTTTTCCCAAACTAATCTTTCTTTGGTTTTGTATCTTTCATGAGATCCTGAAGTTGAGTGTCCTTGAGGTTGTGTTAATTCTTTAACGTGAATTAAAACAGGCACGTGTTCTTCTCTTGCTATTTTTGAAGCTTTGTTGTAAATGTCTATTAATTGGACATAATCCCAACCATTAACAACAAAAATTTCATATCCATCTTTATTATTTTCTCTTTGAAATCCGCTTAAAATTTCAGAAATACTTTCTTTTGTTGTTTGGTATTTTGCGTGTACAGAAATTCCATATTCATCATCCCAAACACTCATAACCATTGGTACTTGCAAAACACCGGCAGCATTTATGGTTTCAAAAAAAACACCTTCACTTGTACTTGCGTTTCCAATTGTGCCCCAAGCTATTTCGTTTCCGTTTATAGAAAAACTAGTTTTATGTTGAACGCTTTTTTCGTTTCTATAAATTTTTGATGCTTGCGCCAAACCAAGTAAACGAGGCATTTGTCCGGCAGTAGGAGAAATGTCTGAACTAGAATTGTATTGTTTGGTAAGGTTTTTCCAAGTTCCGTCTTCGTGTAAACTATGGGTTGCAAAATGCCCGCCCATTTGCCTGCCTGCTGACATTGGATCTGCTTTAATGTCTGGGTGTGCATACAAACCTGCAAAAAATTGTTGAGCTGTTAACTCGCCAATTGCCATCATAAAAGTTTGATCTCTATAATAACCAGATCTAAAGTCTCCTTTTTTAAAGGCTTTAGCCATTGCTAATTGTGGCACTTCTTTTCCGTCTCCAAAAATACCAAATTTAGCTTTTCCTGTTAATACTTCACGTCTTCCTAATAAACTACATTCTCTGCTTATTTTAGCAATTTTATAATCGCTTAAAACTTCTGTTTTAAAATCTTGAAAAGATAGTTTTTGTTTATTATCTGTACGTGTTTTTTGCAACATTTTATAGGATCTTTATGGTTTTGCAAAGGTAGTTTTTTTAGTTGATATTTAAAAATGTTCTAAAAATTTAAGAATATGTTAAAAAAATAAGCGTAAAAATATTTTTTTTTGATAATGTGATAATAATTATCTGAAGATGCTATGATATGTATTTTTTTAGAAAAAACCTCTTCTAAAAAAATTAAAAATAGAATTAAAGTTTGCAGCAAGCGTAAATCTTATTTTTTGTGGGTAAGCTGTCTGAGAAATTTCCCATCCATTGTTAGAATATACAGGAAAATAAATTTCAAAAATATTATGTATAAAATTGAGTCTGATACCATTTTCATAAGCAAAAAATACTGGATAATTTTTGTTTTTTAAAAAAGCAATATCGTTATAAAATTCAATCCACCTCCATAAACCAATGCTAGAATTAAAAGCTATCATATATCGATCTGCAAACCTTGTGGGTAAAACAGATTTAAAACCACCTTCTGCAATAATAAATTGTTGGCTTAGAAGCCCTTTGTTTTCAGATCTTCCAAAATAGTTTAACTGAAAAGCATAATCATTTGCTCTGTCTAAACCAAAACTAAAATAATTTCCACTAGTATTGTTTTTAAAAAATGTGCCTGCAAATAATCTAAAATCTAACTGCGTATCTGATGTTGTTAAAGTTCTGTATCTTAAATCTATGGTTGCTTTAGAGAATTTTTTGGCAAATTCTGTATTAAAACTATATCTAAATTCTTTAATAATATCTGGTTTTCTGTATTGGTAATTTAAGCTTAATACGTTGTAATTATCTTGATCGGTTTTAATAGCTTGTGGAGCTACTTCTTTATTAATATGAATTAATTTTGCTGTTATCGATTCAAAACCTGTATCTCTTAGGGTTTTGCGTTTAAAGACTAAATCTATAAAAGGTACTAAAGATTTATAAGATAGATTTGGTGCGTAATCTAGTTTGTTTCCTACAATTCCGTAAGTTATTTTGTAGATGTTGGTTTTTTCGAAATATTGATTATACAAAACAGAAAAACTACCGATAAAAGATTTACTTTTTGTTGCATAAGCAGGAGATAACTTAAACTCTAAGTTCCTTTTTATAATGGGTCTGTTGTGTAGTTTTAATTCTAGAATTAAGCCATTGTAAAAGTTATATTGTGCGTTAGGTTGATAAAAAAGTTGACTGTAATTAGGGTCTTCTATATCTTTAAAAAACGAAAATTTAATAGGTTTGTTAAATATTTTTTTTTCAAGATTTTTCCAGTTGTTTAGGGTGTTGTGTTCGGGGTATAAGTTTTCGTAATTTAATGCCAAATCCTGAAAATTTCCTTTTTTAATTTTAATCGTTTTTGTACTGTCAATATTATCAATCCATTTTTTAAAGGCAATTTCTTTTTTGTTGTTGATGCCATACAAAGCAATTGGGACATTAATATTTCTTTTGTTTTTTATGGTAACTAAAAGACTGTCATTTTCTTCGATAACACTTTTTATGGTGTAATCTATTTTTTTATTAGTGTTTATATAATCGTTAAAAAACCAATCAATATTTTTAGTTGTTTTTTTAGAAAGGATGTTTTTAAAAGTACTGCTTGAAATATTTTTTAACTGATTGTTAAGGTATAACTCTTGTATAGCATCATTTAAAACAGAGCCACCTAAATATTCTTTTAAATATTTAAAACCCAAACCAGCTTTGTATTTGTTTACAATTCTTCTATTAAAATTTGACAAAGAATCTAAAGGAGTTGTTAAAGATTGATCTAAAAATTTTCTCGAAGTAAACTGATAAACAAATTGATACTTATCATTAAACTCTAATTTAGAAATGTTAAATCGCCTTAATGGCCAAGAATTAGAAACTTTGCCCAACAGTTTTATTTCTGGATAAACATTTTCTACATATTCAATCATTAAATAATTCTGAATACCATCTATTAACCAAGCATCCGTTCTTTTGTTAAGCAGTAAAGTATTTTCTATGTACTTTCTAGAAATAGCTTTAAACATTGTAATATCCCACTTAAAAACATCAGAAAAAGGTCTTATAAAATTGGGCAGTTGGTTTAAGCCATAAATGGGATTTTTTCTTTGGCTAGCTTTATCTACATAGATTTCTTTATGAGGATATTTTCCTAAATACTTTTCAATAAACAAAAGCTCTCTATTTAAAATGTCTTTAGTTAAATTCGGAGCTATTTCTTTATTAAAAACATTGGTATAAACTTTAATATTTTTGGTGTTAAAAGATTTTAATTTTTTTGTTTTGTTGATGCTTAATATAACATCTGTTTTATTTTTTCCTACTAAATAATAGTTATTTAAGCTGTCTTTTTTTGTTTTGTATTGATATAAATTACTTTCAACAATATAATCTGCTGGTACATTTATTTCGATGTTAAAATCTGTTGGATTTTCATATAAATCATCTAAATTTAAGTTGCTCATTAATTGCCATTTATTTTTGTAAACAGCGGGTGTTAAATACCAAAATCTAAGATGATATTCATTTTTTATTTTTCCGTAACCAGTAAATTTTGCATTCGGAATTTTTAAAACATAGGTTGCAGATATTCTAACACTATCATTGGGTTTTAGCGCTTTTTTAAGTTTTACCTGTACAATGTCTGAATGTTCTTTTAATTCAGAAAAATGAGTATTTTCATAAGCAACAGAGATGCTTTTTAGGGTAGAGTTTCCTAAATCTTTTTTTCTAGCAAAATATAAATCTTTTCTAAAATCTTCTATAAATCTTTTGCTTAATGGTGTTTTTCTGTCTTTAAAACTATTGCCCCAATTGTGTAGGTAAATATTTTTTAAAATCGAATCTGATGTATTGTAAAACACAATTTCTTGCTGAATTTTTAACTCATCAGTTTTAGTGTTTAAAGTAGATTTTAAGCTGATGGTATTCTGTTGCGAAAAAGCAAAAGAAGAAGCTAAAAAGCAAATGATGAATATGTAAAAACGCTTTTTCAATTATATTTTTACAAATTTTATAGGTTTGTATGCATCAGCTTTAATAAAATAAATTCCTTTAGAAAAAGAACGGATATCTAAATCTATGTTCGTTTTATTTTTTACTTCTATTTTTCGAACTATTTGCCCCAGCTGATTGTAAATCAAAATCTTATTTAACGAATTTAAAGCTACTTTAATTGCTAATTTATCGGATGCAATATTTGAAGTTAAAAAACGTATGGGTTGATAAGTAGTTGTTGATAAAGTGTTTTCTGGAGATGCTAGCTCCATAACAATTGGCAAATGGTCGCTAAATTGATATAGCGCATTTCTTAAATCTTGAGAGTATTCTCCTGAACATCTAGTATTGCTAACATAAGAATTATAGCAATTTCCATTATTGCCAATAGCTTTGTATGTGTTGTTTTTGTAAAATAATTTTGTGTTTGTTTTTAAATTTTCAGACATCAATATAAAATCGAAACGATCATCCATTCCGCCACCAGCGCCATCAATTAAAGGAGTTGTTCTTGTAGATTGCGAATGAATATCTTTAAAAGAACTGTTATTCCAAAAATAGCTTGAATGATAATCATCGCCAAAGTAGTCTCTGCCGTCATTAGGAAAACTAGGGCAAAGTCTGTTTATTGGATCAACAATTTTTATGGCATTATTGGAGTCAATAATTTTTAAAAAACCAGGCTCATTACTTGTGTAAAAATTAAAGTCGCCCGCAAAAATTATGTTGCTATTATTTGGTAATCTTGCTAATTCTTTGGTAAACTCTTCTACAGAAGCTAATCTTTTTTGCCTATTGTAACTTCCTCTAGATGCTTTTAAATGCGTTACAAATACTTCTATTTTAATGGGATTAGAAGCGCTGTTTTCTGTGTTAAGTTTAAATGTATAATGATTTATATCTCTAGTGCCAGTTATAATAATTTTACTGCTTTCTAAAACTAATTTTTTGTTATTGTAATAAACCATTTGTTGCAAACTTCCACCACTTAAAGCGTATTCAAACTCAGCTTTTTTAAAGTTGTTATTAAAAGGTAAGATTGCTCTATCGAATAAATAATCAGAACCAGTTTTGGTTTTTAGTTCACAAACCATAAAAATATCTGGCTGAACTTCGTCTAAAATAGTTTTTAAATAAGGAGTTCTTTGCTCACTTTCTGTGCTAGAGTCGTAATTTAGAATGTTATAAAACATTGTTTTAATATTGGTCTGTCCAAATAAAGAAGCAGACCAAATACAGATAAAAAGAAAAGTAATTCTTTTTAAAAACATTCTAGAAATTAGGTTTAAATTGATATTTAGCGTAGAATTTATTTAGATGCTCTAAAGCTTCATCAGCAGTGTCTACCACTCTAAATAGGTTTAAATCTTTTTCGCTAATATTGCCTTCTTCAAGCAGTGTGTTTTTTATCCAATCTAATAAACCACCCCAGAATTTTTTACCGACTAAAACAATGGGAAAACGTCCTATTTTATTAGTTTGAATTAAAGTGATTGCTTCAAATAATTCATCCATAGTACCAAAACCACCAGGCATCACAATAAAACCTTGAGAGTATTTTACAAACATTACTTTTCTAACAAAAAAGTAATCGAAATCTAAACTTTTTCCGGCATCAATCCAAGGGTTATCATGTTGTTCAAAAGGCAATTCTATATTTAAACCTACAGAGGTTCCTTTACCTCTGTGCGCGCCTTTATTACCAGCTTCCATAATTCCTGGTCCGCCACCAGTAATTACGCCATAGCCATGTTGTGTTAATTGAAAAGCAACTTCTTCTGCTAATTTATAATATGGGTCTTCTGGTTTTGTTCTTGCAGAACCAAAGATTGACACACATGGACCAATTTTGCTTAATTTCTCATAACCTTCTACAAATTCTGCCATTATTTTAAAAATAGCCCAAGAATCGTTTGTTTTTATTTCGTTCCAAGTTTTTGGTTGTAGTTTTTCTTTTATTTTTCTATCGTCATTTGTCATAATCATAATATTTTAAATAGTTGTTTTTTTTTGAAAAAAGAAATGCCTGCTAAATTAGTTCTTTTTTCAAAAACTTTGCAGTATAACTTGTTTTATGTTTTGCAACTTGTTCTGGTGTTCCTGTAGTTAAAATTTCTCCACCTTTTTTACCACCTTCCATACCCACATCAATAATGTAATCTGCCAATTTTACCACATCTAAATTATGCTCTATTATTAAGACAGTATTTCCTTTATCTGCTAATTTATTTAAGACTTCCATTAATACTCTTATGTCTTCAAAATGCAAACCAGTAGTGGGTTCATCAAGAATATAAAACGTATTTCCTGTGTCTCTTTTAGAAAGTTCTGAAGCCAGTTTTATTCTTTGCGCTTCACCACCAGAAAGTGTTGTAGATTGTTGTCCTAAAGTAATATAACCCAATCCAACATCTTCAATAGTTTTTAGTTTTCTGTGGATTTTAGGAATGCTTTCAAAGAAAATTGTAGCATCTTCAATGGTCATATTTAATACATCAGAAATCGATTTTCCTTTGTAACGAATTTCTAAAGTTTCTCTGTTAAAACGTTTGCCTTGGCAAGTTTCACACTCCACTTGTACGTCTGGTAAAAAGTTCATTTCAATTACTCTAACACCACCACCTTGGCAAGTTTCGCAACGTCCGCCTTTTACATTAAAAGAGAATCTTCCTGGTTTGTAACCGCGAATTGCAGCTTCTGGAGTTTTAGCAAACAAACTTCTAATTTCGCCAAAAGTGCCAGTATAAGTTGCAGGATTAGAACGTGGAGTTCTACCAATTGGAGATTGATCAATATCAATTACTTTATCTACATTTTCTAAACCTTCAATTTTTTTGTAAGGCATTGGTTTTTTTACACCTCTATAAATATGAGCATTTAAAATTGGGTATAAAGTTTCGTTAATTAAAGTCGATTTTCCACTGCCAGAAACACCTGTAACACAAATCATTTTTCCGAGAGGAAATTCTACAGAAACATTTTTTAAATTATTACCAGTGGCTCCTTTTAATTTGATGGTTTTTCCATTTCCTTTTCTACGTTTTTTAGGTACAGCAATTTCTTTTTTACCTGTTAAATAATCAGCCGTTAAAGTGTGGTGTTTTTTTAGGTCGTTAAAAGTTCCTTCGCTAACAATTTCACCTCCGTGTTTACCTGCACCAGGACCAATGTCGAACACAAAATCTGCATGTTCTATCATATCTTTATCGTGTTCAACTACTAAAATAGAATTGCCAACATCCCTCAATTTGATTAAAGAATCTATTAATTTCTGATTGTCACGTTGATGTAAGCCAATACTAGGTTCATCCAAAATATATAAAACTCCAACCAATTGCGAACCAATTTGAGTTGCCAAACGAATTCTTTGAGCTTCACCACCAGAAAGCGATTTTGAAGTTCTATCTAATGTTAAATAGTCTAAACCAACATCTAATAAAAACTGAATTCGAGTTCTAATTTCTTTTAGAATTTCGGATGCAATTGTAATTTGTTTTTTTGATAAATTTTTCTCGATAGTTGCAAACCAAGAAGCTAGTTCTGTAACATCCATTTGCGCTAAATCGCTGATGTTTTTATCAGTAATTTTAAAATGTAAAGCTTCTTTTTTTAATCGTTTTCCGCCACAAGTTGCACAAGAAACTTCATCCATAAAAGCTTTTGCCCAGCGTTTTATAGAAGTGCTTTCTGCATTTCTATATTGATTTTCTATAAAAGATATAATTCCTTCGAAATCAATTTTATAATTTCTTGTTACTCCAACAGTTTTCGATTTTATTTCAAACGATTCATTACCACCGTTTAAAATAATGTCTAAAGCTTCTTTTGGAATTTTATTTATTGGGTCTGTTAATTTAAATTGATAACGCTCAGCAATATTTTGAAGTTGTTTAAAAATCCAACTATTTTTTTGTTCGCCTAAAGGAGTAATTCCACCATTTTTAATTGATATTTTATGGTCTGGAATTACTTTTTTTTGGTTGATTTCATTCGTAATTCCTAAGCCGTTACAAGAATTACAAGCACCTTTTGGTGAGTTAAAAGAAAATGTATTTGGCTCAGGATTTGGATAGGCAATGCCTGATGTTGGGCACATTAATTCTCGGCTAAAATAACGCGGTTTTTCATCATCAATAGCAATAACCATTAGTATATTGTTGCCAGAATATAAAGCTGTTTTTATGGTTTCTTCTAAACGTTTTTCTGCTTTTTGGTTTACAACTAATCTATCAATTACAACTTCAATATCGTGCGTTTTGTAGCGGTCTAAACGCATTCCTTTTTCAATCTCTTTTATTTCTCCATCTACTCTAACACGTAAAAAACCTTGTTTAGAAATTTGCTCAAAAAGTTCTCTGTAATGACCTTTTCTAGATTTTACTAACGGCGCTAAAACTGCAATTCTTTTATCAGTAAAGTCTTTTAGAATTAATTGTTTGATTTGTTCATCAGAATAACTTACCATTTTTTCGCCAGAATTGTAAGAATAAGCCTCTGCCGCTCTGGCAAAAAGTAATCGTAAAAAATCGTAAATTTCTGTAATTGTACCCACTGTAGAACGCGGACTTTTGTTGGTGGTTTTTTGTTCGATAGAAATTACGGGCGAAAGTCCATCAATCTTATCTACATCCGGTCTTTCTAATCCTCCTAAAAACTGGCGTGCATAGGCAGAAAAAGTTTCTATGTAACGTCTTTGACCTTCTGCATAAATGGTGTCAAAAGCCAAAGAAGATTTTCCACTTCCGCTTAAACCTGTAATTACAACAAGTTTTTCACGAGGAATTTTTACATCAATATTCTTTAAATTATGAGCTCTTGCTCCGTAAACTTCAATATATTCTTGGTCTTTCAAAAGAGGAGTGTTTTTTGAGAAAAACGCAAATTTACGGAATATGTAACTAATTTAAATAGTTGTGCTATTTTTTATTCTAGTTTAGAAAGTAATTTTTTTGCTGATTGATATCTAGGTGATTGACTCGTTATTTTCTGTAAAAGAATAATGCATTCTTTGTTTTTTTGTTGCTTTAATTTACTCAATGCTAAATACCAAATAGCATCGCTTTTATATACAGAAGTTCCGTTGTAAATTTCGTTTAAAATGGTATCTGCTTCATTAAATTTGTTTAATTCTATCAAAGAAAAACCTTTGTGAAGTTTAATTTCTGAGTTATTTGGGTTGTTTTTTAGAATGTTACTAAAGAGTTTATTTGCCATAGAGAAATCTTTACTGTTAAAAGCTTTTTCGGCTTTATTAAATAATAGATTTTCATTATTTCTTGTGGTTAACTCAATGTTGTTGTAAGAAACAAAATCTTTATAATTAGGTTCTTTTAAAGAAAAGAATAAATACGCGCTAAATATTAGAAAAACAGAAGCAGCTATACTATAAAACCACGGCTTTATAATTGATTTTTTCTTAGTTTCTTTTTTAAAGAAATTATTAGAGATTTTAGTAATGTTATTTTTAAATTCATTTTCTTTTTTACTATTTTTTTGTGATAAGAATAAACTAGTTTCTTGGTATAAATTAAAGTCTTCTTTGAAGTTTGTGTCTGAGTTAAGTTTGTTTTTAAAAGCAATTAAGTCATCACCAGATAATTCACCCGAAAGGTAGTTTTCAAAAAGTAAATAACGTTCTTTTGTCATTATGAATTGTTTTTAATTTGATGATATTTTGAAGATTCTCTAATTAATTGTGTTAATTTTCCAATGCATTGCGATTTTTTTTTACGCACATAAGCATAAGATATTTTTAACTTTTCAGCTACTTCTTCCATTGATTTTATCTCAAAACATATTTTTAATAAGTTTTTGCAAGCTTCTCCTAATTTTTGAAACTTTTCATTAAACAACAGTTGTTTTTCTTCGAAAATAGAAGTTTCAAAAACATTTTCATCAACACTTTTATTTTTAGATAAAGAATTTTCTAAAATTGTTACCTCTTTATTGGACTTCTTTTTTAATTCATTGAACCATTTTCGTTTACATAACAAGAAAAAATATGCATCAAAAGGACAAGTTAATTGTAGGTTTTTGGTAGTTGCTTGTTGATAAATTACAATGAGTACTTCTTGTATAATATCTTGGGCGTTAGTTTTGTTGCCACTATTATTTTCGATATAACGAATAACCTTTGGTGCAAAAGTATCATATATAGATTGAATGATAAAAGGGTTATTCTGCACTAATCCGTCAATATATTTTTGGTCTTTGTGCATTTTTTTTGCTATTAATCTCTTTGTTTTTAGCAAATTAAAAAAAAAAATAGAAGTATGGGGTAACAAAATGAATTAGTTGTTGATATAAGGGTGTAATTAAGTAAAATATTAATTTTTTAAAATTTAAAAAGATGAAAACAATTAAAAGAATTACACAGTTAATAGTGTTATCGGCAACCATAGTTTTTACAAGTTGTTCTAAAAAAGATAATGATGTAGATTTATCTATAGAAAAAGTACCTTATAATTCTATAGCAGACTTTTTTAAGGAAAATGCGGTTAAATCACAGTCATTTACCATTGATGTTTCAAGTGGTGGGTCAATAACAGGTAAAGATGGAACGATTGTTAATTTTCCTGCAAATGGATTTGTTAAAAGCGATAATACTCCTGTAACAGGAAATATTAATATCGAAATTAAAGAGATTTTTAATGCTAGTGATATGGTTTTGTCTGATAAACCAACCAATGCTATTACTTCCACTGGTACAAAAACATTTTTACTTTCTGAAGGAGAAACAGAGGTGGTAGCAAAAAAAGATGGAGAAACATTAAAATTAGCACAAGGAAAGTTTTTTAATATAACAGTGCCAGCAAAAGGAGTAGCAGATATTGATATGAGAGGGTTTACAGGAGCTACAAGTGATAATGGAGGAATTCTTTGGAGTCTTGCTAAAGGTAAAGGTAGTATAGATAACGGAATTATGTTTAATCCAGCACCAGCATCTTATATATATGAAGCTTTTAATACAGGATGGAAAAACTGTGATAAATTTTATAGTTATACTGGTGTAAAAACTACGAATAAGGTAAACTTAACAAATAGTCCTAATAAAGAAGAAACAGTTGTTTTTATAATTTTTAAAGAAGGTAATTTACCAGCAGTAGTTAAACTATTTACAAAATATAATGAAGGTGTTAAAAGTTATGATAACTCATTGCCAGTAGGTTTAGAAGTGAGTTTTGTAGCTATAACAATTAAAGATAATCAACAATATATGGCGATAGAGAAAAAGAGTATTACCGAAAATGAAGAGATTACTCTTCAGTTTCAAACAGTGTCAACAGCTATGATTAAAAATGCGCTTTCTGCATTAAATTAATCTTATCCCTAGATTAAAAAGTTGATACTTAAGAAGACTCCCTAATAATATTAGGGGGTTTCTTTTCTACTTCTTAAATTAAGTGATTACTTTTTAGTATTTTGCATTAACAAATTAAAAACATTACAAATTATGAAAAGGTATTGTGTTTTTCTGTGTTTATTAGTTTTACCATTTGTTTTAGTTGCTCAAAGTGTAAAAAAAGACACTTTAGTAAGAGTAGCAAAAATTAAATATAAAACAAAAAATAATCAGGTAAATTTTATTCCTGAAACCCCTGAATTAAAACAAATAGCTGGTGCGCCAAAATCATTTTATTCTTATTTTTGGGAGTTTGGAGATGGATATTTTAGTAAGAAAAAAAGCCCCTCACATACTTATAAAAAAAAAGGAAACTACCAAGTTAAATTATGGGTTACAAATCATTATGATACTGGTAAACCTCCTGCCACAAGACCACAAAACGTTAAGATAAATACTGTTTCTGAAGTTGTAAATGAAGAAGCTTTAATGATAGGTGATTTTACGCTGCAAAAAAATAGAGAGCCTGTTCCTGAAGAGGAAATGGTGCTTGTGTTAAGTTATAAAAATACTAAAGAATATGTAACAAATGGAAAGTTATTTCTGTTTTACAATGAAAACAAATATAAAAACGACAATTTTCAACTTACGGATGTTAGAACCTATCATAATGAAGAAATTGATAATGAAATTGAACAGGTTGTTTTTTCTAAAGACGTTTATAAAAAAGGAGAACCTTTATATGTATCAACAAATAATTTTATAGAAAGTAATTTTATTCAAACAATAGATTCGACAAAAACGGATTTACAAAAAACCATTGAAAAATCTAAAAATTATTATAAAAACTGGAGTATTTTAAATTTTAAAGAGATGAACCCTAATGAGGAAAGAAATATTTTTTACTCGTTAAAAACAACTCCAGAAATGCTAAAAGATACAAGTGCAATACTATCTATAAGAGGTGTTTATATTCCAGATGCAAATTATAAAAATCACAAGGTAAAAGAGATGGAAATGGAAATTGTAACTTCTCATGATCCTAATAAAATGTCTTCAAACGGAACATTTTTGAATTATCGATTGGTGCGTTCAAAAAAAATAAAATATAAAATAAAGTTTCAAAATAATGGAGAAGGCCCAGCCAAAACAATTCGCTTAGAAACGGATCTTCCTAAAATGTTAGATAGATCTACTTTAAAGGTTTTAAATATGTATCCTAAATGCAAAATTTGTCCTAAAGAAGAAGTCGCATACAGTTGTTTAGATACTACATTTACTAAAAAACAGGTAATTTTTACTTTTAAGAATATTTATTTGCCAGGTAGTAATCAAAAGAAAGTAAAAGAAAGAGATTCTACCAAAGGTTTTGTAAAATATAGTATGAAATTTGGTAAAGATTTTCACAAGAAAAAAACAAAGAGTAAAACGGCAATTATTTTTGATAAAAATGAGCCAATTATTACTAATACAGCTACAACTCGTTTTTTACCAGGGATTTCTGTAGGAGCAAAAGCTGGGTATAATTATTACGATAAATTAAATAATTCTAGCAGTTATTTTGTTGGAGCAACCTTGTCTCCTTACAAGTCTTTTCGTTGGTATTGGCAAGTAGAATGGTTAAATAGTTTGCATAGTTATAATGATAAAACATCTGTTAGAGAAAAGATAATAGAAAGGCAGGGAATAAAAAGCTTAGAAATTCAGCGTATGCAAACTCGTTATAAAAATATAAATTGGCAATTACCAGTTTTAGTGAGATATAATATAAATAATTTTATTGGTCTTGGTGCAGGAGTGCAAGGCGCTATAACTTTAAGTGAAAAACAAGAGTCTACTATTTTAAAGGAATGGTATAGTAGTAAATTAAAAGATAAACTTATTGGTTCTGAAACTGATATTAAAACAGAAAAGAAATCTTTTACAAATTTTGAGAATGGTTTTTTATTCGAGATAACAGGCGGATTTTCTAGAATAGGTCCAAGTTTAGGAGCGAGATATGTGCTTACTTCAACAGATAATAAAGATTATTGGCAATTTTACGCAATTTGGAGATTCTAGATTTTATATGAAACAAAAACTTTTTTTGGTATTCTTGTTTTATTGTGTTTTTATAAAAGCTCAACAATTAGAAAACGAAATTTACACTGCGTTAGATGATTTTGTACTTCATAAAAACAAGCAAACTTTATTGATTTTAGAAAAAAAAGAACATCAATTTGTAGACAAGATAAAGACCCCAAAAGAACAGTTAGCATATGTTATTCTTCAATGCAATAAGGCATATTATCTTAAAGAAATAAATAAACAAGTAAAGGCTATTTCTGTTTACGAAAAAGCATGGAAATTGTTTTCTGAAAACCAATTGTTACATTACGACATTATAGAGTATTGTTTAAAACCTTTAGGAAATTTATACATTAAAACTAAAGATTATACCAATGCAGAAAACATTATTAAGCATTATGTTTTTTTAGCAGAAAAACAAGAGAATTATCCTCAGAAAATAGCAGGTGTAATTAACTTGTCTAAGTTGTATCAGAGTGTTGGTAATCATAAGTTAGTAATTGAAATTACCAATCAAATACTAAAATCAAAAAAAATTAACAAAGCACAACAACTAAAAATAGAAGCAATTAGGATTGCAAGTTTTGTTTTTTTGAATAAAGAAAAGGAATTAGATAGAAAGATTATTGATGTAGAGAACCAGAATTACATCAATTATAAAATAGCATTAGATAAGAAAGAATATAAAAAAGCTTTGTATTATTTTAGGCTTGTAAAAGAACAAATAGTAACTAAAGAAACTCTACAAAGAGATAAAGCAAAGGTTTTGGTAGAGGAAGCTCAATTATATTTTTTATTAAAAAACGATAAAAAAGCTAAAGAGCGTTTAGATATGTCTTTAAGAGTGTTTTTTAATAAAAAAAACATTGTAAAAAGTGATTTATATGCAGAAAGTGTTTTTTTAGATATTTTTGATTTATATGCTTTGTTAGAAAAAAAGAATGCAGAAATAGCATTAGACTATTATAAGAAGAGTTTTTATGTAGCAAGTTTGTTAGAAAGAAAGATAACTTCGCAAGAATCAAAAATTATCCATCAAGCAGGTAAAAGAAATAGAGCAGAAAAGTGTATAGAATTATTGCTAAAAGAATATCAAAAAACAGTAAATAATCAATTTTTAAAAGAAGCTTTTTTGTTTTCTGAACGAGGAAAATCAACAATTTTAAAAGAAAAGAATTTTAAAAAGAAATTAATAAAAAGATATAAAAACGATTCACTGTTATTAAAAGAGCAGAGGCTTTTAAAAAAGCAAGAAAACTTTACAAATCTTTTAAAAACAGAACAATTAACAAAGTTAAGAGCTTCTAAAATTAATGATTTAAATAAAAAATTAAATTTTGTTAGCATCAATTTAAAAGAGCTTCAACTAAAAATTGCAAAAAAATATCCTAATTTTTATGATAGAGATTTGTTTGCCGAGATTCAAACGAAACTTGATAAAGAAAAAACAGTATTGTTGGCTTATTTTTTTGGAAAAAATGCTGTTTATCAATTTGTAATTACAGGAAAAACGATTAAGGTTAATGAGTTATCAGTAATCACTGTAAAAAAGAAAGTAATAAACTATATTAGGTTTTTTGATAAACCATCAACAATTAATAATGATGTTAATACATATACTTCTGAGGCTTTTTCTCTGTATAAAGAATTAATGTTTGATGAGGTTTTAGATTATAATGAGGTGCATTTAATTACAGATGGGTTTTTAAATTTTGTTCCGTTTGAAACGCTTTTAAATAAACCAACTAATGAAATTGTTTTTTCTAAAATGCCTTTTCTTGTAAAAAAACAAAATATCATATATAATTCTAGTTCTGAGTTTTATTTAAATAAAATTGAAAAGACTAAAAATCAGAAATTATTAGGTTTTTTTCCTGTTTTTTTAGATGCCGATATTGAGTTAAAACACTCTATTGACGAGGCAGAATCTATTAAAGAATTTGTAGATTCTGATATGTTGATGAAAGAAAATGCAACAAAAAGCAGTTTTATAGCAAAAGCTAAGCAGTACAATATTTTGCATCTTTCTACACATGCATCTAGCGGAACTTTTTATGAATCAGCATATTTGCAATTGTATGACCAAAAATTAACCATAAATGAGTTGTATAGTTTAAATTTAAATGCAGATTTGGTGGTGTTAAGTGCTTGCGAAACAGGTGTTGGTAAATTACAAAAAGGAGAAGGAGCAATGAGTCTTGCTAGGGGTTTTCAATATGCAGGTGTAAATAATGTCTTGTTTTCGCTTTGGAAAATTAACGACAAAGCAACATCAGTTTTAATAAGATCGTTTTATAAAAATTACAATACTTTTAAATCTGTATCTTATGCAAATCAGCAATCTAAAATAGCATATCTTGCTAATAAAGAAATTGTAAATAGTAAAAAATCTCCTTATTATTGGGGCGGTTTTGTTTATTACGGAATTAATATAGAACCTTTAAAAACTAATAATTCTATTCTCTATATTTTATTAATAATGTTTTCTTTAATTGTATTATATTTATCTTTTAAACGAAGAATAAAAGACAAATGAAATTAATTAATAAGCTAAGACATTTTTTTGAAAGAAATGGTTTTCATGTTTCATCTAGATTGGCAGATAGAATAGGAATGAGAACCTTAAATGTGCGTTTGTTTTTTATTTATGTTACTTTTTTTACAGTGGGTTTATCTTTTGGTTTTTATTTAACTTTAGCATTTTTATTAAAATTAAAAGATAAATTGTATACAAAAAGAAGTTCGGTTTTTGATTTGTAATTGATGAAAATAAAAGTATTAGAATCTAAAATTAATAAAACACTTTTTTTAGTGTTATCGATAATTACTATAGGTACTTGTGGATACATTATATTATCTGGATATTCGTTTGTTGATGCCTTATATCAAACAGTTATTACAATTACAACAGTAGGTTTTGGAGAAGTGCATCCGTTTACATCAGCAGAAAAGATTTTTACAATTTTTTTAATTTTAACAAGTATTACTGTTTTTGGTTATGCAGTTTCATCGTTTTCAGAATATTTAGTTAGCGGTAGGTTATTTGAACATTTTAAACATAAAAAAGTGGAAAAGCAAATATCACATTTAAAAGGACATACCATTGTTTGTGGTTATGGTAGAAATGGAAAACAAGCCATTTTAAAACTAAAAAATTACAATAAAGATTTTGTGGTGGTAGAACAAAAAAAAGAAATGTCTGAGTTGTTGGATTCTGAAGGTTTGTTAAATATTAATGGCGATGCTACTTTAGATGCGACTTTAATAAGTGCAGGAATAAAAAAAGCAGCCTATTTAATTACGGCACTTCCTTCTGATGCCAACAATTTGTTTGTGGTTTTAACAGTGAGTCAATTAAATAAAAATTGTAAGGTAATCAGTAGAGCTTCTAACGAGAGTTCTTATAGCAAGCTTAAAATTGCGGGTGCAGATAATGTAATTATGCCAGATAAATTAGGAGGAGATCATATGGCATCTTTGGTAACCACACCAGATGTTATAGAATTTGTTGATAGACTTACTATAGAAGGAGAAACCACTGCAAATTTAGAAGAAATAGCGGTAGATGACTTGCCAGAAAAATACTTAAATAAAACCATTTTAGACTTAGATTTAAGGCGTCAAACAGGTTGTACCGTTATTGGGTTTAGAAACCCAGATAAAGATTATATTATCAATCCAGAATCTGATAGTAAATTAATAAAAGGTTCTCATTTAATCGTTTTAGGAAGACCAGAACAAATATTAAAACTTAGAGAATTATTTTAAAATGATTAAAGTTGTAATTACAGGTAGTAATGGTTTGTTAGGGCAATCTTTATTAAATTTATTGCTCAAAGAAAAAGAGAAATATCAGGTTTTTGGTTTTTCAAGAGGAAAGAATAGAAGTGGTAGAAATGACTTTAATTATCTTTCTATTGATATTACTGATGAAGCTTTTTTGAAAAAAGAAATTAAGAAAATCAATCCTAATTTTATTATCAACACTGCAGCAATGACGCAAGTAGATGATTGCGAAACTCATAAAAAAGCGTGCGATTTATTAAATGTTACTGTTGTAAAATGGTTGGCAGAAATTTCTGAAGAAATCAATTCACATTTAATTCATCTTTCTACCGATTTTATTTTTGATGGATTAAAAGGAAATTACAAAGAAACAGACACACCAAATCCTTTAAGTTATTATGGATTGTCAAAGTTAAAATCAGAAGAAATCTTAGTAAATTCAAATATAGATTATACCATTTTAAGAACCATTTTGGTTTACGGAAAAGTATTTGATATGAGTAGAAGTAATATTGTACTTTGGGTAAAATCGATGTTAGAAAAAGAAAAAGAAATTACCATAGTTAGCGATCAATTTAGAACACCCACTTATGTAGAAGATTTGTCATTAGCTTGTAAAATTTCTATAGATAAAAAAGCAACTGGGGTTTATCATATTTCTTCAAATGAATTATTAAGTGTTTATAAAATTGCCCAACAAATTGCAGCAACTTTTCAATTAGATAAAAACTTAATAAAACCAATTTCTACATCCACTTTAAATCAAACTGCATTAAGACCCGCAAAAACAGGTTTTAATTTAACAAAAACAAATGCAGAATTAGAATTTTATCCAAAATCATTTAAAGAAGATTTGCAAAGATTTAAAGAAACCTTAATATAAAATTCACATTTAACTACTAAAAGTTGTCAAAACTTCATTTTTTTATGATATTGCGAGTTGTAAATAAAAAAAACTAACTACTACATTATGAAGAAAACACTTCTATCACTGTTGCTTTTAGCAGCCCCAATTTTAACTTATGCTCAAGAAAAAGGATTAGATCAAAAGATTGATGAAGCTTTTGGAGATGCAACAGGATGGTTTGTAGACCTTGTTTTTTATCAAATTCCTTTTACAGATACAATTAGTGTTTATTGGGTTTTATTTCCGTTAATTTTAGGAGCAACGTATTTTACATTTTATTTTAATTTTATAAACTTTAAAGGTTTTTTTACGTCAATAAATATTGTAAGAGGTAAGTATGATGATTTAGAAGGAAGAAAAGATCATAAAGTAGAAATCGCAAAATCAGAGTTTACAGATGAAGAAGATAATCCTGACACAATTAGAATAGAAGGTCATGAAGGAGAAGTTTCGCATTTTCAAGCCTTAACAGCAGCTTTATCTGCAACTGTTGGTTTGGGTAATATTGCGGGTGTTGCTATTGCAGTTTCTATTGGTGGAGCCGGAGCCACTTTTTGGATGATAGTGGCTGGTTTCTTAGGAATGGCTTCTAAATTTGTAGAGTGTACTTTAGGTGTAAAATATAGAGATATTGAAGCAGATGGAACCGTGTATGGAGGTCCAATGTATTATTTAACAAAAGGATTAAAAAATAAAACATTAGGAAAAATTTTAGCAGTTTTATTTGCAATCTTCGTAATTGGAGGTTCTTTTGGAGGTGGAAATATGTTCCAAGTAAACCAAGCTTTTCAATTAGTAGAAAATATTACAACGCCTGTTGGCGGAGTCTCTTTTTTACACGGTAAAGGATGGTTGTTTGGTTTAGTAATGGCTTTTTTAGTAGGAGTTGTAATTATTGGAGGAATCAAAAAAATAGCAAAAGTAACAGATAAAATTGTTCCTTTTATGGTAGCAATTTATGTGGCAGCTTCGCTGTTTGTAATTTTTGCAAATTACGACATGATTGGCAGTGCATTCTCTCAAATATTTAACGGAGCATTTAGTCCAGAAGGAATTGCTGGTGGTGCAGTTGGGGTTTTAGTGCAAGGATTTAGAAGAGCTGCTTTTTCAAACGAAGCAGGTATTGGTTCTGCATCTATTGCGCATTCTGCTGTAAAAACAAAATATGCTGCAAGCGAAGGTATGGTGGCTTTATTAGAGCCTTTTATAGATACAGTTGTTGTTTGTACAATGACAGCTTTAGTGTTAATTATTACCGGAAATGTAGCTGCAGAAAACGCATCTTTAAATGATGCACAAGCAATCTTGTTAACTTCTGGTGCTTTCGAATCTGCAATTTCTTGGTTTCCTTATGTGTTAACAATAGCAGTTGTTTTATTTGCTTTTAGTTCTATGATTTCTTGGTCTTACTACGGTTTTCAGGGTTGGGTATATTTATTCGGAAGATCTAAAAAAATGGAATACACTTATAAAGTTATTTTCTGTATATTCGTAGTAATTGGTGCAGCAGCAAGTTTAGGTTCTGTAATTGGCTTCTCAGATGCTATGGTGTTTGCTATGATGGTTCCAAATATGATAGGTTTAATTATTTTGGCACCAAAAGTGAAAGAAGAACTAAAAAAATATATGAATGCTATAAAAAATAGTGAAGCATAAAAAGAAATTTATGAAAATATTTAAATCCCATTTCTGGTATCACAAAAACCAACGGAATGGGGTTTTTTTATTGGTAATACTTATTATTACGTTACAATCGTTTATTGTTTTTGGTGATTTTTCTTTGGATGAAAAAAAAGCAACAAATTCTCCACAAGTTGTCGCTTTTTATAATCAAATAGATAGTTTAAAAGCAGTTGAAATTGAAAATAGAAAGCCAAAAATTTATCCTTTTAATCCTAATTATATTACAGATTACAAAGGCGAACAGTTAGGAATGTCTTTAAAAGAAATTGATAGATTATTAGCATTTAGAAAAACCAATAAGTTTGTCAATTCTAAAAAAGAATTTCAGCAAGTAACTAAAGTTTCAGATAGTTTACTTAATAAAATTTCTCCGTATTTTAAATTTCCAGATTGGGTTGTAAAAAGAAATCAAAATAAAAGTTATCATCGAAATTTTACTTCGAGCACAGATGAGAAATCTCGAAAACTAAAACACAAATTAACAACAACAGATATCAACAAAGCAACTGCCGCAGATTTAAAAACGATTTATGGAATAGGAGAAAAATTATCAGAAAGAATCATTAAATATCGTTCAAAATTGCAAGGTTTTTCTTTTAACAGTCAAGTCTATGAAGTTTGGGGTTTAGAAAAAGAAGTGGTGAATAAGGTTTTATCAACCTTTAAAATTATCGAAAAACCAACCATAAAAAAAATAAATGTAAATACAGTTACTTTCAAGCAGTTGTTAAAAAATCCATATATAGATTACAAACTTTGTAAAAAAATATTTGAATATAGAGATGAAGTTGCTGAACTACAAAATATATCAGAATTAAAAAATATCAAAGACTTTCCTTTAGATAAATATGATAGAATAGTATTATATTTGGTCGCTAAATAAACAAACAAATTTCTATACTAATGAACAGTATGTATTTTACTGAAGAGCACGAAGTTTTTCGTGCGAGTTTCAAAGAATTTTTGCAAAAAGAAGTTGCTTCTCATATTAATAAATGGGAAAAAGATGGAGAAATAGAACCTTTTATTTGGAAGAAGTTTGGAGAAATGGGGTATTTTGGACTTAACACACCAGAAGAATTTGGGGGTCTAAATTTAGATATTTTTTATACAGTTATTTTTTTAGAAGAATTGCAAAAAATTAATTCTGGCGGATTTGCAGCAGCAATGTGGGCGCATGTATATTTAGCAATGACGCATTTGAATAAAGAAGGTAACAGCTATCAAAAAGAAAAATATTTAGCACCAAGTGTAGAAGGAGATAAGGTTGGTTGTTTATGTATTACTGAACCTTTTGGAGGTTCTGATGTTGCAGGAATGCGTTCTACAGCAATTAAAAAAGGAGATAATTATATCTTAAATGGCTCTAAAACTTTTATTACAAACGGAGTATATTCAGATTATTTAATAGTTGCCGCAAAAACAGATGTAGCAAATAAATACAAAGGCATTAGTATTTTTGTGGTTGATAGAGCATCTAAAGGAATATCAGCAACTAAATTAGATAAATTAGGATGGAAAGCTTCTGATACTGGTGAAATTGCATTTGATAATGTAGAAGTTCCAGCAAAAAACTTAATGGGTGAAGAAGGAAAAGGATTTCCTTATATAATGCAACATTTTGCGTTAGAGCGTTTGGTTATGGGGGTTAATGCGCACGCAAGAGCAGAATTCGCAGTAGATTACGCAATTAAATATATGCAAGAAAGAGTTGCTTTTGGTAAATCTTTAGATAAATTTCAAGTATTAAGGCATAAAATTGCAGAAATGGCAAGCAGAGTAGATATGTGTAGAGAGTATAATTACTCCATTGCTAAACGTTTAAATGACGGGCAATATGTAGTAAAAGAAGCAAGTATGTCTAAGTTGTTATCAACAAAAATGGCTGATGAAGTAATTTACGATGCACTACAATTATTAGGAGGTTATGGTTATATGGAAGAGTATCCAATGGCTCGTTTATTGCGTGACAGTAGACTAGGCCCAATTGGTGGCGGAACTTCAGAAATCTTAAAAGAGATTATCGCAAAAATGGTAATTGACGGAAAAGAATATAAGCCAGCAACATAAGTTTTTTTAATTAACTTTTTACGAAAATTGTTTTCCAATTTGCAAAAATGGTAATTGATAAGAAAGAATATAAGTCAGTTACTTAGCTTTTCCTTAGCTTTTTCAAATAGATTAAAAAGTTAAAATAAAAATATAGATTCAATAAAAAACACCTGAAATTTCAGGTGTTTTTTGTTAAAATGACAAAGTTGTTAACACGAAATCGTTTTCGTAAATAAACCATTTTTTTTATTAGAAAATCATTTGATAACTTTATAAGAAATTTAAAATATAACAATTATGAAAGCCCTTAAAAAAATGTATTGTTTCTTGTTAGTAATGATAACTTTTCTCATTGGTTGTTCAGAAGAACAGTCAGTAGATTTACAACAAGAAATACAAAAAAAACCTAAAGCTCAAACTTCTTTTTCAAAATCAGGATTAAAACAAATTGGTTCTGGTGTTATGATGCAGGCTTTTTATTGGGATGTTCCTGCAGGTGGTACTTGGTGGAATACCGTTAAAGGTAAGGTGCAAAGTTGGAGCAATGCAGGAATAGATGCAATTTGGCTACCTCCTGCTTCTAAAGCTCAAAACGGACCGTTTTCTATGGGATATGATCCTTTTGATTATTATGATTTTGGACAGTATAATCAAATGGGAAGTACAGAAACTCGTTTTGGCTCTTTAACTGAGTTGCAAAGTTTAATTAGCACTGCACACAATGCAAAGTTAAGTGTAATTGCAGATATTGTTATCAATCATAATAGTGGAGGTGCAAGTCAGGCAAATCCATATAAAAATGGAAATACTTGGACAGATTTTCAACCTTTATCAGGAAAATTTATAAGAAGTTATAATGATTTTCATCCAAATAGTATTCATCATAATGATAGTGGTGCTTTTGGTGGATATTCAGATGTTTGTCATCATCAAGTATATGTACAAAATTGGTTATGGAAAAATGCAAATTCTGTAGCAAAATACTATAAAAATATAATTGGATTTGATGGATGGAGATTTGACTATGTAAAAGGATTTGAGCCTTGGGTAGTAAAAGATTGGAAAAACGAAGTAGGAGGTTTTAGTGTAGGTGAATATTGGGATGGCAATGCAGCAGCTTTAGATTCGTGGACTGGTCAAGCAGAAGCTAGTGCTTTTGATTTTGCATGTTACTATAGAATGAAAGATGCATTTGAAGGAAATAATCTGAATAAATTAAATGAAGATATGCTCTGGAAAAGAAATGCATCTAGAGCAGTAACTTTTGTAACCAATCATGATACTAATGAAATTTTTAATGGAAAAATGTTGGCTTACGCATATATTTTAACACATGAAGGTTACCCAACAATGTTTTATAAAGATTATGAAGTATGGTTAGATAAAAATAAATTAAACAATTTAATTTGGATTCATAATAATTTAGCAGGAGGTTCTACAACGAATTTATATACTGATAATGATGAATATATCGCCAAAAGAAATGGGTATAATAATGCAGGTTTGGTGGTGTATATTAACAATGCAAATCATTGGCAAGAACGTTGGATAGAAACAAATTGGTCTAACACAAAAATAAAAGATTATACTGGACACTCAAATTGGGAGCCAGTAACACAAGGAGGTAAGTGGGTAAAAATTCAAGTACCTCCAAAAAGTTATTCTGTTTGGGCTCCAAAATAAAATGATAATAATTAATTGTCAGTTTAAAATCTCTCTGTATCTTTGCAGTCCAAAAAATAAATCAAATAGTTATAAAACTATTAAAAATATATAAGATACTTATGAAAGGAGGTGCCAACTTATGTTAATTATACCAGTAAAAGAAGGAGAAAATATAGATAGAGCTTTAAAACGTTACAAACGTAAATTTGATCGTACAAAGACAATGAAGAACTTGCGTAACAGAAAAAACTTTACAAAGCCATCTGTTGCTAAGAGAGCTCAAAAAATTAAAGCATCTTACGTTCAAAGATTAAGAACACAAGAAGAAGTAGGTTAGTAAAACTCAGTTTTAACAAGTCTAAAAGACGCAGTTAAAAATGTAAGCTGAATTAATTCCGATGAAAATTGGAATTGATAACTTTAAAACAAAAATCTCGTATTGAATTTCCAATACGAGATTTTTTTATGCAGAAAATTTTGTAGCTTTACTAATAACTAATAACAGTAAATTGATAGATTCATTTTTAGAATACTTATCCTTAGAAAAAAAATATTCTGTACATACGGTTACAGCGTATAAAAACGATTTAATTTCATTTAGAGATTTTTTAGTTATAGAATACAATCAAAAAGATTTGTTAGACGTTCAGTACAATCAAGTTAGAAGTTGGATTGTTTTATTGGTAAATTTAAATATCTCTAATCGTTCTATAAACAGAAAAGTAAGTTCGCTAAAATCTTTCTATAAGTTTCTGCAGAAAACGTATCAAATAGAAATAAACCCGCTTTCTAAACACAAGGCTTTAAAAGTTGCAAAAAAAGTTCAAGTTCCATTTACATCAAAAGAAATAAATGATGTAATAAGCATTATTAATACTAAAGATGATTTTTCATCCATAAGAAATAAACTAATTGTAGAACTTTTTTATTCTACAGGGATGAGAAGAACAGAGTTAATTAATATTAAAGAAAAAGATGTTAGTTTTTCTAATAAGACAATTAAGGTTTTAGGAAAAAGAAATAAAGAAAGGTTTGTACCATTATTAAGTTCTGTAACTCAGACATTAAGACGGTATTTAGAATTAAAAAAAGAATTTACAATAGGTTTAGAAGATCTTTTTATCACCGTAAAAGGAAATAAAATATATGAAACTCTTGTTTACAGAGTTATTAATTCTTACTTTAGTAGGGTCTCATCAAAAGAGAAAAAAAGCCCACATATAATAAGGCATTCATTTGCTACACATCTTTTAAATGAAGGGGCAGATTTAAATTCAGTTAAAGAATTGCTAGGGCATTCTTCTTTAGCTTCAACACAAATCTATACTAATAGTAGTCTAGATGTTATTAAAAAAGTGTATAACAAGGCTCACCCTAGGAGCGATAAAAAAGAGTAAAGTATGAAAGTATTCACACAATCAGTAAACTTTAATGCAGACAAAGAATTAATTAAATTCACAGAAGAAAAAGTTTCCTCATTAACAAAGTATCATGATAAAATAGTAGATGCAGAGGTTTTTTTAAAGCTTTTAAATACAAAAGATAAAGAGAATAAAGTAACGGAAGTTAAAATTCATATTCCAGGAGGTGAATTAATAGTAAAAAGAGAAACAAAAACCTTTGAAGAAGGGCTAAACTCAGCAGTAGATAATTTAAAAAGACAGTTAAAACGATCTAAAGAAAAACATAGAAATTCTTTAATTTCATAAAAAAGTAAAAAAATAATTATAAAAAGTTTTAGAAATAGAAAAAACTTTATACATTTGCAATCCGTTAGAAATAGCGGGTTGTTTTTTTGCAACAAAAGCCGATGTAGCTCAGCTGGCTAGAGCAGCTGATTTGTAATCAGCAGGTCGTGGGTTCGAGTCCCTCCATCGGCTCAAAAAAAGAAACAAAAAGTTCATTAAAATAGTAAATTATCGGGGAGATACTCAAGCGGCCAACGAGGACGGACTGTAACTCCGTTGACTATGTCTTCGCAGGTTCGAATCCTGCTCTCCCCACAATTTATATTTTTGCGAAAGTAGCTCAGTTGGTAGAGCGTCAGCCTTCCAAGCTGAATGTCGCCGGTTCGAACCCGGTCTTTCGCTCTAAGAAATCCAACAAAGCCGGTGTAGCTCAGTTGGTAGAGCGCATCCTTGGTAGGGATGAGGTCACGGGTTCAAATCCCGTCATTGGCTCTCTTTTAAAAAAGAATATTAGACACTAAATATATTTAAACTAAGAATTAAAATTAATAATCATGGCAAAAGGAACTTTTGACCGTTCGAAACCACACTTAAACATTGGTACTATCGGACACGTAGATCACGGTAAAACAACTTTAACTGCTGCTATTACAAAAGTATTAGCTGATGCAGGATTATCAGAAGCGAAAGATTTTGATCAAATCGATAACGCTCCAGAAGAAAAAGAAAGAGGTATTACAATTAATACATCTCACGTAGAGTATCAAACTGCAAATCGTCACTATGCGCACGTTGACTGTCCAGGTCACGCGGATTATGTAAAGAATATGGTTACTGGTGCTGCTCAAATGGATGGTGCTATTTTAGTGGTTGCTGCTACAGATGGTCCAATGCCACAAACTAGAGAGCACATCTTATTAGGTCGTCAGGTAGGTATTCCACGTATCGTTGTTTTCTTAAACAAAGTAGATATGGTTGATGATGAAGAGCTTTTAGAGTTAGTTGATATGGAGGTTAGAGAGTTGTTATCTTTCTATGATTATGATGGAGATAATGGACCTGTTGTTTCTGGTTCTGCTTTAGGTGCCTTAAATGGTGAGCAGAAATGGGTTGACACTGTATTGGAATTAATGGAAGCTTGCGATACTTGGATTGAAGAGCCTTTAAGAGAAGTAGATAAAGATTTCTTAATGCCAATTGAAGATGTGTTTTCAATTACTGGACGTGGTACTGTTGCTACTGGTCGTATCGAAACAGGTATTGCTAATACAGGTGATGCTGTAGATATTATTGGTATGGGTGCAGAAAAGTTAACTTCTACTATCACAGGTATAGAAATGTTCCGTCAAATATTAGATAGAGGTGAGGCTGGAGATAATGCAGGTATCTTATTAAGAGGTATTGCAAAAGAAGATATTAAAAGAGGTATGGTAATCTGTAAGCCAGGTTCTGTAACTCCTCATGCTAAATTTAAAGCAGAGGTTTATGTTCTTAAAAAAGAAGAAGGTGGACGTCATACTCCATTCCATAACAATTATCGTCCTCAGTTCTATGTAAGAACTACAGATGTAACAGGTACTATTAATTTACCTTCAGGTGTAGAAATGGTGATGCCTGGAGATAACTTAACAATTACTGTTGATTTGATTCAGCCAATTGCATTAAACGTTGGTTTACGTTTTGCTATCCGTGAAGGTGGTAGAACAGTAGGAGCAGGTCAGGTAACTGAATTATTAGACTAATTTTAAATTAGTTTATTAATTAATAAATTCTAAGGGTGTTCCGTTTTTAACGGAACGCCTTTATCAATGAATAAGAAACGGGTTTAGCTCAGTTGGTAGAGCACTGGTCTCCAAAACCAGTTGTCGGGAGTTCGAGCCTCTCAACCCGTGCAAAAAATAAGTAAGTAAGATGAACTTTATACAATATATCAAAGATTCTTTCGGTGAGTTAAATAACCATATGACGTGGATATCTAAAGAAGATGCGCAAAAAACAACTGTAACAGTAGCTGTTTTTACAATAATATTCGCATTAGCAGTTGCTGGTATAGATTATGTTTTTCAAACTGGATTAGATAACTTTTTCAAATTATTTTAAGAAAATAAATTATGGCTGATTCAGTAATGAAATGGTATGTTGTAAGAGCCATTGGTGGGCAAGAAAATAAAGTTAAATCTTACATAGAAACTGAGATTTCTAGAGTAGGATTGTCTGATTATGTTAGTCAGGTAATTGTACCAACTGAAAAAGTTGTTCAAATTAGAAACGGAAAAAAAGTAAATAGAGAAAGAGTTTACTTTCCTGGTTATATTATGGTAGAGGCGAATCTTTCGGGAGAGGTTCCTCACGTTATAAAATCAATTACAGGTGTTATTGGCTTTTTAGGTGAAACTAAAGGAGGAGAACCTGTGCCAATGCGTAAGTCTGAAGTAAATAGAATGCTTGGTAAAGTTGATGAACTTTCAGTTCAAGACGAAAATATTGCAATTCCTTTTAATATTGGAGAAACTGTAAAAGTTGTTGATGGTCCTTTTAATGGATTTGACGGAACTATTGAAAAAGTAAATGAAGAAAAGCGTAAGCTAGAAGTAATGGTAAAAATCTTTGGAAGAAAAACACCATTAGAATTAAGTTATATGCAAGTAGAAAAGATATAATTGTTACACAAATATATATTATACCGATTTGTTTTAATGCTTCCAAAATTAAAACAAATCATTAAACATTTTTAAAATGGCAAAAGAAGTTAGTAAAGTAGTTAAGTTACAAGTAAGGGGAGGCGCAGCGAATCCATCGCCGCCGGTTGGACCCGCTTTAGGAGCTGCTGGTGTTAACATTATGGAGTTCTGTAAACAGTTTAATGCAAGAACGCAAGACAAACAAGGTAAAGTTTTACCTGTTGTTATTACTGTTTTCAAAGACAAATCGTTCGATTTTGTTGTAAAAACTCCTCCTGCAGCAGTTCAGTTACTAGAAGCGGCCAAAATTAAAAAAGGTTCAGGAGAACCAAACAGAAAGAAAGTAGCATCCGTTACTTGGGATCAAATTAAAGTAATTGCAGAAGACAAAATGGTAGATTTAAATGCCTTTGAAGTTTCTTCAGCAATGCGTATGATTGCAGGTACAGCACGTTCTATGGGATTAACAGTAAAAGGTGATGCACCAGCATAAACTTTATAAAAAGTAGTAAAATGGCAAAATTAACAAAAAAGCAAAAAGAGGCTTACGCTAAGATTGATAATACTCAATCTTATGATTTAGCAGCTGCTTCAGCGCTAGTCAAAGACATTACTAATGTAAAGTTTGATGCATCAGTAGATTTAGCAATTCGTTTAGGAGTAGATCCTCGTAAAGCAAACCAAATGGTTCGTGGAGTTGTTACATTACCGCACGGAACTGGTAAAGATGTAAAAGTATTAGCATTAGTAACACCAGATAAAGAAGCAGATGCTACAGCAGCAGGGGCGGATTATGTTGGTTTAGATGAGTACCTTCAAAAAATTAAAGGAGGATGGACAGATGTAGATGTAATTATTACAATGCCAAGTGTAATGGGTAAATTAGGTCCTTTAGGAAGAATTTTAGGTCCTAGAGGTTTAATGCCAAACCCTAAAACAGGTACTGTAACTATGGATGTTGCAAAAGCTGTACAAGATGTAAAAGCGGGTAAAATCGATTTTAAAGTTGATAAAACTGGTATCGTTCATGCAGCAATTGGAAAAGTATCTTTTGATGCTAAGAAAATTGAAGAAAATGCAAACGAGTTAATACAAACAATTATTAAATTGAAACCAACAACAGCAAAAGGAACGTATGTAAAAAGCGTTTTTATGTCTAGTACTATGAGTCCTAGTATTGAGGTTGAGGTTAAAACTGTTTAATACGTTAAAACTTATAATTATGACTAGAGAAGATAAATCACAAGTAATACAAGATTTAACAGCAGTATTAGCAGATACTAACACATTATATTTAGCAGATATTTCTGGTTTAGATGCACAAACTACTTCTAATTTAAGAAGAGCTTGTTTTAAAGCAGGTATCCAATTATCAGTTGTTAAAAATACATTACTTGCAAAAGCAATGGAAGCTTCAGATAAAGATTTTGAAGACTTACCAACAGTATTAAAAGGTAATACATCAATGATGATTTCTGAAGCAGCAAATGCTCCAGCTAAATTAATTAAAGAATTTAGAAAAAAATCTGATAAGCCATTATTAAAAGGAGCCTTCGCAGAAGAGTCTATTTATATTGGTGATGATCAATTAGATACTTTAGTAAACATTAAATCTAGAGAAGAATTGATTGGAGAAATCATTGGATTATTACAATCGCCAGCTAAGAATGTTGTTTCAGCATTACAGTCAGGTGGTCAAACACTTTCAGGTATTATAAAGACGTTATCTGAAAAATAATTAAGCGCACAAATAAACTAAAATAAACAAAATTTTTAAAAACAATTAAAATGGCAGATTTAAAAGATTTCGCAGAGCAATTAGTTAACTTAACAGTAAAAGAAGTTAATGAATTAGCTACTATTTTAAAAGATGAGTATGGTATTGAGCCAGCAGCAGCTGCAGTAGCAGTAGCAGGTCCAGCAGCAGCAGGAGAAGATGCAGCAGATGAGCAAACTGAATTTGACGTAATCTTAACGGCAGCAGGTGGTTCTAAACTTGCAGTAGTAAAATTAGTTAAAGAATTAACTGGTTTAGGATTAAAAGAAGCAAAAGGTATCGTAGATAGCGCTCCTGCAGCAGTAAAAGAAGGTGTAACTAAAGATGAGGCTGAAGGTCTTAAAAAATCTTTAGAAGAAGCTGGAGCTGAAGTAGAGCTTAAGTAAGCTACAACTCCCGATTTTTGTAAGAATCAAAAACGGGAAAACAAATTTAGGTTTAGGTACTAAGAACAATCGTTTTTAGTCCTAAACCATTTTGTGTATATATTCGTTCTTTATTTTAATTTAGATTTTAATCAAAAAAATATTCTCTTTTGGCAACGAAAAACACTACTGAAAGAATTAACTTCGCAACTTCTCAAATGATTAAAGAATATCCAGATTTCTTGGATATTCAGGTAAAATCTTTCCAAGATTTTTTCCAACTTCAAACTAAGGCAGAAGAAAGAGGTGAAGAAGGTTTGTACAAAACCTTTATGGATAACTTTCCAATCACAGATACAAGAAACCAATTTGTATTAGAATTTTTAGACTACTTTGTAGATCCACCAAGATACAGTATTCAAGAATGTATCGAAAGAGGTCTTACACACAGTGTGCCTTTAAAAGCACGTCTAAAATTGTATTGTACAGATCCAGAACACGAAGATTTCGAAACTATTGTACAAGATGTATATCTAGGTACAATTCCTTATATGACCAACTCAGGTACCTTTGTTATCAATGGTGCTGAGCGTGTGGTGGTTTCTCAATTACACAGGTCTCCTGGTGTGTTTTTTGGGCAATCTTTCCATGCAAACGGTACAAAATTATACTCAGCAAGAGTAATCCCTTTTAAAGGATCTTGGATAGAATTTGCTACCGATATCAATCAAGTAATGTATGCTTATATTGATAGAAAGAAAAAATTACCAGTAACAACATTATTCAGAGCTATTGGCTTTGAAAGAGATAAAGATATTTTAGAAATTTTTGACCTTGCAGAAGAGGTAAAAGTTTCTAAAGCTGGATTAAAAAAAGTTCTTGGACGTAAGTTAGCGGCAAGAGTTTTAAAAACTTGGCATGAAGATTTTGTAGATGAAGATACAGGAGAAGTTGTATCAATCGAAAGAAATGAAATTATTTTCGATCGTGATACAATTTTAGAAAAAGAACATATTGATGAAATAATTGATGCAGGTGCTAAAACCGTTTTACTTCATAAAGAAGATAACGATATGGCAGACTATGCAATTATTCATAATACATTACAAAAAGACCCTACAAATTCCGAGAAAGAAGCAGTAGAGCATATCTATAGACAATTGCGTAATGCAGAACCGCCAGATGAAGAGACTGCAAGAGGTATTATAGATAAATTATTCTTTTCTGAACAACGTTATAATTTAGGAGAAGTGGGTCGTTTTAGAATGAACACTAAACTTCAGTTAGATGTTGATATGGATCAAAAAGTATTAACAAAGTTAGATATTATTACTATTATAAAATATTTAATTGAGTTAATCAATTCTAAAGCAGAGGTTGATGATATTGATCACTTATCTAACAGACGTGTAAGAACGGTTGGAGAGCAATTAGCAGGTCAGTTTGGTGTTGGTTTAGCACGTATGGCTAGAACAATTCGTGAGCGTATGAATGTGCGTGATAACGAAGTATTTACGCCAATTGATTTGATAAATGCTAAGACATTATCGTCTGTAATTAACTCATTCTTTGGTACGAATCAGTTATCTCAGTTTATGGATCAAACCAATCCATTAGCAGAAATTACACATAAACGTAGATTATCTGCACTTGGACCTGGAGGTTTATCAAGAGAAAGAGCAGGTTTCGAGGTTCGTGATGTACATTATACACACTATGGTCGTTTATGTCCGATTGAAACTCCAGAAGGACCAAATATTGGTTTAATTTCTTCACTTTCTGTATTTGCAAAAGTGAATAATTTAGGATTTATTGAAACGCCATATAGAAAAGTTGATAATGGTACTGTTTCTGTAGGCGAAGAGCCAATTTATTTAAGTGCAGAAGAAGAAGAAGGTATGAAAATTGCCCAATCTAACTTAGAGTTAAATGAAGACGGAAGTTTTGTTTCTGATAGAGTAATTGCTCGTGAAGAAGGAGATTTCCCTGTGGTAACTCCACAAGATATCCATTATATGGATGTTGCTCCAAATCAAATTGCGTCAATATCTGCATCTTTAATTCCGTTTTTAGAACATGATGATGCCAACCGTGCATTAATGGGATCAAATATGATGCGTCAAGCAGTTCCACTATTGCGCCCAGAATCTCCAATTGTAGGTACAGGTTTAGAACGTAGAGTTGCAAAAGATTCAAGAATCTTAATCAATGCAGAAGGAAATGGTGTTGTAACGTATGTAGATGCAAATAAAATTACCATTAAGTATGATAGAACTGATGAAGAAAAACTGGTAAGTTTCGACTCTGATGAAGTTTCTTATAACTTAATTAAATTTAGAAAAACCAATCAAGGAACATCTATTAACTTAAAACCGATTGTAGAAAAAGGAGATAGAGTATCAGAAGGTCAAGTTCTTTGTGAAGGATATGCAACACAAAAAGGAGAATTAGCTTTAGGTAGAAATATGAAAGTAGCCTTTATGCCTTGGAAAGGGTATAACTTTGAGGATGCCATTGTAATTTCTGAAAAAGTAGTTCGAGAAGATATATTTACATCTATTCATATTGATGAATATTCTTTAGACGTAAGAGATACAAAATTAGGAACCGAAGAGTTAACTAATGATATTCCCAACGTTTCTGAAGAAGCTACCAAAGATTTAGATGAAAACGGTATGATTAGAATTGGAGCAGAAGTAAACCCTGGTGATATCTTAATTGGTAAGATTACACCAAAAGGAGAATCTGATCCAACTCCAGAAGAAAAATTATTACGTGCTATTTTTGGTGATAAAGCAGGCGATGTAAAAGACGCATCATTAAAAGCTTCTCCATCATTAAGAGGTGTAGTAATTGATAAAAAATTATTTAGAAGAGCTGTAAAAGATAAAAACAAAAGATTAAGAGATAAAGAAGCAGTAGCTACTTTAGAAGCATCTTTTGTTGGGAAGTTTGAAGGCTTAAAAGATGAGTTAATTGAGAAATTATTTACTTTAATCAGCGGAAAAACATCTCAAGGAGTATTTAATGATTTAGGAGAAGAAGTTTTACCAAAAGGTAAAAAATACACTTTAAAAATGTTAAACTCTGTAGATGATTATGTGCATTTAACAGGTTCTTGGACAACAGATAAAGACTTAAATAAATTAGTTGGCGAGTTAGTGCATAACTATAAAATTAAAGTAAACGATTTACAAGGTTCTTTACGTCGTCAAAAATTTACAATTTCAGTAGGTGATGAGTTACCAGCAGGAATTTTAAAATTAGCAAAAGTTTACATTGCCAAAAAACGTAAGTTAAAAGTAGGTGATAAAATGGCAGGTCGTCACGGAAATAAAGGTATTGTTGCTCGTATTGTAAGAGCAGAAGATATGCCTTTCTTAGAAGACGGAACTCCAGTAGACATTGTATTAAATCCATTAGGTGTACCATCTCGTATGAATATTGGTCAGATTTACGAAACTGTTCTTGGTTGGGCAGGTCAAAAACTAGACAAGAAATATGCAACACCAATTTTTGATGGAGCATCTTTAGACGAGATTAATACTTACACAGATGATGCTGGTGTACCAAGATTTGGTCACACCTATTTATATGATGGAGGAACAGGAAAACGTTTTGATCAACCAGCAACAGTTGGTGTAATTTACATGATTAAGTTAGGTCATATGATTGAAGATAAAATGCACGCGCGTTCTATTGGGCCGTATTCATTAATTACACAGCAACCATTGGGAGGTAAAGCTCAATTTGGCGGTCAGCGTTTTGGAGAGATGGAAGTTTGGGCACTAGAGGCGTATGGAGCATCAAGTATCTTAAGAGAAATCTTAACTGTAAAATCTGATGATGTAATGGGTAGAGCTAAAACATACGAAAGTATTGTAAAAGGTGAAGCTATGCCAGAACCAGGTTTACCAGAATCGTTTAACGTATTAATGCATGAACTAAAAGGTTTAGGTTTAGACGTTAGATTAGAAGAATAATTTTTTAATAGTTGTTAGTTATTGGTTGTTAGTTGTTAGTTAAACTAATCATTATCAAATGTAAAGTAAAACTGATTACTAAAAACTAAAGACTAAAGACTAAAGACTATAAAAAGACATGGCAAGAAGACAAGAGAAATACACTGTAAAAAAGTTTAATAAAATCTCTATTGGTTTATCATCACCAGAGGCAATTCTAGAAATTTCTAAAGGCGAAGTTTTAAAACCAGAAACTATAAATTACCGTACACACAAACCAGAAAGAGATGGTTTATTTTGTGAGCGTATTTTTGGTCCTGTAAAGGATTATGAATGTGCTTGTGGAAAGTACAAAAGAATACGCTACAAAGGCATTGTTTGTGATAGATGTGGTGTAGAAGTAACCGAAAAGAAAGTACGAAGAGATAGAGTAGGGCACATTAATTTAGTGGTTCCTGTAGCGCATATTTGGTACTTTAGATCATTACCTAACAAAATGGGATACCTTTTAGGTTTGCCATCTAAAAAGTTAGATATGATTATTTACTACGAACGTTATGTAGTAATTCAACCGGGTATTGCAAAAAATGTTGAAGGAGAACCATTACAAAAAATGGATTTCTTAACAGAAGAAGAATATTTAGATATAACTGATGAATTACCACAAGATAATCAATATCTAGAAGATACAGACCCAAATAAGTTTATTGCTAAAATGGGTGCAGAGTGTTTAATTGATTTATTAGCTCGTATCGATTTAGATGCATTGTCTTTTGAATTAAGACACAAAGCAAATACAGAAACTTCTAAACAACGTAAAACAGAAGCATTAAAACGTTTAAATGTTGTTGAAGCATTTAGAGATTCTCAAAAAAATAGAGAGAATAAACCTGAATGGATGATTATGAAGGCTGTACCAGTAATTCCTCCAGAATTACGTCCTTTAGTGCCTTTAGATGGTGGTCGTTTTGCAACTTCAGATTTAAATGATTTATACAGAAGAGTTATTATTAGAAATAATCGTTTAAAAAGATTAGTAGAAATAAAAGCTCCAGAAGTTATTTTGCGTAATGAAAAACGTATGTTACAAGAATCTGTAGATTCATTATTTGATAACACTCGTAAATCATCCGCAGTAAAAACAGAATCTAACAGACCTTTAAAATCTTTATCAGATTCATTAAAAGGTAAACAAGGACGTTTCCGTCAGAATTTATTAGGAAAACGTGTAGATTATTCAGCTCGTTCTGTAATTGTTGTTGGACCAGAGTTAAAACTGTCAGAATGTGGTATCCCAAAAGATATGGCAGCAGAATTGTACAAACCTTTCGTAATTAGAAAATTAATAGAAAGAGGCATTGTAAAAACAGTTAAATCTGCAAAGAAAATAATAGATAGAAAAGAGCCCGTTGTTTGGGATATTTTAGAAAACGTAATTAAAGGACATCCAGTTTTATTAAACAGGGCTCCTACTTTACACAGATTGGGTATTCAAGCTTTTCAACCAAAATTAATTGAAGGAAAAGCAATTCAATTACATCCACTTTCTTGTTCTGCATTTAATGCCGATTTTGATGGTGACCAAATGGCGGTGCATTTACCATTAGGACCAGAAGCTATTTTAGAAGCGCAATTATTAATGTTGGCTTCTCATAATATTTTAAATCCTGCAAATGGTGCTCCAGTTACTGTACCTTCTCAAGATATGGTACTTGGTTTGTATTATATGACCAAAGAAAGAATCTCTACTCCAGAAGTACCAATTAAAGGAGAAGGATTGACTTTCTATTCACCAGAAGAAGTAACCATTGCTTTTAACGAAGAAATGGTAGACTTAAATGCTGGAATTAAAGTTAGAACTCAAGATATTGATGAAAACGGAGAATTAGTAACAAAAATTATAAAAACTACTGTAGGTAGAGTTTTATTTAACGAAGTTGTTCCTGCAGCAGCAGGCTATATTAATGAGGTATTGACTAAGAAAAACTTAAGAGGAATTATTGGTGGTATTTTAAAAGCTACTGACATTCCTACTACTGGAGAGTTTTTAGATCAAATAAAAAATATGGGATATAAATACGCCTTTGAAGGTGGTTTATCATTCTCATTAGGAGATATCATTATTCCAGCAGAAAAGCAATCTATGATTGCTGAAGCTAATAAAGAAGTAGATGGTATTGTAGGTAACTATAATATGGGTATGTTAACGCAGAAAGAGCGTTACAATCAGGTAATTGATGTTTGGGGTTCTACCAATAACAGATTAACTGAGTTATCTATGAAACGTTTACGTGAAGACCAACAAGGTTTCAACTCAGTATATATGATGCTAGATTCTGGTGCAAGGGGTTCTAAAGAACAAATTCGTCAGTTAACAGGTATGCGTGGATTAATGGCAAAACCTAAAAAATCTACAGCAGGTGGTGGAGAAATTATCGAGAATCCAATTCTTTCAAACTTTAAGGAAGGGTTATCAATTTTAGAATACTTTATCTCAACTCACGGTGCACGTAAAGGTTTAGCTGATACCGCATTAAAAACGGCAGATGCTGGTTACTTAACACGTAGATTGGTAGATGTATCTCAAGATGTTATTATTAACGAAGAAGATTGTGGTACTTTAAGAGGATTAGAAGTTACTCCTTTAAAGAAAAATGATGAGATTGTAGAATCTTTATCAGACAGAATTGAAGGTCGTATTTCTTTAAATAATGTATATCATCCAGTAACAGGAGATATTCTTTTAGAAGCAAATCAGCCAATTTCTATTCAATTAGCAGATGAAGTGCAAAATTCTGGAATTGATAAATTAGAAGTAAGATCTCCATTAACTTGTGAATCATCAAAAGGTATTTGTGCAAAATGTTATGGACAGAGTTTATCTACTCGTAATAAAGTTCAAATTGGTGAAGCTGTAGGTGTAATAGCAGCACAATCTATTGGAGAGCCTGGTACACAGTTAACATTGCGTACTTTCCACGTTGGTGGGGTTGCTGGTAATATATCAGAAGAAAATAAATTAATTGCTAAGTTTGATGGTAAAGTTGTTATCGAAGATTTACGAACAGTTGTTGGTAAAGATAATGATGGTAACGAAGCTGATATAGTAATCTCTAGAACTGCCGAAATTAAAATTATCGATAAGAAAACAGGAATTACTCAGAGTACAAATATTATTCCTTACGGTTCTATCATTTTCGATAAAGAGAGAAAATCGATTAAAAAGGGAGATGTTATTGTACAATGGGATCCATTTAATGGTGTCATAGTTTCAGAATTTTCTGGAAAAGTGAAGTTTGATAATTTAGAACAAGGTATAAACTACTCTGTAGAGATTGATGAACAAACTGGTTTCCAAGAAAAAGTAATTACAGATTCTAAGAACAAGAAAATTATTGCTTCTTTAATTATTGAAGATAATGATGGTAACGCTTTACGTTCTTATAGTTTACCTGTAGGTGCACATTTAATGGTAAATGATGGTGATAAAGTTGAGCAAGGTCATACATTAGTAAAAATACCAAGAAAATCTGGTAAAGCAGGAGATATTACAGGAGGTTTACCACGTGTAACAGAATTGTTTGAAGCACGTAATCCTTCTAATCCGTCTGTGGTTTCAGAAATTGATGGTGTGGTTTCTTTTGGTAAAATTAAGCGTGGTAATAGAGAAATTATTGTTGAATCTAAAACAGGTGAAATTAAAAAGTATTTAGTAAAACTTTCTAATCAGATTTTAGTACAAGAAAACGACTTTATTAAAGCGGGTATGCCATTATCTGATGGAGCTACAACTCCTTCTGATATTTTAAGAATTAAAGGACCATCAGCAGTACAAGAATACTTAGTAAACGAAATTCAAGAAGTATATCGTTTACAAGGTGTAAAAATTAACGACAAACATTTCGAAGTTGTTGTACGTCAAATGATGCGTAAAGTTAAAATTATAGATTCAGGAGATACTTTATTCTTAGAGAATCAATTAATCCATAAAATTGACTTTATAAAAGACAATGATGCAATTTACGGAATGAAAGTTGTTGAAAATGCCGGAGATTCTGAAAATTTAAAAGCAGGTCAAATTATTTCTGCACGTCAATTAAGAGATGAAAATTCCTTATTAAGAAGAAATGATCAGAACTTAGTGGAAGCAAGAGATGCAAGACCAGCAACAGCAGAACAAGTGTTGCAAGGTATTACAAGAGCTTCATTACAAACTAAATCGTTTATTTCTGCGGCTTCTTTCCAGGAAACTACAAAAGTATTAAACGAAGCAGCAGTTAATGGTAAAATTGATACTTTAGAAGGTTTAAAAGAAAATGTAATTGTTGGTAAGAAAATACCAGCAGGTACAGGTATGAGAACTTATGATAATATTATTGTAGGTCCAAAAGATGAAATAGAACAAAGTTTCTAAATAACGTGTAAACGTTTACATATTTAAAAGTTGAATTGTTTACTGTAAGTTAATTACACTATTCAATTCAACTTTTTCTTTTTAATACGATTAAATAAATACACCATTTAACACTATAAATTATGGAAGAAAATCAAAACGAAGAAGGACAAATAAACATTGAATTAGATCAAGAAATTGCAGAAGGAACCTATTCTAATTTGGCAATCATTAATCATTCAATATCAGAATTTATTGTAGATTTTATTAATATTATGCCAGGTGTACCCAAGGCAAAAGTAAAATCTAGAATTATTTTAACGCCACAACATGCTAAGAGATTAACCAAAGCTTTAGCAGATAATGTTCGTAAGTTTGAACAACAAAACGGAGAAATAAAAGATTATGAGCAACCTCCGATTCCAATGAATTTTGGCCCCACAGGTCAAGCTTAAAAATTAGTAAAGACTATTTTATTTATAAGATAGTCTTTTTTTATTAAAAAAAACTAGTTAAGTTTTTTATAAAAGCTTAATGTAAATTTTTCTTAATTAAAAAGTTAAAAACAATCATTTTTTAGTTTAAAATTAGCTTTTTGTTTTCATTTAGATAACGATGATGGTGTTCACCAATTTTACCTTTGTATTAACAAAAACAAAACTAAAAATGAAACAAATTAACTTATTAAAACTTTTTTTTGTAACGATATGTTTATCGTTTACGGCACTTAAATCAGTTGCTCAAACGGGTAATATACAAGGTTTAATTATTGATGAAAATGGAATATATGTTCCTGGAGCAAATGTTGTTGTCGAAAATATTAAAAAAGGAGATATTTCTGATTTTGATGGTAAATTTACTATTATATCTGTTCCTGTAGGTAAACAAACTATTAAAGTAAGCTATTTAGGATATAAAGATATCATTAAAGAAATTGTGATAAAAGAAAATGAAACTACAGAGGTTAAATTAGAATTGAAATCTGAGAATATAGCACTCGACGAAATTGAAATTAGATCTTATAGGATAGGTAGTCAAGCGAAAGCATTAAATACCCAAAAAAATAATATGAATATTACCAATGTGGTTTCTACAGATCAAATTGGTAAATTTCCTGATGCTAATATTGGAGATGCTGTTAAGAGAATTTCTGGTATTACAATGCAAGTAGATCAAGGAGAAGCAAGAAATATTATTATTAGAGGTCTTTCTCCTCAATTAAACTCTGTAACTTTAAATGGTAGTAGAATTCCTTCTGCTGAAGGAGATAACAGAAATGTACAGATGGATTTAATTCCTTCAGATATGATTCAATCTATACAAGTTAACAAAGCAGTAACGCCAGATATGGATGCAGATGCTTTAGGTGGTTCTGTAAATTTAGTAACAAGAACTGCACCACAAGCTTTCAGATTATCTACAACTGTAGGTTCAGGTATAAATACAATAACAGATAAAAAGATTTTAAACGGATCGTTTTTAGTAGGAGATAGATCTAAAAGTGGAAAATTCGGATGGATGATTTCTGCAACAGTAAATGATAATGACTTTGGTTCTGATAATGTAGAAGCTGAATGGACAAATAAAGCTGAAAATAAAGCTGGTGATGACGTAACTGTAAAACCATATATTGGTGAATCTGATATAAGAACCTATCTAGTAGAACGTATTCGTAGAAGTTTTTCTGCTAATTTTGATTTTGCTCTTAATGCAAATAATAAAATTTATTTAAAAACGATGTATAACTGGAGAGACGATAGAGAAAATCGATTTAGACTACGTTATAAAAAAATCGGAGCAGAGTTAGATGCTTCAAATAATATTATTGGATATACAGGTGAAATAGATAGACAAACAAAAGGAGGTATAGATAATAATAGAAATAAAAATAGGCGTCTAGAAGATCAACGTATGCAAAACTATAGCTTAGGAGGAAATCATTTATTTGGTAGCTTAAAAATGGACTGGATGAGTTCTTATGCAAAAGCTTCGGAAGAGCGTTTAAACGAGCGTTATATTTCATATAATGCAAAAAAAATAGCTTTAAATGAAAATTTAAAAGATACAGAATTTCCTTTAATTACACCTGTAAATAATAATGATGTAGCTTTTAGTAAGTTTAAATTAAAAGAAATCACAGAAGAAAATCAATATACAGACGAAGAAGATTTTAATACGTTTGTAAATTTTAAATTACCTGTAAACTTTTTTAATACAAATGAAGGTTTTATTAAGTTTGGTGTTCGTTCTAAGATAAAAGATAAAAAAAGAAAAAATAATTTTTTTGAGTATGATCCTTTAAATGATGCTTTTAAAGATTTAACAGCTTTACCTTTATTAGATCAAACAGATCCAAATTACTTAGCAGGAAGTAAATATGCTGCAGGAAAATTTGTAGATAACAAGTTTTTAGGAAGCTTAGATTTAAAAAATGCTTCTTTATTTAAAGAGAAAGATGAGCCTAGTGAGTATCTTAGAAAAAATTACACAGTAAAAGAACACGTTTATGCTGGATATTTTATGGCTAATCAAAAGCTATCTGATAAATTAACATTATTAGTAGGTTTAAGAATAGAATCTACAAAAACAGAAGCAACAGGTAATCTAATTTTAGATGAAAAAAATGCTCTTGGTACAATAACAAAAGAAAAAGATTATGTAAATATTTTACCAGGTGTGCATTTAAAGTATAATTTAAATGATAGATCTGTATTGCGTTTTGCTTGGACAAATACTTTGGCAAGACCTAATTATCAGGATATTGTACCTAATATAGATGTTGTAAATGATGACGGCAAAATATTTTTAGGTAATCCAGAATTAAGTGCAACAACCTCAATGAATTTTGATTTAATGGCAGAACACTATTTTACAAGTTTAGGAATTGTATCTGGAGGAGTGTTCCAAAAAAGTATTAAAAACTTTGTTTATGATAACAGAACAAAGGCAATTTCTGATATTTATGGTGTTGGTACTAAAGGTTTTGATATATATCAAAAACAAAATGGAGACGATGCTAGTATTCTTGGGGCAGAGGTTAGTCTCCAACGTCAGTTAGATTTCTTGCCAGGGTTTGCTAAAAACTTTAGCATAATGTTAAACTATACATATTTAACTTCTAGGGCTGATGGTGTAAAAAATAGTGATGGAGATGAAAGAACAGATTTAGATTTACCAGGTACTGCTCCAAATATGTTAAATGCATCATTAGCATATGCTAGTAATAAGTTGAGTTTACGTGCATCTGCAAATTATTCAGATTCTTATATTGATGAAATTGGAAGTAGTGCTTTTGGAGATAGATATTATGGTAAGCAATTTTTAGTAGATTTTAACGGGTCTTACAGAATAGGAAACGGATTTAGTGCTTATTTTTCTATAAATAATATTACAGATCAACCTTTACGTTATTTTCAAGGTGTAAAAGCGAGAACTATGCAAATAGAATACTATGGAAGAAGAATTACATTAGGTTTAAAATATGATTTATTCAAAAAGTAAAATGAATTTAAACAAAAAAAAAGCTTTACAAAAAAGCATCTTCATTCTAGGTGCTTTTTTACTGTTTTCGTGCACAAAAGGAAGTAATTTACCTGCAATTACACCAGATGTAATTACAAAGAAAACACAAAATGATACTGATGATCCTGCAATTTGGGTACATCCAACAGATCCATCAAAAAGTATTGTTTTTGGAACAGATAAGAGTACAGATGGCGCTATTTATGCTTTCGATTTAGAAGGTGAAATTATAGAAAATAAAACTATTAGAAATATCAAAAGACCTAATAACGTAGATGTTTCCTATGGTTTTCAAATAAATGATTCTGTAAAGGTAGATTTGTTAGTGTTTACAGAAAGAGAAAAACAACAGATTAGAATTTTTTCTATTCCAGATATGAAACCTTTAGATCAAGGAGGTGTCCCTGTTTTTGAGGATGAAAAAACTATTGAAAACAAATTACCTATGGGAGTTGCTTTTTATAAATCGCCGATAGATAGTAGTTTTTATACAATTGTAGGAAGAAAAACTGGCCCTAAAAAAGGATATTTATATCAATATAAACTAGATTTAGAGAACTCTCAAATAAATACAACTTTGGTTCGTAAATTTGGAGAGTTTAGCGGTAAAAAAGAAATTGAAGCTATTGCTATTGATGCAGAAATGGGTTTTGTTTATTATTCTGATGAAATGCATTGTATACGTAAATATTATGCAGAACCATCAAAAGGAGATAAAGAAGTTGCTTGTTTTGGTGGCGAATATTTTAAAAGAGATATTGAAGGAATTGCTATTGCAAAATTAGATAACCAAGCTGGTTATATTATTGTTTCAGACCAACAAAAAGGACAATTTAATCTATTTGATAGAAAAACAAACGAATTTGTAAAAGCTATAAATTTAACAACAACAGAAACAGATGGTTGTGATGTTGTTAACGTTCCTTTAAATAAAACATTTAAAAGTGGTTTGTTTGTAGCTATGAATAATGCTCAAAATTTTTACTTCTACGATTTTGATAAGCTAATAAAATAAGTCATTTTAGAGAGCATAAAAAAAGCGAAACTTTTAAAGTTTCGCTTTTTTGTTTTATATAGCTCTTGTTCTATTTAGTAAGTAATAATCAGCTAAAACCAAAGCAGTCATAGCTTCTACAATGGGTACAGCTCTTGGCACAACACAAGGGTCGTGTCTTCCTTTTCCTGTAATCTCAGTCACTTCATTTTCAGAATTTATGGTTTGTTGAGAACTCATAATCGTTGCCACAGGTTTAAATGCAACTCTAAAGTAAATATCCATTCCGTTAGAAATACCACCTTGAATTCCGCCAGACAAATTAGATTGAGTAGAGCCATCTTTATTAAAAATGTCATTATGTTCAGAACCTTTCATTTTTGCACCACAAAATCCGCTACCAAATTCAAAACCTTTTACAGCGTTTATAGATAGCATTGCGCTCCCCAATTCTGCGTGTAATTTTTTAAAAATGGGTTCTCCTAAACCTACAGGAACATTTTGCGCAACACAAGTTATTGTGCCTCCAATTGTATCACCTGCTTTTCTAATTTCTTTAATTTTAGTAATCATTTTTTCTGCAGAAACTTCATCAGGACAACGTACAATATTACTTTCGGTTTTAGTAAAATCTAAATCTTGATAAGGTTTGTCTATAAAAATATCACCAACAGAACTTGTAAAAGCATTAATATTTATACTTGCAATTAATTGTTTTGCTAAAGCACCAGCAACTACCCAATTTGCGGTTTCACGAGCAGAACTTCTACCACCGCCTCTAAAATCTCTGAAACCATATTTTTGGTCGTAAGTATAATCGGCATGAGAAGGTCTATATACATTAGTGTTATGATTGTAATCTTTACTCTTTTGGTTTGTGTTTTTAATAATAAATCCTATAGAAGTACCCGTTGTTTTACCTTCAAAAATTCCTGACAAAAACTCAACAGTATCAGGTTCTTTACGTTGCGTTACAATTTTAGATTGTCCAGGTTTACGTCTATCTAATTCTTTTTGAATTGCGTCAAAATCTACTTCTAAACCAGCAGGAAATCCATCAATAATACCTCCAATAGCAGTTCCGTGAGATTCTCCGTAAGTAGTAATTTTTAATAAATTTCCGAAAGAATTAAATGACATAATAAAAATATTAGAATAATTGTAGCAAATATACTAAACTGACTAGAAGAAAATTGAATTTAGATTGACTTTGTAATGATTTCTAAAGGGTTTTTATCATTAATATACATTGATAATTAGAAAGATATACTTTGTATTTAATGATATTCAAAAAAGATAAAAAATAATGGGTTTTTTGTTTTCAAAAAATAAAAAAGCTTTCTATATTTGCATCCGCATTCAGGGAATGCCTGATGAGACACACTGGAGAAATGGCAGAGTGGTCGAATGCGGCAGTCTTGAAAACTGTTGACTGTAACAGGTCCGGGGGTTCGAATCCCTCTTTCTCCGCAAAAAAAACCCTTGTAATCATTTGATTTTCAAGGGTTTTGTTTTTCAGGTGTTGTATTAGGTGTTGTTGTTTGAATAAGATTTATATCAAACATTAGTTATCCCGCTTATAAATGTTTCTACAAACTCAAGAATTCTATTTGTAATTCGTTCTGCTTTCGTCTTTCTTTCTTTTAGGCTTGGACGCGTTTTCATTGTTCCAATAATATCATCACGCAAAGGAATTTTCTCCGTAAACATATAATCACCAATAACTTTTTCTAGTTTATTAGAATCTAATCCTTCTTCTTCACTTAAAGATTTTATGGCTTGTAATTTTTCAGTCGTCATAAACTGAACAAACTCATCTGGAATATCCTCCGAATCTTCAATTATTGGTAAATGTTCGTTTATGAATTTCTCAATCAATTCACGCTTGCTTCTAAGTTTAGTGTCCCCAGCTACAATATCCATAATGTTTTTTAGGTGTTTTTCTTTCTCATCAGCAGATACTGAGTTTTTAAGATTTGCAAGTAATTTTAAAATGTAAGTGACATTTATTTCGTCTCTATGTATTAACTCTAATTCAAAATCAATATCGTTTAAAATAGAAATTTTTTCTTTTGCATTTTCTCTTTTTACTTTATCTCTTAAATCTAAATACTTGCTTTTATAATCTTCAAACGTTTGTTCGTTTATACTAATATCATCAAATGTAAACTCTGTAAACGTTTTTAAAACATTTAAGGTTCGCATTAATTCTCTAAACGCTTTGGCAAAAGCCAACTCATCTTCTTCACTTTCTAAATGAGAAACACTATCAATAGTTGGTGTAATTTGCAATAATTGAATAAAAGCATCATTCATTTTTCTTACATAATCTTCATAAGGTTTAATGATTATTTCATCTTTAGATTCTATGTTTGAAAACAATGCAATGGCATCATCTGTATGTTTTTTTAAGTTTCTAAAACAAACAACATTTCCCTGTGATTTTACTTCATTTAAAATTCTATTTGTTCTTGAATATGCTTGAATTAAACCGTGATATTTTAAGTTTTTATCTACATAAATAGTATTCAGTGTTTTACTGTCAAAGCCAGTTAAAAACATATTTACGACTAATAAAATATCAACTTGTTTGTGTTTTACTCTTTTGGTAATATCGTTGTAATAGTTGTAATAACTTTGGGTGTCTTTTGTAGAATAATTTGTGCCAAATGTTTTGTTGTAATCTGCAATAAAGCTATCTAAATGTTCTCTAGTGTGTTTGGAATTATAATCGGTTTTTGTCTCAGCAACAACATTCAAATCTACTTCGTCAAAGTCGGAAGTAGTAAAACCTAAAGCGTCTTTATCTTCTTCGTTGGCTTGATACGAAAAGATTGTGGCTATTTTTAAATTGTGGTCTTTCGCTTTAAAAAGTTGGTAGTATTTAATAAGCGTTTCTACATTGCTTACGCACATTATTGCGGTAAACTCTTTATTGTGAGTTTTGCGGTTGTGATTGGCAATAATGTATTCCGTAATGGCGTCTAAACGCTTAGGTGCTTCCATTACTTCCTTTTCGTCTATAGCTTCTACGTCAATATCTAAAATATGTTCTTTCTTCTTAAATGTATTAATGTATTCAATGGAAAATTTCAACACATTTTCATCCCGAATGGCATCAGTAATTACATATTTGTGTAAGGCTTTTTCGCCACCAAACAACATTGCTGTTGTTCGTTTTCCAAATTCGTTGGTGCCTGCATTGTCTTCAAAAATTGGTGTTCCTGTAAAACCAAACATTTGGCAATTTTTAAAGAAGTTTTTAATGTCTTCGTGTGTTTTTCCAAACTGACTACGATGGCATTCATCAAAGATAAAAACCACACGTTTGTCTTTTAAAACTTCCATTTCATTTAAATACTTTGCCTTACTAATCGCAGTATTTAGTTTTTGAATGGTGGTGACAATCAATTTATTATCACCAGATAATTGTTTTACTAAAGCTTTGGTATTGTTTGTGCCGTCAATACTGCCTTTGCTAAAACTATTAAATTCTTTGGTAGTTTGATAATCCAAATCTTTTCTATCGACCACAAAAATTACCTTATGCACTTTAGGCATATGCGTTAAAATTTGACTAGCCTTAAAACTAGTTAAGGTTTTTCCCGAACCTGTGGTGTGCCAAATAAAACCGTTTTTGGTGGTGTTTTTAACGCGTTCAATAATGGCTTCTACTGCAAAGTATTGATAAGGACGTAGTACCATTAAAATTTTGGCAGATTCGTTAAGCACAACATATCTCGTAATCATTTTAGAGATATGACAAGGCTCTAAAAATATATCGGTAAACTTAGAAAGTTGGGTAACAGATTTATTATTGGTGTCGCTCCAATAAAAAGTTTGCTTAAAACTACGTGCTTTTATTGGGCTATTAGCATAGTATTTTGTGTTCACACCATTGCTAATTACAAATAGTTGTAAAAACTGAAACAAACCAGCTCCAGCTCCAAAACTATGACGCTCGTATCTGTTTATTTGATTAAATGCTTCTTTTAGTTCTAATCCTCTGCGTTTTAATTCTATTTGCACCAAGGGCAAACCGTTTACGAGAATAGTAACATCATAACGGTTTTTGTATTTGCCTTCCATAGTTACTTGTTGGGTAACTTGAAACTCGTTTTTACACCAATGGATTTGATTAATAAGTTCTATGGTTTTGTTTTCGCCTTTATCGTTGATAAATGGCACTCTATCACGCAGAATTTTGGCTCGTTGAAATATAGAACCCTTGTTGATATAATTTAAAACTTGCTTAAAATCATTATCGGATAATGCAATTTTATTATGCTTTTCTAATTGTAATTTTAGATTGATTAATAAATCGGCTTCATCTTTTATAATTACTTTTTCATAACCTAATTGAGTTAATTGACTTACTAAATTGTTTTCTAAGATTTGTTCGGGTTGTGTACTCATATAATTATTGCCAAAGAGGCTCATTTTTCCATTTTAATAAATTACCGTTTCCATCAGATGGAATACCTAAATATTGAACCGTTAAGTTTCTGTTTTGTAATTGAGTTAATTGATCTTGAAAAGATAATGGTGGTTTGTTGTATTTTTGTTTACTCATAGCATTAAAAGAAAAAACCTTCCGAGTGTGCATTGTTAAGAGGCAAGGAAGGTGTATTATTGTTAGTATATATACTGTCTAATGCTAAATAAACACAAATGTTATTGTGCTTTAATGCCACAAAATTACATTTTTTATACCATTTAGCAATACTTATTAACATTTTTTTACAGTTTTTAACATACTATATTAAGCAAATACCTGTTATTACAAGTTTTTTAGGAAACCTAAATGTAAGAAATATCATTTCAACCACCTAAACATTTTGTTAATCACTTTTTTCTTTTGTTCTTCATTGGGGTGCACGTATAAGTTTAGGGTTGTACTAATATTGGCGTGCCCCAAAAGCACACTTACCGTTTTATAATCGCAATTACTTTCTATACAGCGCGTAGCAAAACTATGGCGTAGTCCGTGGAATTTTAAATAAGGAATATTAAGGTTGTTTAAAAACTTTTTATAATAAATTCGATAGGTTCTAGGTTCTGTTGGTTTTGCTTCGTTGGTCAACACAAAAAAGGAATTGTTGACTATTTTTTTTATGGGTTTTAGCATTTTTAACAACTCGCTGTTCATCGGGATTTCTCTAATAGAGTTTGTTGTTTTTGGGCTGTCTATATGCAGTTCTGTTTTTCCTATGCCGTTTTCTATGGTATAAATGCGTTGTATGGTTTTGTTAATATGAATAATTCCGGTATCTGTATTGATATCGCTCCAAGTGAGGGCGCAAACTTCTCCAATGCGGATTCCTGTACTTAAACACAGATGAATACCTAGGTTTTTAAATGTAAAGTTATCTTGAATGTAGTGCATCACTTTTTTTTGGTCTTTACGACTCAACACCTCCAATTGTTCTTTTTTGTATTCGGTAGGAAAACGGATGTCAAAAGATTGATAAACCAGCCATTTGTTTTTAGCTCCAAATTTGAGTATCATATTAAGTACAATAAGCATATCTTTTATGGTTTTTTTACTTAATCCTTCTTGTAATTTTTTTAAAACGAAGTTTTGCACTTCTTCTTCGGTAACCTCACTATTACTGCCAAAAGCAGGAGAAAGGTGATTTTTAATTAGAAGTATATACGACGAGATAGTTGATTTTTTTACATACTGTTTTTTGTCTTCTTGCCATTGTAAAGCTACTTCTGAAATGTTTTTTTGAGTATTCATTTTTTTATGTTTTTTATGAAATTCCAAAGCTAAAACTTTAAGGATTTAAAAGCCTTTAGGAAAAAAATTCTGATAAAATAAACTAGATAGTTTGAAGCTATATTTGTTCTTTTTAAAAAATTGAAGTTCCTTATTTTTTAAGTGGAGGAAAAATTTCAAAGTTAAATCCGGCGTCTAAAAAAAGGAAATCAGTAAAAATTAAAGGAGAAATAAAACTAGATGAATATGCAGAAAGACAAGCTATGTTTGATCATGTTTGGATAAGAACCAATGCAATTTTCTACGAACCTACTTTTCATGGAATTAACTGGAAAAAAATGAAAAAAGAATACCAAAAATATCTTCCACATATTGGTAATGGATATGAATTTTCTGAAATGTTATCAGAAATGTTAGGAGAATTAAATGTATCTCATGCAGGTGCTGGTTATAGAGGTAGTAATGTTTCGAATGCAGATGCCACTGCTTCTTTAGGTATTTTTATGGATTATAAGCATAAAAAAGATGGTATTCTTATAAAAGAAATTATAAAAGGTGGACCTTTAGATAAAGCAAAATTTAAAGTAAAATCTGGTATGATTATCAAAAAGATTGATGGAATAACTATTAATAAAAATCAAGATGTTGCAAAATATTTAAACAGAAAATCTGGTAAATTTATGTTGTTAGATATTTTTGATCCAAAAACAAAAAAACAACAAACCATTACTGTAAAACCAATTTCTTTAGGTTCAGAAAATCGTTTATTATATAAAAGATGGGTAAAAATAAATGAAAAAGAAGTAGAAAAATTAAGTAATGGACAATTAGGATATGTTCATATTCCTGGTATGAGTGATGGTCCATACAGAAGTATTTATCAAGATATGATGGGTAAATATTTAGACAAAAAAGGGGTTATTATTGATACTCGTTTTAATGGTGGTGGAGATTTAGTTGCAGATTTAGCAATGTTTTTTACTGGAGTTCCCTTTATAACCTATGCTACAGAAGCCAAAATTGTAGGTGGTGAACCTACAAGTAGATGGACAAAACCTACTTTGTCTATTTTTAATGAAAGTATGTATTCTGATGGACATTGTTACGCTTCTGGTTATACAGATTTAAAAATAGGAAAAACCGTTGGAATGCCAGTTCCTGGAACCTGTAGTTTTGCAGGTTGGGAAGGTTTACCTAATGGTTCTTATTGGGGAGTTGTGCCTATAAGTGCTAAAAATAAAGCTGGACAATGGATGGAAAATAACCAAACAGAACCAACTATAAAAGTTAAAAATATGCCTGGTAAAATTGATAATGGAATTGATCAGCAATTAATTCGTTCTGTAAAAGAATTAATGAAAGATGTAAAATAAGATACTTTCCAAAAGACACTGTCCAAAATTTTGTGTAAATAGAAGGCAGTATCCAAAAACAAAATGGCATTCCCTACGGATGATGCTCTTAAAAAATCAGTATACCTTGCGCTAATGCAAGTAACCAAA